>DASYOZ010000148.1:0-6456 GCA_036007185.1 Gaiellaceae bacterium | reverse complement strand
GCGTCTGGTAGAGGACATGCGAGCCGGTGGGCAGCGCCGCGATCACGCGGCTCTGCGCTGCGCGCACCGTTGCCAGCTGGTCCTTCGCGGCCGTGCGGGCGGCGCTCAGGCCATGGGGAAGGCTCGCGTCGTATACGCGAGCCGTCGGCTCGGTCCCGAGCTTGAGGAGGAACGCGTAGCTGCCCTTGGCGGGCACCCCCGCCAGGGCCTGCGGCTTGGCAATGCCAGCAGCCCTGGAGAGCGGGATGTGACGCGTGGACACGGCGACGCTCTGGGCCAGCGGCCCCGCCGAGCCGTCCTGAGCTGCCCCTGCGGCTGACCCCCAGAGAACCATGCCCGCCGCGACGGCGCACGCCATCAGGACGAATCCCTTCATTTTTTGTCGCCCCCTCTACTGGCTGACCCGAGACCCGGCCGCGATCTTAGCTTCGTCTATGCGCGAAGCCAATCCCTCAACACGGCATGGGCGGCCGGACCATGGCCGCCGCTCTTCAGTTCCTCACGCAGCTCACCGACCCTGCCGTGGCGCTCGGCGACGACCTCGTGGGCGTGGATCGTCTCGAAGTTGACCTGGCGCGCGAGGACGAAGTCGCCGTCGCCGAGCCGGGGCAGCTCGTCGAGGACGCTCTTGAGCGCGACGCGCACCGAGTCCTCGACGAAGCGCGGCTGCAGGTGCGCGTGCTCGACGACGAACAGCTCGTCGGGCCGCTTGAGGAGCTCGTAGATCGGCGAGCTCATCGAGCCCTCGACGATCTCGACGAGCCGCTCCGCGTTGAGACGCTCGGCGGTGCCGACGAGGAGCGTGCCGCGGCCGCGCTGGTTGTGTGTCGCGAGCGGGACGAGCTCGAGGATTCGTTCGACGTCGCGGCCGTCGAAACCCGCCTCGAGCAGCCGGTCGGCGGCGGCACCGCGCACGAGGCCCTGCGCGCATGGGCAGGCGTTGATTCCGGTCGCCTCGACGCCGACGACGCGCCGGACGCGTTCCGGGGAGGCGGCGGCGATCCCGATCAACGAGACCATCTCCTGTGTGGCGAGCTTCGTGACGGGCGTCCGCCGCTCGTACGGGTAGCGCGCCGTGATTCTCACCTCGGCGAGCAGGGCCTCCTGCCGGTCGACGATGCGGCGCGCGACGTGCTCCGCGAGATCCTCGACCAGAAACGCGTCGTCGTCGACGACACCCTCGACGGCCTCCTCGAAGAGCTCGGGGAAGCGCGACATGTGGACGCCCTTCCGGCGCGGGTCGAGGTCGACCGTGCAGTCGATCGTCGCCGCGATGAGCTTCTCGCCACGGCCGCGCCCGATCCGGACGGCTTTCTGGACGCCGGTCACACCAACGCTGGAGAGGCCGAGCGCGACCTCCGGCATGGCGGATTGGAGGTCGGGCATCTGCGGGCGTGTCGCGCGAGCCATAGGCGCTAGGTTAGACCCGTCTTGCCCGACGACACCGATTTCGCCCGGCTCGTCTCGCTCGCGTGCCACGACCTACGGACGCCGCTCGCCACCGTGCACGGCTTCGCGACGACGCTCGCGCGCGGCGGCGGGCTCGAGCCGCCCGCCGACCGGTACGTCGAGATGATCGACGCGGCGTCCGCGCAGCTCGCCGAGCTGATCGACGAGCTGTCGCTCGCGGCGCGGATCGAGTCCGATCGGTACGAGCCCACGCCGCGCGAGGCCGACACGCTCGAGCTCGCTCGTGCGGCTGCGCTGCGGCTCGGTGAGGATCGCGTGGGTGTGACGGGCTCGGGCGTAGCTGTCGAGACGGACGCGGAAGCGGTCGAGCGCGGCCTGGCGGCGCTCTTCCAGGCGGCGCTGCGGCACGGCGGGCTGGAACGTGTCGAGGTCGCGGTGGACGGTCTGGAGCTCCGCCTCTCGCCGGTCACGGCCTCATCCGCGCCCGTCGTCCTCGGCGACGACCTCCGCGACCTCGGGGCGGCGGTTGCGGCGCGGCTCATGAGGCGTCTCGGCGGCTCGGTCTCCGTCGCCGGCGAGACGCTGACGATCCGGCTGGCCTAGGGCCTAGCCCGCCGCTCGAACAGGCGCCACGAGCTCGTGGCACGCGCGGCAGCGCGCCTCGTACTGCTCGAGCGCCCCGACGACGATGGTCGCGCCGTCCGCGGCGGCGGGGGCGCCGTCGACGAGCCGCTGCGTCATGGTGGCCGGCCCGCCGCAGCGGTGGCAGACGGCCTGCAGCTTGTCCACGAGCTCGGCCCGGCAGAGGAGCTCGGGCATGGCGCCGAACGGGAAGCCGCGGAAGTCCTGGTCGAGGCCGCAGGCGACGATGCGCAGTCCTCCCTCCACGAGACCGTCGAGGACGAGCACGATCTCCGGCGAGAAGAACTGGACCTCGTCGACGCCGACGACGTCGTATCCCTCGACGAGACCCGGGATGTCGGCTGGGTCGTCGACCGCGACGGCCCGCATCCGGGCGCCGGCGTGGCTGACGACATGGCCGATGTCGTACCGGTTGTCGAGCCGTGGCTTCACGATCAGGACGCGCTGGCCGGCGATCTCGGCGCGTCGCAGCCGGCGGATGAGCTCCTCGCTCTTGCCGCTGAACATCGGTCCGCAGACGACCTCGAGCCAGCCGCCGCGATTCGGGAAGAGCCTGATCACGCGCCCGACCCTAATGAGCCGGTCCGACGGACTTGCTAACGCTTCGAGTGCTCGAACTCCCACTGCGACAGGCGGCGGAGGCTGACGATACCGAGCAGTCGGCCGTCCTTCGTCACTGGAAGGTGCCGGAAGTTGCGCTCGAACATCATCTTCGCAGCCTCCTCGACGGTCGTCTCCGGCTCGATCGTGATCACGCTCTCGGTCATCCACTGTCGCACCCGCGCCTCGGCGGCGCGCGCCCGCTGCGCCACTGCGCGGAGGATGTCGCGCTCGGTGACGATGCCCACGAGCCGCACCATGTCCTCCATCACGACGACGGCGCCGACGCCCGCGTCCATCATCTTCTCGGCGGCCTCACCGATGGAGGCCGTCGGGTCGACGGCGAGGACTTTCGCGTTCATGACCTCCGCGACCGTTGCCATTGCGGGAGCCTAACCGTCTAGCGCAGGAGACGAGAAAGCCGCCGGTCCTTGAGGACGCGGCCGCCGGTTTGGCAGGTCGGGCAGTAGTAGATCGTGTGCTCCTCGAAGGCGACCTGGGCGAGCGGCGTGCCGCAGACGTGGCACGGCTCACCGAGGCGGCGGTGGACGCGGCACGTCTGCTCGTCCGAGGCTCCGCTCTCTCGCAGCTCGAGCCCTCGCTCCAGCTCGGAGTCGATCGCTTCGGCGAGACGGGCAGTCTCCTCGTCGTCGAGGTCTCCGGAAAGTGCGTATGGGGACAACTTCGCGGAGTGGAGGATCTCGTTCGCCCATGCGCGGCCGATGCCGGCGATCAGGTGCTGGTTGCGGAGGAGCGCATGCAGCCGACGCGACTCCCCGTTGAGGATCTCGCCGAGCCGCTCGGGGCCGAGGCCGAGAGCTTCCGGGCCGAGGTGCGCGAGCTCGGCCTCCGCGGCCTCGGGCGTGAGTAGCCAGACGCCGGCGCGCTTCTTCTTGCCGGCCTCGGTGAGGACGAGCTGGCTGCCGCCGGCGAACTCGAGCCGGAGGGCGGGTGTTTTCGGGGCCGCCGCGCCGGCCTGGATGTAACGTAGGCGTCCGGCGGTCATGAGGTGCACGAGGAGGACGAGCTCGCCGTCGTCGGTGGGGAAGAGGAGGCGCTTGCCGCGCCGCTCGGCTCCTGCGAAGCGCCGGCCGTCGAGCGTGGCGAGCGGCGGGTCGAACGTCTTCAGTGTGGCGATGTGCGCGGGCCCTGCCTTCGCCACCGGAAACGCGGCGACGGCCTCGTCCAGCTGGCGCCGCCACGCCTCCATCTCCGGCAGCTCCGGCATCGTTGCGAACGGTACCCGCGCCCAAGACCCGGTGGCAGCCACCGCACGTCTTCGTCAAAAACGCTCCACAGCGCGACGAAGCGCAACGATCGGATCGAGCTCGCGGCGGAAGCAGCCAAGAACGGGACCGTCGTCGATGAACGAGTTGCGTTCCTGCAGGCCGAGCGTGCCCTGGAAGCTGCTCCACGTCCACAGGCTGGCCCTGGTGCAGAGGCCAGCCTCGACGGGATTGTTCATCGCATACGTGTATGTGCCGACGATGTCCTCCGTGCCGTTGATGCGGCGTGAGCCGTACCGGCGCGACTGAACGTGGCCCCGGAGTCCGTGCCGCCGGTTGAAGTGGCATGCGTAGCCGTGGTTCAGGGATTGCATGGCGACAGGAAGAGTCCCCTCGGTGACCTCGACGAGAAGGTGGTAGTGCGTTCGCATCAGACAGAAGCCCATGCACCGCCACTCGGAACCTGCCGTCACGCGAGCAAGCCCCCGCAGAAACTCGATCCGGTCGACGTCGTCGCGGAAATGGGCCGGTGCCGCCCAGACGCAGTGCGTGTAGACGTGGAACATGCCGGCGGAGACGTCTCGTAGCTGGTGCGCCACTGGCAACGAACCCTGGCGCAAGAACCCGCGCAGCTCTGTTGAAGCTTTGTCACAGTTTCGTCACGGTGGCTGCCACCGGTCGTAGGCTCCGAGAGTGACGGAGCCGCTGTTCGTCGAGGTGCGGAGGAACGGGGTCGTCGAGGCGGTGCATCGAGTTCATGCCATCGCCGTCCGTGCGGGCGACGTCGTCGAGGCGGCGGGCGACCCGTTGCTGACCTGCTTCATGCGCTCCTCGTCGAAGCCGCTCCAGGCGCTCCCGCTCGTGCGAGCTCGCGATGACCTGCCGGACGACGAGCTCGCGATCGCCTGCGCCTCGCACCGTGACACGCCGGAGCAGGTGGCCGCCGTGCGCGCGCTGCTCGCACGAGCCGAGGCGACAGAGGACGAACTCGAGCTCGGCTTACAAGAAGGCCGGCCGCCCCAGCGGATCCACAACAACTGCTCCGGCAACCACGCCGGAATGCTCGCGCTCTGCCAGGCTCGCGGCTGGCCGACAGGCGGGTACCGCCTGCCCGATCATCCTGTCCAGCAGGCCTGCCGGGCCGTGCACGCCGAGGCCGCGGAGCTCGCGCCGGAAGTGATGCAGACGGGCACCGACGGCTGCGGCATCGTCACCTTCGGGCTCACGCTCGAGCGGATGGCGCACGCGTTCTCGCGACTCGAGTCGCTACCGGGAGGCGAGCGCGTGGCGGCCGCGATGCGCGCGCGTCCGGACATCGTCGGCGGCCCCGACGGTGCCGACTACCTCCTCATGCGCGGCGCCCCCGGCTGGCTCGCAAAGGGCGGCGCGGAGGGGCTCCTCTGCGCCGCCGGCCCGGACGGAATCGGCATTTCCCTCAAGGCGGAGGACGGCGCCGGCCGCGCTCATGCCCCCGCGCTCGCGGCTTTTCTCGAACGGTTCGGCGTCGACCTGCCGGAGCTCGCAGAGCGCCCCGTCCTCAACACCCGCGGCGAGCGGGTCGGCGAGGTCGTCACCACGCGTTGACATCTTCTTTACGAATTGCCGAACCCTGACTAGTATCCGGCTCGGGAATGAGGGAGGACCGGGGTACCGGCGGTAGCCGGTCGCGGTCGGTTGTAGCAGTGCCGCAGTGCAACCACTAGGCCGGGAGGTTCGGGACGTGCTCACCGTCGAAATCTCGCTTCCTGACGTCGAGGAGCTCCACAAGCTCGTCGCCGAGGGGAAGGAGAAAGGCTTCCTCTCCTACGACGAGATCGTCACCGGGCTCGAGGACGTCGAGCTCTCGAAGGAGCAGATCGAGGACTTCTACACGTACCTCGTCGAGCACGGGGTCGATCTCGTCGAGGGCGAGCAGCACAAGGCGCCGCCGCACGAGCAGCCGCCGGTCGAGGACGAAAAGGTGGCCGCAGTCCCGAAGCTCGACCTCACCGTCGAGCCGTCGCTCGACTCCCTTCGCCTCTACCTCCGCGAGATCGGCAAGGTGCCGCTCCTGACCGCCGACCAGGAGGTGACGCTCGCCAAGCGCATCGAGCGCGGCGACATGGGCGCGAAGACGGCGATGACCGAGGCCAACCTCCGCCTCGTCGTCTCGATCGCGAAGGGCTACCTCGGCCGCGGCCTCAGCTTCCTCGACCTGATCCAGGAGGGAAGCCTCGGGCTGATCCGCGCCGTCGAGAAGTTCGACTACCGCAAGGGCTACAAGTTCTCGACCTACGCAACCTGGTGGATCCGCCAGGCCGTGACGCGCGCGATCGCCGACAAGGCGCGCACGATCCGTATCCCCGTGCACATGGTCGAGAAGCTGAACAAGGTGGTGCACATCGAGCGCCAGCTCGTCCAGCGCCTCGGCCGCGAGCCGTCGGCGGACGAGATCGCCGAGGAGCTCGAGATGACGACCGAGGAGGTGCGCGAGATCCTCCGAATGGCCCAGCACCCCGTCTCGCTCGAGAAGCCGATCGGCGAGGAGGAGGATTCCGCGCTCGGCGACTTCGTCGAGGACGAGAACACCGAGACACCC
>DASYOZ010000147.1:0-3662 GCA_036007185.1 Gaiellaceae bacterium | reverse complement strand
TCGCACCGCGCTGCTCGGCCCGCGGGCCAACAGCGACCTGATCCTTCCGACGAGCCCGCTCGGCCGGATGCACGGCGACGCGGCGGGTCGGGCGCTCGAAGCCGCAGGCGCGACGGTCGTCGCCGACGCGCGCGTCGCGTCCATCGACGAGCTCGACGCCGACGCGGTGGTCGTGGCGACACCGCCGCGCGAGAGCGCGCGCCTGATCGGCGAGCCCGAGCCGGCGCTCGAGGACTCGCCGATCGTGAGTGTCCACCTCTGGTTCGACCGCCCGCTGCTCGGCGGGCCGCTCGGCGCGCTGCTCGGCTCGGACGCTCACTGGGTGTTCGACCGCGGCGCGCTCACGGGGAGCCGGCCGGAGCGCGGGCAGTACCTCACGGTCGTCTCGAGCGGAGTGCCGGAGCTGCTCGAGGTGCGGGGGCGCGAGCTCGTCGAGCGGATCGCGGGGCAGCTCACGGAGCGGCTCGGCGAGGCCGAGGTGCTCTGGTCGCGCGTAAGCCGCGAGCCGTACGCGACGATCGCGCTCCGGCCGGGCGTGCGGCGCCCGGGGGTGGAGACCTCCCGCGCCAACGTCGCCCGCGCCGGCGCGTGGACGGACACCGGCTGGCCGGCGACGATGGAGAGTGCGATCCGCAGCGGCCGCCGGGCGGCTCAGCACATCTTGAGCAGCGCTTCCGCCAGAGTTACGGCGTGAGCGTTAGACCGGTGGCAGCCACCGTTACGAAACCGTCACGCCTGAACACGCGGACCGCTGAATCAAGCCGCGACGCGCTGTTACAAAGACGTGCAGTGGCTGCCACCGGCCGGAGGAGCGCGTGAGCGCCACCGCAGAGCTGACCCAACTCGACGCCGCGATCGACCGCGGGACGCGCCGCCTGCTCGAGCTGCAGCGGCCCGACGGCATCTGGGTCGGTGAGCTCGAGTCGAACGTGACGATGACCGCGCAGCACCTCTTCTGGAACCACTACCTCGGCCTGCGCACACCGGAGCTCGACCGGCGGATCGCCAACGAGCTCCTCGCGCGGATGCGCGACGACGGGACATGGTCGATCTGGTTCGAGGGGCCGCCGGATCTTTCGACGTCGGTGGAGGCGTACGTCGCCTGCCGGCTCGCGGGCGTCGACCCCGGGTCGAAGGCGCTCGCCTACATCCGGCGGGAGGGCGGGATCTCGAAGAGCCGGCTGTTCACGAAGTGCTTCATGGCGCTGCTCGGCCAGTGGCCGTGGCAGCGGATGGCGCCGATCCCGCCCGAGCTCGTGCTCCTGCCGCCGGGATCGCCGTTCTCGATCTACGACTTCTCGTGCTGGGCACGCCAGACGTTCGTGGCGCTCGCGGTCGCGCAGTCGCTGCGCCCTGTCCGGCCGACGGACGTCGACCTGACGGCGATCGGCGCGAGGCCGGGACGGACGAGGTTGCCGCGGCGACCGAATGCAGTCCGCCGCCGTGCGGTCGCGGTTGCCGAGCGCTGGATCCGCGAGCGGCAGGAGGCGGACGGCTCGTGGGGCGGGATCCAGCCGCCGTGGGTGTGGGGGATCATCGCCCTCACCGCGCTCGGCCACGGGCTCGACGACCCCGTGCTCCGCAAGGCGGTCGAGGGCTGGCGGGGCTTCATGGTGGAGGACGGCGAGCGGCTACGGCCCGAGGCGTGCCAGTCACCGGTCTGGGACACCGGGCTGGCGCTGCTAGCGCTTCGCGCGTGCGGTGTGCCCGACGACCACCCGCAGCTCGTCCGAGCCGGCGAGTACCTCCTTTCGCGGGAGGTGGGCGTCAAGGGTGACTGGGCGATGCGCAGGCCGAACCTCCCGCCTGGCGGTTGGGCCTTCGAGCACGAGAACGTCAACTACCCCGACGTCGACGACACGGCCGTCCTGCCGGTCGCCCTCCATGGCATGGGGATCGGCGAGGAGGACGCGATCGCGCGTGGTCTCGACTGGCTCGTCGGAATGCAGTCGGGCGGCGGAGGCTGGGGCTCCTTCGACGTGGACAACGACGCGAGGTGGCTGTACAAGATCCCGTTCTGCGACTTCGGGAAGGTGACCGACGAGCCGACCGCCGACGTCACCGCGCATTCGCTGGAAGCGCTTGGGACGCTCGGCGTCCACCGCGAAGCAGCTGAGCGCGGCCTCGAGTGGCTTCTCTCCGAGCAGGAGGACGACGGCTCGTGGTTCGGCCGCTGGGGCGTCAATCACCTCTACGGCACGGGCGCAGCGCTGCCGGGGCTGGAGGCGTGCGGCGTGCCGTACGACCATCCCTCGATGCGGCGCGCCGTCGCCTGGCTCGATTCCGTCCAGCAGGAGAGCGGCGGCTTCGGGGAGGACATCCGCTCCTACGGCGATCCTGCCTGGCGTGGCCGGGCGGATTTCACGACCGCGTCGCAGACTGCGTGGGCGCTACTCGCCTATGTGGCCGCAGGAAACGCTGAGGATTCCGGCTGCCGCCGGGCGGCAGACTACCTCTGTGCCGCGCAGCGCACGGATGGTGACTGGCACGAGGAGCATTTCACCGGTACAGGATTCCCGCTCGATTTCATGATTCGGTATCACCTCTACCGCATCACATTTCCCCTACTGGCACTCGGACGACTGAGAGAAAGGTTGGCTGGATGAAGTTCCCGCTCGCATCGACGGTCTCCATCGGCAAGTACGTCGCGGCGCAGCAGCGGAAAGGCGAGCGCTATCCGCTCGTCCTCATGCTCGAGCCGACCCTCGCGTGCAACATCGCCTGCATCGGCTGCGGGAAGATCCGCGAGTACGAGTCGAACCGCGCCCGCCTGTCGGTCGAGGAATGCGTCGACGCGGCCGTCCAGTGCCCCGCACCGGTCGTCTCGATCTGCGGCGGCGAGCCGCTCGTCTACAAGGGGATCGACGAGGTCGCCGCGCAGGTGCTCGAGATGGGCAAGACGATCGAGCTGTGTACGAATGCACTGCGGCTCGAGCAGTGCCTCGACTGGTTCGAGCCGTCGAACCGGTTGACCTTCGTCATCCACCTCGACGGGATGCGCGAGATCCACGACTACGTATGCGACTACCCGGGCCTGTGGGACATCGCCATCGACGCGATCAAGACGGCGCGCGCCCGCGGCTTTCGCGTCACGACGAACACGACGATCTTCAAGGAGACCGAGGTCGGCGACGTGATCGAGATGATGCGCTACCTCACCGACGACGTCGGCATCGACGGGATGATGATCGCGCCCGGCTACCAGTACTCGCAGATCGACCCGGCGCTGACGATGACACGCGACGAGCACGAGGAGAAGTTCAGGGCGATCCGTGGCGCGACCAAGGAGCACGGCTACCGCTGGATCGCCTCGCCGATCTACCAGGACTTCCTCACCGGCAAGCGCGATCTCACCTGCGCGCCGTGGGGCTCGATCACGCGCAACCCGTACGGCTGGAAGGGCCCGTGCTACCTCCTCACCGACGGCATCTTCCCGACGTACGAGGCGCTGCTCGAGGGGATGGAGTGGGAGGCGTACGGCCCCGGCAACGACCCGCGGTGCGAGCACTGCGGCATCCACTGCGGCTTCGAGCCGTCGGCGGCGTACGAGGCCTCGAAGAGCCTGAAGGAGACCGTGCGGAGCCTGGCGTGGACGCTGACGGGCTGAGATCACTCACGTTCGCCTGTGCGACGAGCGCCGAGGAGCGGCTCGCGCGGCGGCT
>DASYOZ010000146.1:0-3012 GCA_036007185.1 Gaiellaceae bacterium | reverse complement strand
GCCAACTCGACCGCGGTTGCCTCGTCCACCTCCGCGCCCGACCGGTTGACGACCTCGACCTCTATCACCGGCTCCGCTGCGTTCCGGTCTGCTCGGCGTGCCGCTTGTACGCCTCCACGATCCGCTGCACGAGCTTGTGGCGGACGACGTCCTGGTGGGTGAACTCGACGAATGCGATCCCGTCCACCGTGGTGAGGATCTCGCGCACCTGGATCAGCCCGGACGCCTGCTCCCGCGGCAGGTCGACCTGCGTCACGTCGCCGGTGACGACCATCTTCGAGCCGAAGCCGAGCCGGGTCAGGAACATCTGCATCTGCTCGGGCGAGGTGTTCTGCGCCTCGTCGAGGATGACGAAGCTGTCATTGAGGGTTCTGCCGCGCATGTAGGCCAGCGGCGCCACCTCGATCGTGCCGCGCTCGAGATAGCTGTTCAGGCGCTCGGGGTCCATCGTGTCGTACAGCGCGTCGAAGAGCGGACGCATGTACGGGTCGACCTTCGCCAGAACGTCGCCCGGGAGGAAGCCGAGCCGCTCGCCCGCCTCGACCGCCGGACGAGTGAGGATGAGGCGCCCGACCTGCCGTTCCGACAGCGCCGCGACCGCGAGCGCGATCGCAAGGTATGTCTTGCCAGTGCCGGCCGGGCCGATCCCGAACGTGACGGTGCAGTCGCGGATCGCATCGACATAGCGTTTCTGGGTGACCGTCTTCGGCGTGATCCGTTTGCCCCGGTGCGACCACACGACGTCCGAGAAGATCTCACGCACGTCCTCGGCCTGGTCGATCGCGCCGAGGATCGCGTCGACGGTGCCGGCGCCCACCTCCTGGCCGCCCTCGACGAGCTCGACGAGCTCCTCGACGACCGCCTGAGCCTCGGCAACTTTCAGGTCTTCGCCGCCGAGCGTGAGGCGGTTGCCGCGCAGGTTGACGGTGCAGCCGAGCCGGTCACGGAGTGCGTCGAGGACGCCGTCGCCGATGCCTGCGAGCTCGGCGGCGACCTCGTTCGAGACGTCCAGGACGGTCTGCACGCGGTCAGTGTAGGCCGCTCTCCGGCGCGTCTTTGCGGGCCGTGGGCGGTGCGGCAGGCTTCGTGGCGTAGGGCACGAACATGACTCCGTCGGCTCCGTGCGCTACGGTCCCGGGCCTCGGGTCGTCTTTCCACCGCCGTTCTCATGCGCCGTTACGGTCTCGCCCTCCTCTGCACGCTCGCCCTCGCCTCGCTCGCGGCGGCCGCCGCGCGGGCCCATTCCACGCCGCAGATCCGCGCCGAGCGGGCGCACGAGCAGTCAGTGCTCGCGCAGGTCAACCAGATCGGCCGCAACCTCCAGGTAGTCGAGGACCAGGCCTGGAATGCGCAACAGCAGCTCGCACTCGTGAAGGGCCGCCTACGCCGGAACGAGTTCGAGCTCCATGTGGCCCGGGGCAACCTGCACGCCGCGCAGAAGCGGCTCATGTCGCGCATCTACTCGCTCTACGTGAACGGCGCGCCGAGCACGATCGACGTGCTCGCAGGCGCACACAGCCTCTCGCAGCTCATCGACCGGGCCGAATCGGCGCAGGTGCTCTCGAATCAGGACTCTGCGCTCGGAGAGCAGGCGGTCAGCTTCGAGCGCACGGTGCAGCAGAGGGAGCTGCAGCTCCGGCAGCTCGAGCGCAAGCGGGAGGACACCCTCGCCTCGCTCGAAGCGAAGAAGCGGACGGTCACGTCGGAGCTCGCACAACAGAAGCAGCTGCTCGCGTCGATCCACTCGACGATCCAGACCCTCCAGGCGCAGGAGGCGGCGCGCGAGCGACAGCTCAGGGCCGAGGCGGAGGCACGTCTGAGGCAGGAGCTCGCGGCGCGGCAGGCGGCCGCGCGGGCCGCGGCAGCGCAGCCGACACAGCAGGCGCCGCCCACGTCGTCCGGTGGTGTCGTGCAGCCGCCGGTGGTCGTGCCGGTCGGGAATCCCGGCGTCGGCCATCCGCAGGCAGCACAGATCGCTCTCGGGTATCTCGGCGTCCCGTACGTCTGGGGCGGTGCCAGCCCTAGCGGCTTCGATTGCTCGGGCCTCGTGATGTACGTCTACGCGCAACTCGGCATCTCGCTGCCGCACTACACCGTCGCGCAGTGGAACGCGTCGGTACCCGTCTCGTCGCCGGAGCCCGGCGACCTCGTTTTCTTCAACGGCCTCGGCCACGTCGGGATCTACATCGGCGGCGGCCAGTTCGTCAACGCGCCTCACACCGGCTCGGTCGTCCGCATCGACAGCCTCTCCAGCTTCGGCGGATTCGACGGCGCGCGCCGCGTTCCCTAGCTCGCGAAGCTGGCGCTTCGCTCGCTGGGAGAAGGAACTCCGCGCGCCCGAGATGCGATCTCGGGCCCGCTCCGTGCTGTCTCGTTTTTCGATGCTCTGGACGGGATGGCTGCCCGGTGCGCTCGGCGCGGCAGAGGCCGGCACGAGCGCAGTCCGGCCTCCGGCTACGCCCCCGCTACGCGGATGTCTTAGCCTCCGGCCTGTGGCCTAGGTTCTTGTTCAAGCGGCTTCTACGGGCGGTCTAGGCCAGCTTCTCTCTGACTATCTGGCTGACCTGGGACCCGTCGGCGCGGCCGGCGATCTGCGGCATGACATCCGCCATGACCCGTCCGAGGTCGGCCATGCTCGTCGCCCCCACCTCCGCGATGACGTCGTCCACGATCTCCTCGACCTCGTCCTCGGAGAGAGGTTCCGGCATGAACTCTTCGAGCACCTCGAGCTCGCGCTCCTCCGACGCCGCCTGCTCCTCGCGCCCGCCGGTGCGGAACGCTTCCGCCGCCTCGAGCCGCCGCTTCCGTTCGCGCTGGAGCACCTGCAGCTCCTCGTCCTCACTCAGGGGCCGCTGCAGCTCCTTCTGCGAATTCTTGAGCGCGTTGAGGATCAGGCGCAGCGCATCACGGCGCTCGGCGTCGCGCGCGCGCATCGCATCCTTCAGCTCGTCGTCGATCTCCTCGATCAAGCTCACGCCCAGCCACCTTTGATGTGCCAGTGCAGATGGAAAA
>DASYOZ010000145.1:0-10270 GCA_036007185.1 Gaiellaceae bacterium | reverse complement strand
GATCGGCGGCTGCGCGACCTGGTCGCGATCCTGGAGACTCTGCAGCCGTGACCGAGATCGCCGACGTCGCCGCCGTCTCCGCCCGCATCCTCGACGAGGTCGAGCAGGCGGTCGTCGGCAAGCGCGACGCGCTCGAGCTCGTCCTCCTCGGCATGCTCGCCGACGGGCACATCCTGCTCGAGGACTACCCCGGCCTCGCCAAGACGCTGATCGCGCGCTCGTTCGCGCAGGTCGCGACCATGGAGTTCCGCCGCATCCAGTTCACGCCCGTCCTGATGCCCGGCGACGTCACGGGCTCCCAGATCTTCGACCAGCGGACGACCGACTTCGTCTTCCGCCCCGGCCCCGTCTTCGCCAACCTTCTGCTCGCCGACGAGATCAACCGCGCCCCACCGAAGACGCAGGCTGCGCTCCTCGAGGCGATGCAGGAGCGCCAGGTGACGATCGAGAACACGACCCACCTGCTCGAGCCGCCGTTCCTCGTCCTCGCGACGCAGAACCCGATCGAGTACGAGGGGACATACCCGCTGCCGGAGGCGCAGCTCGACCGCTTCCTCGTGCGCATCTCGATCGGCTACCCCGACCGCGACGACGAGATCGAGATGCTCCAGCGCCGTCTCGAGCGCGGCGTCGACGACGTGGAGCTCGAGCCGGTGATCGACGCGGCCACGCTCGTGGAACTGCAGCGCGCGCTCGAGCAGGTGCATGTCTCCGACGCGATCGAGGGCTACGTCGTCGACCTCGTCACCGCCACACGCGAGTCGCAGCGGCTCGCCGTCGGCGCGAGCCCGCGCGGCAGCATCGCCCTACTCAAGCTCTCGCGCGCGAAGGCCGCGCTCGCCGGGCGCGACTTCGTCACTCCCGAGGATGTGAAGGCCGTCGCGGTGCCGGCGCTCGCGCACAGGCTGATGGTGCGGCCCGAGCTCTGGGTGCAGCGGCTTCGCGGCGAGGACGTCGTGGCGGAGGCGCTCGAGACGGTGCCGACACCGCCCGCGGAGGACCGCGCCCGCATCGCCGAAGCGTGATCGGCTTCACCTCGCCGCGCCTGACCGCCTACGCCGCGCTTGCCGCGGCCGGGCTCGTCGCGGGCCTCGCCCTCGGACGGGTCGAGCCGGTCGCACTGGCGGCTCCCTTCGTGCTCGCGCTCGTCGCAGCGGTGGCCGAGCGAGATCCGAGCGTCTCGGTCCGGCTGACGCTCGACCGGGACCGCGCACTCGAAGGGGACGAGATCACCGCGACGCTCGAGCTCTCGTCTGCCGCGCACGTCGAACGACTCGATCTGCTCGTCCCGCTGGCGCCGGAGCTGAGCATCGACGGAGGTCCCGCCCGGGCGGTCGTGCTTCGCGCCGGCGAGGAGCGGACGATCGAGCTGACGGTGCGCTGCGAGCGCTGGGGAGCGTTCTCGGTCGGCCCGCTGCTCGTGCGCGTCCGCGACGTCCTGGGCTTCCGTTCGTGGGAGGGCGAAGCAGGCGAGCGCCTGCCGCTGCGCGTCTATCCGAGCGAGGAGACGCTCCACTCCCTCGTGCCGCCGCTCGAGACGCAGGTCTTCGCGGGAAACCAGGTCTCGAGGGCGCGCGGCGAGGGAATCGAGTTCGCCGATCTGCGGGAGTGGCAGCCCGGCGACCGCGTGCGGCGCGTCAACTGGCGGGCGACCGCGCTCCGCGGCTCGCTGTGGGTGAACGAGCAGTACCCCGAGCGCAACACCGACGTCGTCCTCTTCCTCGACACATTCGCCGAGGTGCGCGCGCACGGGCGGAGCACGAACGACCGCGCGGTGCGCGCCGCCGCGACGCTCGCGCACGGCTACCTGCAGCGAAAGGACCGGGTGGGGCTTGTCGGCTTCGGCGGTGTTCTCTCCTGGCTGCTGCCGGAGTCGGGCACGCGACAGCTCTACGCCATCGTCGACACGCTGCTCACGAGCGACATCGTCCACAGCTACGCCCTGCGCGGCGTCGACGTGCTGCCGCCGCGGACGCTGCCGCCGAAGGCGCTCGTGCTCGCCCTCACTCCACTCCTGGACGACCGCACGGCGGCGGCGCTGCTCGACCTGCGCGCGCGGGGATACGACCTGATCGTGGTCGAGGTGTCGCCGCTCGAGCTGCTCGAGCCGGACCCCGCCTCGGCCGCCGAGCTCGCCCACCGCCTCTGGCGCCTCTCGCGTGAGGCGCTGCGCTGGCGGTACGAGCAGGTGGGCGTGCCCGTCGTCAGCTGGCGCGAAGGCGTTCCGCTGGCCGCACCGCTGGAGGAGGTGAACGCATTCAGGCACCTCGCCCGGCCCGCGTAACCGCCGCCGCCGCGGCCGCGGCGGCGTACGGCGGAGTCCTCGCTGTCTCGCTCGTCCGCGCCGGCTCGCACGCGGGCTTCTTTGCGCCCGGCGCCGCGCTCGGGACGCTTCTGCTCGTCGTGGCGCTCGTCTACGGCGGACGAGGTCTCGGCGCGGCGCTGTTGATCGGCGGCGCGACGTACGTCGGCGCCGTGGTCGCGGCCGGACACCGGATCGACCCGACAGCGCCGCTCGTGGCCGTCCTGCTCCTCCTCTCGGGCGAGCTGGCGGCGTGGTCGGTCGACGAGCGCTGGCGGATCCGCTCCGACGAGCAACTCGCCTGGCGCCGCGGCGCGGCGCTCGGCGTCCTCGCGCTCGCCGGCCTCGCCGTGGCGGCACTCGTGGTCGCCCTTTCCGCGGTACCGCCGAGCCACGGATTGGCGTGGACGATCGCGGGAGCAGCCGCAGCGGTCGGCGCCGCGGGCACGGGCGTGTGGGTCGCGCGCCGCTAGCGACGGCTTCGGGCGTAAGGACACTCGGCCAGGCGAGCGCGTATCGTCGGGCAGGCCATAAGAGCCGCATGGCAGCGATGGACTGAGAGCAGCGGGATCGCGCTCCCGAAGCTGGCTCGTGCGACCTATGCCATCTTGGCGCGGAGGGTGGCGTCTAGCCGGCAGATGGGGGCGTTCGGGACGCGCGTAGCGACTCGAGCTCTGCGAGGCGTTCCGAGGCGAGTCCTTGCGCGAGCGTCTGGGCCGGCAGATGCCCCGTCAGCGCGACCAGGAAATCATCCCGCTCAAGTGCGTAGAGCCGCACCTCCGTGCGCGTGCGCACGGTCGCGGTACGCGGCACGTCGTACATGAGCGCGATCTCTCCGAACCCGTCGCCACGGTCGAGGGTCGCTACCAAGGTCCCGTCCGCGATGACCTCAGCCTCGCCGTCCGCGATGACGTAGAAGCGGTCGCCCTCCTCGCCCTGGGTGACGACGTCGACGCCGGCCGGCACCTCCGCTGGCGTCAGTGCACGGGCAAGCGACTCGAGAGTCGGGGGCGGCAGCAGAGACAGCATCGGCACCGAGCGCAGCAGTGCGACCTCGACCACGGGGGCTGTGGCGTGGCGGTCGATGTCGAGCAGCCGCCGACCTCCCGAGATTGCGACCACCGGCAGGATCGCGCCGACGCCGACGAAGGCTGCGCGGACGCCGCCGAGCGTGAATAGCACGGTCGCGAGCAGCGATCCCACGGCGAGACCGGCCATCTCCAGCCCCTCGAGGAGTCCAAAGACGCGCGCAAGCAGGTCCGGCCGAGCGACGCGCTGCAGCAGGGTCCTGGCGGTCACGTCGAAGGTCGAACGTGCGCCTCCGGCCGCCGCCAGTAGCACGAGCGAGAGGACGAGGCCCGGCGTCGCACCGAGGCCGAAGAGCGCAACCGTCCAGCCTCCGAGCGCCATCACGAGGGGCAGCGAGAGCCGGGGGTGGCCGACGAGGCGTGCCGTGAAACCGATGGCGAGCACCGAGCCGAGCCCGAAGGCGGCGTTCAGGTATCCCGCCCAGTTGCCGCCGCGGTGCAGCACGCCCTGCGCCAGCTCGACGTAGAGCACGTCGAGAGCGCCGAGCGCCGCGGCCTGCGACCCGAGCAGCAGGATGAGCGTGCGCGCGTTTGGCTCGGCGCGGACGAATGCGACCGATCCGCCGAGGGACGGAGACCCCGCCGCGTCGTCTTCGCTGCGCACGGGAGCCGCGGCGGCATCGCGTGCGGGGGCGACGAGCAGCGCAGCCGCTCCGCAGATCGCCGCGCCGACCGCGAAGAGCATCCCCGGCGTGCTGACCGTTAGCACCAGGCCCACGAGGAGCGGCCCGCCGAGCGTGCTCACGCTCTCGATCCAGCTCGAGACGACGTTCGTCGCCGCCAGCTCTTCCGGACGCCGCGCGAGGCCAGGCGCGAACGCTGCCTGAGTCGGGCGCGTGGTCGTGAACGCAATCGCGGGCAGGACCAAGAGCACATAGGTGACGAACGGCTGCGCACCGAGGAGCATGGCGACCGCGACTGCCCCACATGTCACCGCCTGGCCCAGGTACCCGGCGACGAGCGCCCTCCCCGGCGCGTAGCGCTCCGCCAAAGCTGCCAGAGGCGGCGCGCAGACGGCAGCCGGGACGAGGATCGCCGTCGCGAGCACACCCGCCGCCTTGACCCCGCCGTTCGCATACGCGTAGACGAGCATCGCGAGCCAAGTGCCCCACTCCGCAACAGTGAAGTTCGCGTAGGCGAGCTCGACCCGCCTCAGCTCCCTGTTTCGCGCCACCATCCGGAGCACGCGAACGGTCGATGCACGTCCGTGCTTCCGAGTGGCCACCGCGGCGATCATCGCACGCCATGGCTGCTTGCCCAGAGAAGCCCCGCCGGTTCAGATACGAGCGCCGATCTGGCTGGGCTGTGCGCTTGATATGCGGGTCGCGCCGACGGATAGTCCTTGCATGCCTGCGCAGCCGATCGGGATGGTAACGCTCCTCTTTACCGATATCGAGGGTTCGACGCGGCTGCTCGAGCGGCTGGGGACAGACCGCTACGCGGGGGTGTTGGAGCTGCATCGGCAGCTGCTGCGGGAGGCGTTCGCGCGGCACGACGGCTACGAGGTCGGTACCGAGGGGGATGCGCTCTTTGTCGCCTTCGCGAGCGCGCCGGACGCCGTCGCTGCAGCCGAGGAGGGGCAGCAGGCACTCGCCGGAGCATCGTGGCCCGACAACGCGGCGATCAAGGTACGGATGGGCATCCACACAGGCGAGCCGCTGGCGTCAGAGGCCAATTACGTAGGGATGGATGTGCATCGGACAGCGCGGATCATGTCGGCCGGCCACGGCGGCCAGGTCGTCGTGTCGGCGGCGACGCGGGCGCTCGTCGACGGCGAGCTGACCGAGCTGGGCGAGCACCGCCTAAAGGACTTCGATGAGTCGGTTCCGCTCTACCAGCTCGGGAGCGAGCGCTTCCCGCCGCTGAAGACGATCTCGAACACCAACATGCCGCGCCCTGCCTCCTCCTTCCTCGGCCGCGAGCATGAGCTCGCGCAGGTGCTTGCGAAGGTCGAGGACGGAGCGAGGATTGTGACCCTGACGGGCCCCGGCGGCTCGGGCAAGACGCGCCTGGCCCTCGAAGCCGGGGCAGAGCTTGTTTCGTTGTACAAGGCGGGTGTCTTCTGGGTTGGGCTTGCCGCCCTCCGAGAACCTTCGCTCGTGATGGAGACGATCGCGACGACGCTGGGAGCGCGAGACGGGCTTGCGGAGCACATCGGCGAGCGCGAGATGCTGCTACTCCTCGACAACCTGGAGCAGGTGATCGAGGCCGCACCCGACCTCTCCGCGCTCGTTGCTGCCTGCCCGAATCTCAAGCTGCTGGTGACGAGCCGCGAGCTCTTGCGCGTGCAGGGAGAAGTGGAGTACCCGGTGCCACCACTCGCCTCGTCGGAGGCAGTCGCGCTCTTCTGCCAGCGCTCCGGGCTCGAACCATCCGAGGAGATCGCCGAGCTCTGCGCCCGACTCGACAACCTCCCGCTCGCCGTCGAGCTCGCAGCTGCCCGCGCGAGGGCGCTTTCGCCCGCGCAGATTCTCGAACGCCTCTCCTAGCGACTCGACCTCTTTCGAGGCGGAAGGGACGCCGAGGCGCGACAGCAGACGCTGCGGGCGACGATCGCCTGGAGCTACGACCTGCTCGCACAGGACGAGCAGCGCGTCTTCCGATCACTCTCCGTCTTCGCGGGCGGCTGCGAGCTCACTGCCGCAGAGGAGGTCGCCCGAGCCGATCTCGACACGCTGCAGTCGCTCGTCGAGAAGAGCCTGCTGCGGTTCTCGAACGAGCGCTGCTGGATGCTCGAGACGATCCGCGAGTACGCTGCCGAACGGCTCCAGGCAGAGCCCGAGGCCCGCGAGATCTCCGAGAGACACACACGCTTCTACACGGAGCTCTCGCAGACCGCCCACGGCGAGCTGCACGGCCCCTCGCAGGCAGAGTGGCTTGAACGCCTCGACCCTGAGCTCGAGAACCTCCGCACCGCGATCCGCTGGGCGCAAGAGCATGACGACGCCCTCGAGGTCGAGCTGGCGGGAGCGACCTGCTTCTTCCTCTCCCTGCGCGGACTTCTCCACGAGGCACTCGGTTACCTCAGACGCGCGATCGAGACGGCCGAGAACACCCCTTCCCTTGACCGGAGCGAGCTTCTGTACGGGGGAGCGTACGTGGCACTCAGAACGGGCGACTTCGCCGCTGTGGGGCGATGGAGCGAGCAACGCCTTGCGCTCGGTCGCGCTCACGGGGACGCTCGCGTAATCGCTCGGTCGCTGGTCGGGCTCGCCCTCGCGGCATGGGAGCAGGGCGACACGAAACGAACACAGACGCTCTTCCTCGAAGCAGCTGAGGTCGCACGGGACTGCGGCGACACGCAGACCCTGGGCATGGCCGCGCAAAACCTCGGGAATCTCGCACTTAACAAAGGCGACCCGGAGACGACGCGCCTCTACTACCGGCAGGCGCTGCTGCTCCACCGCGAGATGTCGGACGCGTCTGCCGAGGCTGGCTCGTTGGGGAACTTAGCCGCGCTGGCCCTCAACGAGGGCGAGATCGACGAGGCTGCAGCCCTCCTCGCCGACTCCTTGCGCCTCGCAAGCAACCTGGGAGACAGGGAACAGAGCTTCATATGCCTGATCAACTCAGCCGAGGTCGCCGCGCGACGCGGTGAAACGCTTCGCGCTGCGCGTCTCCTCGGCGCCGCCGACGCGCTTCGCACCGAAATCGGGTACCGCCCGGCCGACGTGTCGGAGCAGGACACGCGCACCCGGATCGCCGATCTCCTCGACGAGAACGACCCCGCACAAGTCGCAGCCCAGTCGGAAGGATCCTCGATGAACCTCGACGACGCAGTCGAGCTCGCGCTGTCACTCGCCTCGGTCTAACTCTGGTTCAGGAGACATTCCCGGACGCAGGCGAGTGCATTTACCATCCGCGAAACAGTCGCCGAAATGGAAGACACCTGGACCCAACAACTCGACCCCAAACGCTTCAACCAACTCCGCACCCTCCTCCACGAACTCAACAAACCCACCTAGCCCCACAACACCGCCCGGCCGTCGCTGTCGTTCCGGGACAGTGTCAAGGTCAGGGGTCATTCCGGAACACTGGCCCAGGCGAGAAGGCTCTCACCCGATTACCCTGGTGCGGTGTCTATTCTGCACCGCATCAGGCGCGCTTTCGCCCGCTCGGATTCCCGTCCGAACAGGGCGTAGCAGGATGAATGGTAGGTACCGAGATTGGTCTCGGGCAGATTGCGGCGGCCGAGCGTCGAGAGTTCCGGCCGGAAGAGTTCGCCTCGGCTGACGACGAAGAGAGCGAGTTGTAGAACTCAGGGGTCATTCCGGACACTGGCCCCGGCGAGCGATCATCGTGCGATTTGGCCGAGCTAGCGGCTGAGCAGCTCGATCAGGCGGGCCTGCTGCCGCTCGGAGAGCGCGCCGACGGTCTTGGACGGGCTGATGCGGGCGATGGTGAGTAGGTGGGCGGCTTTGACCGGGCCGATCTTCGGCACCGCGACGAGCAGGTCGAACACCTCGGCGCTGGCGAGGTAGTCGGCACCGGTGGCCAGGATCTGCTCCAGGCGGACCGTGCCCTCACGCAGATCCCGTTTGAGTTTCGCCCGCAGCGCGCGAACGCGGTTCGCCTGCCCGAGCGCGATCATCCGACGCTCGGACGAGCGGCTCGCGGCTAAGTACAAGTCGTCAGGCATGTGCTCCAGCCAGAGCGCGTCAAGCGTGTGAGGGACGAAGTCGCGCTTGTCCAGGGTGGTAGCCGCTCCGGCTGCCCGCGCCACATCGCCCCGCCCCGCCAGGTCGGCCGAGATCACGATCACGACCGTCCGCGGCCCGTCCCGGCGGATGATAAGGGTCGTCTGGATTCCGTCCATGCCCGGCATCTGGAAATCGAGCAAGACGAGATCCGGCCGTAGCTGTGGAAGGAGCCGGATCGCCTCCTCGCCCGACCCGACGGCGCCGACGAGGCGCAACGTGCTGGTGTCCGAAATGACGGAGGCGGCGGCAGCTAAGAAGACGTCGCTGTCGTCGACGACAAGCACTCGGCCGCGCAAGGCTTCCACCACGCCGCTGCCCCATACCCCGCTCCTCGAAATGTTCGCCCGGGAGGAGGAAGGAGCGGAAGGAGCGACCCGGCGGGCGTTGCTCAAACTCAGCATGCGCCTCTCTTAGCTCCGGCGAGGCTCGCGGCTCAACGCCAGCCGAGCTCGAGCAGCTCATCGACCGAGTGCCCGTTACCCCATCAGTGAGCTTCGACCTGGAGCAGCCCCACGAACGGCGACTCGTCCTCCTCCTCGAACGGGACGACGTCGAGGGACGCGGAACCGCCGGCCGTGCCGACGAGGATCGGGTTCAGGAACCGTTGCGCTGGGCCTCGGCGACGAGCTGCCGGAACTCGGCGATTTTTTCTTTGCCGAACTTGACCTCGAGGCCGTGCTCGTGCGCGATCTCCTGCTCGCGGTCATAGCCGATCGAGTTGGGATAGAGCCACCACTCGCCGATCCGCTCGCGCCGCAGCTCGCCCGTGAAGCCGTAGGCGTCAGCAATCGCCTCGAGTGCTCGGCGGAGCCGCTGCTGGCGCGCAACGTCGTACTCGGCGCTCACCCCTGGAGTCTTACAAAGGGGGCCTTCATAAACGGGCCCGGACTTGCCCAGCTAGGCGGCGGCCTCGACGACCAGGACGTTGCCGTCGGACACGAGCACGTCGGTCCGCTGGAAGTCGATCACCCGCCACGGGCCGGCGCCCTCGAGGAAGACGTCGTCGGTCCCGACATGCGGCTCGTCCACCGAGAAGGGGTGGTAGCGATACGCGCTCGCCAGCTCGGGTCCCTCGAATGAGCCTTCGCGGACATGCCAGACGAACGAGCCCACGGGCGGGAGCCTAGAGGTCGGGCTACGCGGCCTCGACCTGGAGCAGCCCGACGTACTTCAAGTCCTCCTCCTCGCCCTGGACGACGTCGAGGACGCGGAAACGCCGGCCGTTGCCGACGAGGATCTCCTCGCCAGGCTCGATGATCACCGGGTAGGTCCTTGGCCTGCATCGGAGCCGTGCGGCGAGCACCTTCGACGTGACCGCCAGCACCGCCTGGACGCTCGCGTTCGAGGCGAGGTAATCGGTTGACGCCAATCGTGCGAGCCACCAGACTTCACCGAAAGGCGCATCGACAAAAATGCCGACAGAAGGGAGGCGAGATGGATCGACTTCTGGGCATGAGCGGTCGGGGGCGGCTCCTACTCGCGGTCGCGGTCGCTGTCCCTCTACTTGCAACCGCAACTGGAGCGCAGGCTAGTGCGGGTGGTGCGTTAAGGCTGCTCGGCGGACATTCAGGGGCCGCAGGGCGATCGTGCGGCGTCGCTCCAAACTGGATCTACTACCGCGTCGGAGGGATCGTGAGGTATGTCGGGCACGCGTCGGCCGGCGTGACGCGCGTCAAGCTTGTCGTTTGGCGCTGCTATGGAAGCGGGTTCAGGGTCGTCGAGACCCTGCATGCTCGCGTCACCTCGACCGGTGCCTTCAAGGGCTCATTCGCGGTCAACGTCCACAGCGATTGCTTCGCCCAAGCCTCACACGTCGGATGGCACTCCAAGCGGGCGTACTTCCGAGTTCGCTGAAACGGTGCCGCATGCCGCGGTGTTCTCGCCGCAACCGACGAGGTCGCGGTTAGTCCCGGCCCGGTCGAGTTCGTCACGCAGCCTCGACCCGTAGAAGCCCGACGAACGGCGACTCGTCCTCCTCCTCGAACGGGACAACCGTAAGGACGCGAAACCGCCGACCAGCGCCGAGCAGGATCTCCTCGCGCCGGCCCAGGCCAGCGCCGAGATTGACAGCTCTGTGCTGGGTATCCAGGATCTGTTTGTGCGCGGGCGGCGGTGCGTACTCGTGGTTGGGCTGGTCGCGGCTTTCGTCGCGGTCGGGAGCGTGCGGGCGGCGACGCCGG
>DASYOZ010000144.1:0-4675 GCA_036007185.1 Gaiellaceae bacterium | reverse complement strand
AACCCACTGGCCGCTTTCTGCGGCAGGCTGACCCCAAGAGTCAGCGCTCAAGCGCCGCAAGAATCGCGTCTGCGGCGGCGAGCGTAGACCGGTGGCCCCGCATTCGCTGCCGGCGGAGCCATTCCGCCTGCTCCGGCGTCTGCTGACGCTCCCAGTCGCGAACGTGCCGCTCGATCTCGCGGAGTACGGCCCTGTACTCGTTCAGCTCGAAGTCCTCAAGAATCGCTCCCGCGTGGGTGTTGTAGTAGAGCGCCTGCTGCGGGGCGAACTCGAGCCTGCTGCCCGGCGGGCATCGAACCCGCTGATCGCCGGGTTCGAATACCCGCAAAACGGGTGTTTTCGAGTCTCTCAATTTGGCTTAACCATGCGAGTGGAGGCGGCGGGAATCGAACCCGCGTCCGCAGCCGCACCGGCTGAGCGTCTACAAGCGTAGGCTGCCCTTTCGTTTCGCCCGCCGGCCGGGGTGCAGCCGCCCTACCGACGCGCTAGCCGATCCTTTCGGGTGTCGCGCTTTGGGCGATCAGCTCTCCCTCCGCGCCGAGCCCGTTCGTTGGCGCCGCCTCCGAGCCACGGGCAGTCCCGGGGCGGCGTCGCCACGCTAGGTCTCCCTAGGCAGCGAGTGCGAGATCGTTCTTCGCACTTGCGTTTTGCCGGTGGATTTACGAGGCCAACCGGCGACCTCGGCTTGCAACTCATCCGGATGGATCGACCACGTCGAAACCAGGTCGCCCCCGTATGTTGTGTACGAAGTGTAGTCATGCCCGTGTTCCACGTCCTCTTGCGCCAGGCCGGGCCCGAGTTCGACCGCTCCAAGCCGCTCGAGGAGCAGACGCTGTGGCTCGAGCACGCCGCCTACATGAACTCGCTTGTCGAGGGCGGCCAGATCGTCCTCGGCGGACCGCTTCCGAACGGTCGTGTCGCGCACGCGATGGAGGCGGAGTCGGAGGAAGCTCTGCGCGCGATCTGGGCGCGCGACCCCTGGCACGAGTCGCACCTGATCATCGAGAGCGTCGAGCCGTGGGAGATCCGGCTCGACGGCCGCACGCCGGCTTAGCGCCGCAGGCTCTTCAGCTCGCGGTCGATCTGCCGCTGCGCGTCGCGGGCCGCGATGTCGCGCCGCTTGTCACGCAGCTCCTTGCCGCGCCCGAGCGCGAGCTCGACCTTGACGCGACCACCGCGGAAGTAGAGCCGCGTCGGCACGAGCGTGAAGCCCTTCTCCGCGACGCCCGAAGCGAGCCGTTCGATCTCCCGCCGGTGCAGCAGGAGCTTCCGGGCCCGGTCGGGGTCATGGTTGGAGCGGTTCCCTTCCGTGTACTCGGGCACGTGGAGGCCGACGAGCCACGCCTCCCCGTCGCGCATCTCGGCATAGGCGTGCTGGAGCGTCGCCTGCCCGCCGCGCAGCGACTTCACCTCCGTGCCGCTGAGCACGAGGCCCGCCTCGACGCTGTCCGAGAGGTGGTACTCATGCCGCGCGCGCCGGTTGTCGACGATCAGCTTTTCTCCGCTAGCCCTGGCCATGGAGGGGCAAGTGTAGGCTCGCCCCGTTGGAGCTCACGCTCGCCCAGTTGCAGGAGGCCGGCGCGACCGGGCTGCCGGGCCTCCTCGGTATCGAGATCCTCGAGGCGGGCGACGGCCTCGGGCGCGCGCGGCTCGAGCTTGGTCCGCAGCACCAGGCGCCGAACGGCTACCTGCATGCCGGGGCGGTCGTCGCGCTCGCCGACTCGGCCTGCGGATACGGCTGCATCCTCAGCCTGCCGGAAGGCGCAACAGGCTTCACCACGGTCGAGCTGAAGACGAACTTCCTCCGCAGCGCACGCGACGGGACGATCGAGTGCGAGGCCCGGCTCGTGCACGGAGGCCGCACGACCCAGGTCTGGGACGCAACCGTGACCGGCCCGGACGCTCGGACGATGGCGCTGTTCCGCTGCACGCAGTTGCTGCTGCGCTAGCGCCGTCGGTAGCCGCGCGCCATGAAGCAGCGGTCGCAGAGCGTCGCCCACGGCGCCGTCCGGGCGCCGCAGACGCGGCAGCGGCCGATCGTCGGATCCTCGATCTCCGCCCGCAGCTCGCGCACGACGCGCGCCGCCGCGGTCTCCTCGAGCTCCGCCGCGCGCTCAATCGTGACCCCGGCGACACCCGGGTACTGCAGCGCGAACCAGCGGAGGATCGACGCCTCCCGCGCGGCCTGCTCCGCCTCCTCGAGCCCCGCTGCGTCGAGGCGGCGCGGGTCGAGGATCCAGCCGATCACCGTCTGCTGCGGCTTGTCGCCGGCGACCGCTGCCGCGAGCGTGCCGAGGAGCGGCGCGCCGTCCTCGTCCACCGGCGCCTGCACGAGCTTCCAGATGTCGGCGAGCTCCAGGGTGCGCCGCGCGTGGTGGAGCGCGTCCCGTACCGCGTCGAGCCGCGCGAGGAGCGGCTGGATCGACTCGACCTCGAGCCAGCCGTCGACGCTCCAGTAGCGGAGTGCCGCATGGCGCCAGGCGTGCAGCGCCGGCTCGAGCTCGTCGACGCGCGTCACGTTGAGATCGGAGAGCTGCGGGCGGAGGCGGCCGCTGTCCACGACGCGGTAGCCGAGGTGGCCGTTCTCGATCGGGACGTGCGGGACGAGGGCGGCGCGCACGAGCTCCGGATCGGGATCCGCCCACGGCAGGCCGGTGAGGACGCCCACGTGGCCGCGCTCGTGGAAGCCGAAGCGCCCGGCGCGGCCGGCGATCTGGGCGATCTCCCAGGGCTCGAGGTCGCGCCGCTCCTTCCCGTCAAACTTCGTCGTCTCTGCGAAGAGGAGCGTTTCGCACGGGAGGTTGACGCCGTGCCCGAGTACGTCGGTCGCCGCGCAGACCTCGGCGCGGCCGTCGGCGAAGCGGTCGATCTCCTCCCGCCGCGACCCGAGGGGCATGGCGCCGTAGAGGCAGGCGACGCGGCCCGGATGGAGCTGGTTCAGCTCGCCGGCGAGGCCGATCACGGCGCGGCGGCTGAAGGCGACGACGACCGTGCCGGGCCCGAGTCCGGTGATGGCGCGGCGGCCGATCCAGTCGAGCGGCGCCTTCCGCTCGAAGAAGCGGAGCTCGGCCTGCGGGAAGGCGTGCCGGACGAGCGGCAGCGCCTCGACCGCGCCGAGCAGGAGGATGTGCCGGTATTCGCCGCCGAGCAGGAGCCGCGTCCACGCCGAGCCGCGCTCCTCGTCCTCCGCCCACTGCACCTCGTCGAGCACGAGCGTCTCGCCGCTCGCCGGCGCCATCTCGGCGGTGCAGCACACGATCGGCGCGTCGGGGTTGACGCGCTCCTCGCCGGTGACGAGGCCGACGCGCCCCTCGCCGAGCTCAGCCGAGAGCCTGCGGTGCGCCTCCTGCGCGAGCATTCGCAGCGGCGCCGCGTAGACACCTCGTCCGTTTTCCACGAGGAAGCGGAGGGCGTCGTGCGTCTTGCCGGAGTTGGTCGGCCCGAGATGCGCGATCACCGTCTCGGGCTCGACGTGCCGGTCGGGCAGCCGGACCGTCAGCTCGGAGACCGGCCGCCGCGGCGGCTGCCGCCGGCGGTGCCGTTCGCTCCTGCTGGGTCGCTTCTGCCGCTCACGTCTTCCCCGCGCCATGCGGCCACCGTAGCCGCGGTGGCGTGGGCGCTAGACCTGCAGGAAGCGGCGGAGCGTCACGAGCGAGCCGGTGGCGCCGAGCAGCAGGCCGGCGCCGAGCAGCGCGAGCGCGTTGAGCGTGAAGGAGAGCGCGTGCACGTCAGAGGTGCCGCCCCCGATGTGCGGGAGGATCGACGGCAGCGCGATCGCCTTCCCGAGCACGAGCAGAATGACGGCGAACACCGAGCCGAAGAGCCCGCAGACCAGGCCTTCGAGCATGAACGGCCCGCGGATGAACCAGTTCGTCGCGCCGACGAGCTTCATCACCTCGATCTCCCGTCGTCGCGCGAAGATCGAGAGCCGGATCGTGTTGGCGATCAGCAGGGTCGAGGCGACGACGAGCAGGATGACGGCGATGAGAAAGACGACCGAGATGACCTTGGCGATCGTGAGGACGCGTTTTGCCGTCGCACTCCCCCAGCTCACCTTGTCGACCCCCACCCAGCTCGACTGCCTCACGGCCTGGCCGATCACCGGCGTCTGGGACGCCTTGAACGGGACGACGGTGTACGAGTCGGGCAGCGGGTTGCTCGGCAATCCGGTCTTGAAGAGCTGCGGGAACTCCTTCTTCATCTTCGCGAGAGCCTCCGTCTTCGAGACGAAGACGACCTGCTTCGCACGCGGGTCGTGCCGGAGCCTCGCCCCGACCGACTGCTCCTGCTGAGGCGTCGCGTCGCTCGCGAAGTAGACGTGCACCTGGAGTTCCTTCTGGACGTGGTTGCTCCAGGAGAGCACCCACGTGCCGAGCGCGATGAACAATCCCAGCAGGCACATCCCGATCAGCACGGTCATCGTCGCCGCGAACGTCGTCGAGAGATTCATCCGGATGGAGGACCATGCCTCCGAGAAGAGCAGACGGACGCGACTCATTCGGAGGTGTACCCCCCGCGCCGTTCGTCGCGGGCGAGCTTCCCGTCCTCGAGCGCGATCACGCGCTTGCGCATCTTGTCGACCATCTCGCGGTCGTGCGTGACCATGAGGATCGTCGTGCCGGCGCGATTGATGCGGTAGAGGAGCTGCATGATCCCGACGCTCGTGTCCGGGTCG
>DASYOZ010000143.1:0-4365 GCA_036007185.1 Gaiellaceae bacterium | reverse complement strand
GCCTCTGGCCACGGCGCGCAGCGCGGCAGGCACGAGCTCACCCACCGGCGCGAAGATGATCGCCGCGTCGAGCTCCTCGGGTCCCGGCTCGTCGGAGGGGCCCGCCCACTCGCAGCCGAGCTCCAGCGCGAACGACGCCGCCGCGTCGTCCCCTGGCCGGACGAAGCCGAACACGCGCCGTCCCTCGTGTCGCGCGACCTGGACGACGATGTGCGCCGAGGAACCGAACCCGTAGAGGCCGATTCGCTCGGCGTCGCCGGCGAGGCGCAGCGAGCGGTAGCCGATCAGCCCGGCGCAGAGGAGCGGCGCGACCTGCAGGTCGTCGTACTCGTCGGGGAGCGGCAGGCAGTAGCGCTTGTCGGCCACGACCCAGTCCGCGTAGCCGCCGTCGAGGTCGTAGCCGGTGAAGCGGGCCGACTCGCACAGGTTCTCGCGGCCGGAGCGGCAGTAGCGGCACGTGCCGTCCGTCCAGCCGAGCCAGGGGACGCCGAGGCGGCGCCCGTCCCCCGTCCGCCCCACGATCTGGTGGCCGGGCACGAGCGGGAGCTTCGGGTTCGGCAGCTCGCCGTCGACGACGTGAAGGTCGGTGCGGCAGACGCCGCACGCCGACACCCGCAGCAGGACCTGCCCCGGTTGCGGCTCCGGCACTGGAACCTCCTCGAACCGCAGCGGCTCGCGAGCCGCGTGAAGCACCATCGCGCGCACGACTAGATTCTCTCCCGTGGAGACAACGCTGCCGTACGAGTGGTACACGGATCCGGAGATCCTGCGGCGGGAGCAGGAGCGGATCTTCCGCCCCTCGTGGCAGTACGTCGGCCACGCGGGCCAGGTCGCGGAGCCCGGCTACTTCGCCGCCGACGTCGGCCGGACGCCCGTCGTGGTCACGCGCGACCGCGACGGCGTGCTGCGCGGCTTCGTCAACGTCTGCCGCCACCGCGGCTTCGCGCTCGCCGAAGGCGAGCAGCGCCGCGAGACGCTGCAGTGCCCGTACCACGCCTGGACGTACGGGCTCGACGGCCGCCTGCTCGCGGCGCCGCGGAGCGAGGAGGAGCCGGAGTTCCCGCAGGACGAGCTCTGCCTCGTCCCGGTCGCTGTCGCCACCTGGGGCCCGTTCGTCTTCGCCAACGCCGGCCCGGAACCGGAGCCGCTCGCGCAGGCGCTCGGCTCGTTGCCGGCGCAGGTCGCGGAGCTCGGGCTCGACGTCGACTCGCTCGTCCACCATTCGCGCTGGAAGGCCGAGGTCGATGCGAACTGGAAGATCGTCTGCGAGAACTTCCTCGAGTGCTACCACTGCCAGGTCGCGCATCCCGCCTTCAGCGAGCTCATCGACGTCTCGCCGGAGGCGTACGTGCTCTCGAGCGACGGGCGCCTCTCGACCCAGCACGGCCCGCTGCGGACGGCGACGCCCACCGACGAGCTGCCGCGCGCGCAGTTCCACTTCCTCTGGCCGAGCCTCGGGATCAACATCTTCCCGGGCCGGCCGAACATCTCGATCGGCCCGATCGTGCCGCGGACGCCCGGGCGGACACATCGCTTCCTCGACTACTTCTTCGGTCCGGACGTCGAGCCCGCGTGGATCGATGACCTCCTCGCCTTCGACGACCAGGTCGGACGGGAGGACCGGGCGCTCGTCGAGGGCGTGCAGCGCGGCGTCGGCTCGGGCGCGCTCGAGCACGGGTTCGTGATGAGCCGCAGCGAGCAGCTCATCGGCCATTTTCAGGCGCTCACCGCGGAGGCGTTGAGGGCGTGACCGTTCTCATTGCGGCGCTGTAGAGTCCTGCCTCTCGCCGGTGTTCGAGACATAGGAGGGCTATCCGTGAAGCGTCTTCTCCCGCTGCTAGGGGTCGCAGCGCTCGTTGCGACGCTCGCCGCCTGCGGCGGCAGCAGCAAGTCTCCGACGACCACCACGTCGTCAAAGGCAGCCGTGCCGACCAAGACCCCCGGCAAGCTCGTCGTCGGGTTCGATGTCCCGGCGCCTGCGTTCTGGAACGGCCAGTTGTCCGGCAGCACGCTCAAGCATCCGTCGGGCTTCGAGTACGGACTGGCACTCGACGTCGCGAAGCAACTCGGCATCGCCGCGAACAACGTGACGTTCAAGCGTGCGCCGTTCGCGACCATCCTTCTCGCCGGGAGCAAGCCGTACGACTTCGCGATGGAGGAGACGACGATCACTCCGCAGCGTGCGCAGGTGATCGGATTCTCGTCAGCGTACTTCGACGCAAACCAGGGTGTCCTGATCGCGAAGGGCGTCACGAAGCCGACGTCGATCGCCGACCTCAAGAGCCTGCAGACCTGCGCGCAAGCGAGCACGACGGGCCTCGACTGGATCCAGCACAAGCTGCGGCCGGCGAAGAAGCCGCTCGTGTACTCGGCGTCGTCGAGCGCCGCGTTCAACGCAGTGCAGTCGGGCGCCTGCCAGGCCCTGATCCTCGACGTGCCGATCATCGAGGCGCAGAACCAGAAGCAGAAGGGAGCCTACGGCGGTGTCGTCGGGCAGATCGACACCAAGGAGGGCTACGGCGCGGTGTTCCAGAAGAACAGCCCGCTGATCCCGGACGTCAGCAACGCGATCAAGACGCTGCTCCAGAACGGAACCATCAGCAAACTGACGAAGCAGTGGTTCGGCTACGACCCTGCGAAGGTCCCGGTCCTGAGCTAGGTGGGGGCGTGATCTAGGCGCAGACGCGGAGGAGGCGGGTGGGCCAGTTCCTACACGAGTTTTTCAGCCCGCTCGACTTCCTCCGGTCTGTGCCGCAGGTCTGGAACGGGTTCCAGCTCAACCTCGAGCTGATGGTCGTCGCCGAGGCGTTCGTGCTCGTGCTCGCCCTGCTGCTCGCGATCGTGCGCGGCCTTCCGGGACGGGTTGCCGTCCCGTTCCGTGCGGCGGCGATCTTCTACACGGACATCTTCCGCGGCACGCCGCTCATCCTTGTCATCTTCCTCGTGCAGGGTTTCGCCACGCTCAACTACCTCGGGCTCTCGAGCCAGACCCTCTTCCGCAACGGCGTGATCGCGCTCACGCTCGTCTATACGGCGTACGTCACCGAGGTGTACCGGGCCGGGATCGAATCGGTCCATCCGAGCCAGCGGATGGCCGCGCGCTCGCTCGGTCTGAGCTATATGCAGGCCCTCCGCTACGTCGTTCTGCCGCAGGCGATCCGCCGGGTCGTCCCGCCGCTTCTGAACGACTTCATCGGCCTCCAGAAGGACACCGCGCTCGTCACGATCATCGGGGTGACGGAGGCGGTCGCGCAGGCCAACTTCTACTCGAGCGACTGGGTCAACTTCGCAAGCCTGGTGGTCGCATCGGTGTTCTTCATCTTCCTCACCATCCCGCTCGCGCGCTTCACCGACTACATCATCAGGGAGCGGGAGAGGCGGGAGCGGGCGCAGGCCGTATGAGCGCGAACGGGCAATTCGTCTCGCTTCAGGGCGTCACCAAGCGCTTCGACGACCTCGAGGTCCTGCACGGGATCGATCTCGACATCGCGGAGCACAACGTCGTCTGCCTGATCGGGGCCTCCGGATCGGGCAAGTCGACACTGCTCCGCTGCATCAACCTGCTCGAGCACGTCGACGCGGGCACGATCGTCGTCGACGGCGAGACGATCACCGGAACCAAGATCGACGTGAACAGGCTCCGTCAGAAGATCGGGATCGTCTTCCAGGCCTACAACCTGTTCCCGCACATGACCGTGCTCCAGAACGTGACGCTCGCCCCGCGCAAGGCACTCGGGATCTCGCGCGCAAACGCAGAGGGCCACGCGCGGGCGCTGCTGCGGCAGATCGGCCTCGAGGACAAGGCGGACGAGTTCCCCGACCGCCTCTCCGGGGGTCAGCAGCAGCGCGTCGCGATCGTCCGGGCCCTCGCGACCAGCCCGAAGCTGATGCTGCTCGACGAGATCACGTCCGCGCTCGACCCGCAGCTGATCGGCGAGGTGCTCGAGCTCGTCCGCGAGCTCGCCGGGGCCGGGATGACGATGATCCTCGCCACCCACGAGATGAGCTTCGCGCGCGAGGTGGCAAACAAGATCTGCTTCCTCGACGCCGGCGTCATCCGCGAGGAGGGAACCCCCGAGGAGATCTTCTCGTCCCCGCGTGAGGAGCGGACGCGCGAGTTCCTCGCCCGCGTGCTGGAAGGGGGACGCTTGTGAGCCGGCTCCGTGGCGTTTCGAAAGCACCGCTCGCCGTCGCCGGGATCCTGGCGGTGCCGCTTTTCTTCGTTGGGCTGATGGCGTTCAGCCTCAAGCTCGACAAACCGTCGACCCACCTCACGAAGCACGGGACGCTCGCCCTCGGCGACCCGACGAAGGGCACGGTGGGGACGATCTACCTGCTGGCGTTCGCCGTCTCGGCCGCCGTCCT
>DASYOZ010000142.1:0-7565 GCA_036007185.1 Gaiellaceae bacterium | reverse complement strand
GCGAGCCGGACGAGCAGGTCGATCATGGCGTCCCGTTCAGAGACCCAGTACCAGGTGGCCGCGAGCGTGAAGAAGACGGCAACGATCGCGTTCGTAGCCTTGTGCCCGTAGGCGGCGATCGGGTGGAAGATCGAGCTCCCTGAGGGCAGGTGGTGGAGATGCGTGTCGACCCACACGAGCACGTCGTGGCGGATTCCCGTGGAATGGCCGACGGTCGAGGCTCCGGTCGCCTGCTGCGACAGCGCGTCCTTGAGCTGGTGCACCGCCGGCGGCACGGCGAGCCAGAAGAACAGCACGAAGGTGCCGAGTACGACCACGAAGAAGGAGAAGATCGCCACCGGCTCGGGCACCTTTCGCCTGTGGAGCGATTCCACGCCGGGGCGCATCGCCGCCGCGAAGGTGAGGGCGAGCAGCAGGAGCACGATGATGTCCCGCACCTTCCAGAGGCCGAACGCGATCGCGGCGACGGCGATCGCTCCGGCGGCGGCTCGAGCAGCCGTGATCGCGACGTCCTGGCGTCCTGCTTTCGGCTCGGACCTTGGCTCGTGCGGCTCCATACGGGAAGATGATGGACGACGCTCCCGACGGAGGACCTGAGGCCATGACCTTCCGACAACGGCTCCACAAGTTCCTGCGGCCGGTGCCCAGGCTGCCAGACCCCATCAATCCAGCCGTGGTCGAGCACGAGCGCAAGCGGGCAAAGGCCACGCAGAACCGGATTGCGGACGCGATCACGGCCTTCAGCGGCTCGATGCTGTTCGTCTACGTCCACATCATCTGGTTCGCCTGCTGGATCGGCTTCGGCGTCGAGAAGTACCCGTACGGGCTGCTGACGATGATCGTGTCGCTCGAGGCGATCTTCCTTTCGACCTTCGTCCTCATCAGCCAGAACCGCGCCGACGCCAGGCGCCAAGTGCTCGCGGACGCGCAGTGGAAAACGGTCAAAGAGGAGGACAAGCAGAACGTCGAGCTGCTCGATCTGTCGCGACAGATCCTCGCGCTGACCAAGGAGGTTCACGCGATGGCGGGCAGCCTGAAGCAGCAGGACGGCTGAGCGGGCTCAAGCTCACTTGCAGTCGCGGCGGCGGCGTGAGATCGTGCTCGCCGCGGGGAAACGGCGATCGGGGAGGTTCGGGCCATGACGGCGGCAACAGCAACGGTCGAGAGTTCCGCAGGACGGGTGTTGGGACGCGCGCTGCCACCGTGGTGGTTGCTGCTGATCACCGGAGTGGGCTGGGCGATCGTCGGTCTGATCCTGCTCCGCTTCGACTACACGTCCGTCCATGCGATCTCGCTGCTGTTCGGGTTCGTCGCGATCGCAGCCGGCGTCATAGAGGTCGCGATGATCTTCCTCGTGGCGGGTTGGTGGAAGTTGCTGAACGGGATCCTTGCCCTCGCATTCCTCGTGGCCGGTGTGGCGGCGTTCATCCACCCGGGCGACACGTTCGCGGCGCTCGCCGCCGTCTTCAGCTTCTTCCTGGTCTTCGCGGGGACGTTCGACATCATCCAGTCGATCTCCGCGAGGCACGAGATCGAGGTCTGGTGGCTGCAGCTCGTCGGCGGGATCATCGAGGTCGTCCTCGGCTTCTGGGCGGCCGGCTACTGGGGACGGAGCTCCGTTCTCCTCATCGCCTGGGTGTCGGCGTTTGCCCTGATCCGGGGTGTGAGGGACATCGTGCTCGCCTTCCGCGTGCGCGAGCTCCAGCATCCCTGACGTCGCGCGCGGTGGCCAACCCGCAGTCGGGCATCTTCGCGCTGGGCACGGCGTCACACGCCTACCTGGAGCTCGACGCGTCGGAGGAGGCGGCGCCGGCGGATCTCGTCCAAGCCGTCGCTTCGCTGCGCGAGCCGAGGACGACGATGGGCGGCGTCAATCTCGTCGCCGGCTTCAGGCCCGAGCTGTGGCGCGGCGTCGTGCCGGAGGATGCGCCGGCCGATGTGGACGGGTTCAACGCTCCCGTGATCGGGACGGACGGGTTCGCGATGCCGGCAACGCAGCACGACGCTGTCCTCTGGCTCTCCGGGAGCGCCTACGACGTGATCTTCGACTGCTCGCGGATGGCGATCCGAGCGCTCGCCGGGATCGCCCACGTCGCGGAGGAGACGTCGAGCTGGCCGTACCGACACGATCTCGATCTGACGGGCTTCATCGACGGGACGGAGAACCCGACGCTGATCGAGGTGCCGGAGCTCGTGGTGATCGGGGAGGACGGGCCGGGTGCCGGGGGGAGCGTGCTACTGCTGCAGAAATGGGCCCATGACGCGCGCGCGTGGGAGGCGCTCTCCGACGCGGAGCAGGAGCTGGTGATCGGGCGCAGGAAGGCGGACAGCACGGAGCTCGAGGACAAGCCGGGCGACTCGCACGTCGCGCGCACGGATCAGGACCGCTTCGGAAAGATCTTCCGCCGCAACATGGCGTACGGGACCGTGACGGACCACGGGACGATGTTCGTGGGCTTCAGCGCCGACCGGCGAATCCTCGCCGCGATGCTGGAGGGCATGGCCGGCCTCACCGATGGAACCCGCGACGCGCTGACCCGCTACACCCGTCCGCTCACCGGCGCCTACTACTTCATCCCCTCGATCGAATCGCTCCGCCGCGTCGCCGCGGCCTGAGCCGCCATACTCCTGGGCATGGCCACGAGAGCGGACTTCAGCGAAGAGGAGTGGAAGGCGATGCAGGAAGGGATCACGGGCGCGGGGATGTTCGTCGCGCTCGTGGACCGAGGGTTCTTCGACTCGTTCAAGGAGGCGAACGCGCTCGCCCATCATCTGCGTGACGCACACGAGCACAGCGAGAGCGTGCTCATCCGCGACTTGGCGACCGGGCACGACCGGCCGTTCGGAATGACGGCCTCGCCGGAGGAGATCGAGCAGAGCACCGTCGCGACGCTCGGGAAGGCGCTCGCCGCGCTCGAGGCGAAGTCGCCCGAGGATCTCCCTGCCTACCGGCAGCTCGTCATGGATGTCGCCCAGTCGGTCGCGGAGGCGGCGAAGGGCGTCTCGCCGCAGGAGAACCAGGCACTCGACCGCATCCGCGCGGCTCTCGGCACGGACGGGTAGTTCAGATAGCGCGAGTATTCGCGTAGAGGAGGCAAGGGATGGCAACCCCGCCCACAGAGAACGGGCAGATCCCGTTGCTCCTGATTCACGGCGCCTGGCTATCGGCCCGGAGCTGGGAGAACTACATGGACTACTTCGGCAAGCGTGGCTTCGCCGTCTCCGCACCGGAGTGGCCGCGCAAGCGGGGCGACGTCGAGGAGATGCGCGAGAGTGCGGACGCGTCGGCCGGTCTCGGCGTGCAGGAGATCGTCGGTCACTACGAGGCCCTGATTCGCGAGCTCGACCAGCCGCCCGCCCTGATCGGCCACTCCTACGGCGGCTTGTTCGTCGAGTTGCTGCTCGACCGGGACCTCGGCAGGGCGGGCGTGGCGATGAGCCCGGCGCCGCCGAAGGGCATCCTCAAGCTGCCGTTCTCGACCTTGAAGGCCGGCTCGCCGGCGCTTGCGCACCCGTCGAAGCGGCACGGCGTCGTCACGCTGACGCCCGAGGAGTTCACCTACGGCTTCGTCAACACCTTCTCGGCCGAGGACGCAGCCGCGGCGTACGAGCGCTACGCCGTGCCGGAGACCGGCCAGATCTTCTACGAGGCCGGTTTCGCCAACTTCCACCTGCACCCGCCCACCGAGGTCCACTTCAAGAACGGCGAGCGGGCACCGCTGCTGATCGTCGGAGCCGACCAGGACAACACCGTCCCCGCCTCGCTGTCGAAGGCGCAGTTCAAACGGTACGAGTCGTCGCCCGCGAAAACGGACTACCTCGAGTTCGAGGGCCGGCCGCACCTGCACATGGCCGCCGCCGACTGGGAGGAGGTCGCCGCCGCGATCGAAGGCTGGCTCGAAGGGATCCTCGACGCGCCGCTCGCCGGCTGATGGATCTCGACCTGAACGACAAGGTCGCCGTCGTCACCGGCGGCAGCAAGGGAATCGGGCTCGCGATCGTGCGCACCCTCGCGGCGGAAGGCATGCACGTGGTCGCCGGGGCGCTCACCATCGACGCGCTCGCGGGAATCGAGGGCGTTACGGCACTCGCAGTCGACCTGGTCGAGACCGACGGCTCACGGCGGCTGGTCCGCGAAGCCGTCGAGCGGCACGGACGCATTGACGTCCTCGTCAACAACGTCGGCGGCGTCAAGCTTCGGCTCAGCGGATTCCTCGACGTCGGCGACGACGACTTCGAGCGCTCGCTGCAGTTGAACTTCTTCGCCGCGCTCCGTGCGACGAGGGCAGCGGTTGCGGAGATGCTCGAGCGGGGCGGGGGAGCGATCGTCAACGTTGCCTCGGTGAACTCCTTCTTCCATCCCGACGGGCTCGTGATCGACTACGGCGCGGCCAAGGCGGCGCTACTCAACGTCGCGAAGGCGCTCTCACAAGAGCTCGGCCCCAAAGGCATACGCATCAACAGCGTCTCGCCCGGCCCGGTCGCGACCGACCTCTGGCTCGGCGAGCACGGCGTCGCCGCGACCATCGCAGCCGCCACAGGTCTCGACGCGGACACGGTCCGCGAGCAAGCGATCGCCGGCATGCCGACCGGACGCTTCACCACCCCGGAGGAGGTCGCGACCCTCGTCGCCCTGCTCGCGTCACCGCGCACCGGCAACGTGACGGGCTCCAACTACGTGATCGACGGCGGCCTCGTGAAGACGGTGTGACTGCCGCTGCGGCCTGAGGGGTACGGTGAGCCGATGGCTGTGGCGGTTGTGCGATGAGCTGGCCGGCGCTTCCCTTTGACGCCTGGCGCGCGACGTGTGACACGCTCCATGCGCACACGCAGGTCCTGGGCAAGCTTGCGGTGGTGCTCGCTCCGCCCGAGCCGCAGCTTCAGCATGCCGCTCTGCGGTTGAGCGCGCGGGGCTGGGAGACACTCCCCTTGCCGGCACCGGACGGCTCGGGCGCGCTCGTGGTCGCACTCGACCTGCGCAGTCACGAAGCGGTTGTCGAGCACAGCGACGGACGTGTCCGACACGTCGCGCTGGCGCCCAATCGGCCGGTCGGCGAGGTCACGCGCGAGGTACTCGCGGCGGTGCGGTCCGTCGTCGGTCCCGTCGAGATCAACACCGTCCCGCAGGAGACGTCGTGGACGACGCCGCTCGACGAGGACACCGAGCACGCGACCTACGACCCCGTTCAGGTCGCCGATTACTTCGCCGCGGCTACGAAGGCTGCGCTCGTGCTCGCGGCCCTGCGGGCTCCGTATCGCGGGCGCTCAACACCGGTGAACGCCTGGTGGGGGTCGTTCGACCTCGCGGTCAGCCTCTTTTCCGGCCTGCCCGCCGAACCGCCGTCCCAGGATTTCATCCTGCGCAACTCGGGGGACGCGCAGCAGATCGAGGTCGGCTGGTGGCCCGGCGACGACCGCTACCCCCGCGCCGCGTTCTACGCCTACGCATATCCGCCGCCGGCAGGGTTCGAGAACGGAACGCTCGCGCCCGCGAGCGCCCGCTGGGAGGCGGCACTCGGCGAATACATCCTCGACTGGGATGACGCCCGGGCCGGCCAAGATCCCGATGGGACCGCGCTCACCTTCGCCCGCTCGGCCGTTGCGCACGCTTGCCGGGTCTGCGGCTGGGACGCCACACTCGCGGCCAGCATGGAGGGCGACCCGCCGCCGATTACCTGACGCCGGAGCCGGTCACAGATCACAGCACCGGGTCAAAGCGCCGACGAGTGCTCGATCGCCACCATCGCCGCGACTGTCCAGCCCTGGATTTCCTGCGGCGGCTGCTCGATGCGGTTCACGCGCCCGTTGACGCTGTCGAACACGTCGACGATCCGCTTTGCGATCAGCTCTGTCCCCGGCTCGCCGCCGGCGACGAACTCGGGGAAGCGGTGCGTGGCCCGGCAAGAGGCGACGAGGCGGCGCCGCAGCTCCTGCGCCTCGTCGTGAAATCCTCGCCGGGCGAAGCCGAGTGAGATCAAGTAGGTGTCGAAGCCCCAGACGTTGCCGTTGTGGTACGCGCGAGGTCGAAAGCGCAGCTCACGCGCCGAGAGCGTGCGGATCCCAGCCTCGGCGAGGAACTCGTGCGAGAGGAGTAGGTCGACGAGGCGCCGTCGCCGCCCGGCATGCTCCTGCCGGTCGAGCAGCCGCGAGGCGAGCAGCCACCCCATGTTGGACGCGCGCGTCTCCAGACGCCGTGGCGCGCCGGACTGCGGGTCGCGGTCGACCCCGATCGCGTAGAAGCCGCCCTCGGGATCGTCGACCCAGAAGTGCTTCTCGACTGCGCGCTCGAGCCTGCCCGCGGCCTCGAGCAGAGCCGTCGGTGTCGGATGATGACCCGCCGCGTCGATGAGCGCGTCAGAGGCAAGCGCCTGCGCCTCGACCGAGGCGACCGGAGCGTCGTGGTTGCAGACCGTGCCGTCCGCGTGCGACATGCTGTCCCAGCTGTCCTTCCAGACCTGGTTCTCGAGCCCGTATGGGTTGGCGCGCCGGTGGCTCAGGAGCCCGAGCTCGTCCTCCGCGAGCCGCCACAGGAGCCAGCCGGCGGCCGCCTCCAGCGAGTCGCGCACGCTCGCCTCACGCCCGGGAACAGGCGTGGCCGCGAACTCCGGCCGGCGCTCGATCGCACGAACCGCAGCGCGGATGAAGAGGGGCGTCGCGTCGACCGACCCGTAGTAGGGGAACCCCCAGACGCCGTCCGTCTCGACGTCGCGGATCTCGTGCGCGATCCGCCCCGGCTCCTCCTCGCGCAGAGCGTCGAACTCGCGACCCTGCACGCCTGCGAGGTGAAGCACCGTCGCCTCCAGCAGCCGCGGAAAGAGATCGCCGACGACCAGCGCGACGGTGAGCGAGTCGCGGCCGAAGACCACCTCGAACAAGCGGAGCGCGGCCTCGCCGGCATTTTGCTCGGTCACGCGCGCACCAACGGCGGGCCCGTTCAGGCCGATCTCCTCGGGCCTCTCGACGCCGGTCAGTTTGCAGAGCTCCTCGAGCGGGTCCGGCATCGTCTCCGGATCCCGCAGATCGAGCACCTGGACCGCCTCGAGCCGCTCGCCCGGGAGAAGCTTCACCGGAGGACGAAGGGCGTCCATCGGCCTCCCGCGTCAGTTCTCGCTCGAGGCTGCCCAGATGTTGATGCCGCTGTCGGTCGCGTACCGGTCGATTTCTTCCAGTTCGGCCGCGGTGAAGTCAGGCTTCTGGAGCGCGCCGAGGTTCTGCTCGAGCTGCTCGATGCTGCTCGCTCCGACCAGTGTCGAGGTCATCCGCGCGTCGCGGAGTGTCCACGCGAGCGCGAGCTGGGCAAGTGTCTGGCCGCGACGCTCGGCGATCTCGTTCAAGCCGCGTACCTTGGCCATCGTCCCCTCGCTGAGCTGGTCCGGCGACATCGAGCCGGACCGGCTCGCGCGCGATCCCTCGGGGATTCCGCCGAGGTAGCGATCGGTGAGCACGCCCTGGGCGAGCGGCGAGAAGCAGATGCAGCCGACGCCGAGGTCGCCGAGCGTATCCAGGAGTTCCGTCTCGATCCAACGATTGAGGAGCGAGTACGACGGCTGGTGGATGAGGAGGCG
>DASYOZ010000141.1:0-12705 GCA_036007185.1 Gaiellaceae bacterium | reverse complement strand
TCCATAAGCGCAACTTATAGCGGTCGCGGGCCGCCCGAGAGACGCTCGCCGTTCTACGATCGGCGCGTGCCCGATACCACGCGGCTCGAGGACACGCTCGTCCGCGGCTATAGCCAGCTCGCGCTCGAGACGCCGGCGCGGCCGCGCGACGTCGTTCTGCGTGTCCTCGACGTCCTCCTCTCCTCGCTGTTCCTGCTCCTCGCGCTGCCGCTCGCGCTACTGATCGGCGTGCTCGTGCTCGTCACGAGCGGCACGCCGGTCCTCTACCGCGGCGAGCGCGTCGGCCGGGGCGGCCGCGTCTTCACGATGTACAAGTTCCGCACCCTGCGGCGCGGGGCAGAGAGGCGGCTCGGCCCGCACCTCGGCGAGGAGCTCGTCCAGCGCACCCAGGCCGAGTTCACCCGGGTCGGGAGCCGGCTCAAGGCGACGCAACTCGACGAGATCCCGCAATTCGTGAACGTCCTGAGAGGGGACATGAGCCTCGTCGGCCCCCGGCCGATCCGGCCCGTGTTCTTCGAGGAGCTCGCCCACGAGCTGCCGTCGTACTGGCAGCGGCTCGTCGTGCGGCCGGGCCTCACCGGCCTCGCCCAGGTGCGGCGCGGGTACGAGACGTCGATGGGCGAGAAGCTCGCCCACGATCTCGAATGGATCGCCGACCGGTCGGTGCGCCTCTACCTCCACACCGTGCTCGCCACCGGCTGGCGCGTGCTCAGGCAGTCGGTGCGCGGTCTCGTCCGGTTCGACCGTCAGTAGAGTCAGGCGCCGTGTGCGGGATCTGCGGGATCGCGGCGACGCGCGGCGGCGCGGACGTGGAAGTGCTGCGCGCGATGAGCGACCTGCTCGTCCACCGTGGTCCCGACAGCGACGGCGACTACGTGGACGGCGGCGTCGCCCTGGCCGCGCGGCGCCTCTCGATCCTCGATCTCGAGCACGGCGACCAGCCGATCACGAACGAGGACGGAAGCTGCGTCGTCGTCCAGAACGGCGAGATCTACAACTACCCGGAGCTCCGCCGCGAGCTTGAGCGGGCGGGGCACGTGCTGCGGACACGCTGCGACACCGAGGCGCTCGTCCACCTGTACGAGGAGCACGGGGCCGGCTTCGCCGAGCGGCTGCGCGGGATGTTCGCGGTCGCGATCTGGGACGCGCGGCGGCGCCGGCTCGTGCTCGCGCGCGACCGCTACGGCATCAAGCCCCTCTACTACCGGCACGTCGGCGACGAGCTCCGCTTCGCATCGGAGGTGCGCGCGCTGCCGCGCGGCGAGATCGACCTGGACGCGCTCGAGGCCTTCCTCGCCTTCAACTCGATTCCCGCGCCGTACTCGATCTTCCGCGACGTCCGGAAGCTGCCGGCGGGGCACGTGCTCGTCTGGGAGGACGGCGCGGTCACGCTCGAGCGGTATGCGCGGCCCGGCCCCGCAGCCGCGGACGAGCTCCGAACGGGCGACGAGGCGGAGCTCGTCGAGGAGCTTCGGGCGCGGCTGCGCGACTCGGTGCGGGCGCATCTCCTCTCGGACGTGCCGGTCGGCGTCCTGCTTTCCGGCGGCGTCGACTCCGCCGTGCTCGCCGCACTCGCCGCGCAGGAGACGCAGGAACCGGTCCACACTTTCACGATCGGCTTCGCCGAGCGAAGCTTCGACGAGCGCGCCGACGCGCGGCGCGTCGCTGAGCGTTACGGGACCGAGCACCACGAGCTCCTCGTCCGGCCGGAGCCCGAGCTGCTGCTGCGGGCGCTCGCCGAGGCGTTCGACGAGCCGTTCGCCGACTCGTCGGCCCTCCCGACCTACCTCGTCTCGCAGCTCGCGGCCGAGCACGTCAAGGTCGCGCTCTCGGGCGAGGGCGGGGATGAGCTGTTCGGCGGCTACTACACGTACCAGGCGGATCTCTTGGCCGACCGCTTCGCACCGCTCGCGCGGGCCGTGCGCCCGCTCGTCGAGGCCCTGCCGGCGTCGACCCGCAAGGCGAGCCTCGACTACAAGGCGAAGCGGTTCGTGCGCGCGGCGCACCTGCCGCCGCTCGAGCGCCACCACGGCTGGAAGGAGATCTTCTCCACCGACGCACGTGCCGAGCTGACGGGCCGCGGGGCCGCATTCGACCCGGTGGACGTCTATCGCGCGCGCTACGCCGAGACGACGGGAGCGCCGCAGCTCGCCCGGCTGCAGGACGTCGACTTCGGCGTCTACCTCGTCGACGACCTGCTCGTGAAGACCGACCGCGCGTCGATGGCGCACTCGCTCGAGGTGCGCGTCCCGTTCCTCGACCCGCTCGTGACGAGCCTCGCCTTCGCGCTGCCGACGCGCCTGAAGGTGCGCGGCCTCGCGAAGAAGGTGCTGCTGCGCAAGGCGGTGGAGCCGCTCGTGCCGGCGGAGGTCGTGCACGGCCGCAAGCGCGGTTTCTCGATCCCGGCGGCTGCCTGGCTCCGGGGCGAGCTCGAGCCCTTCGCGCGCGAGACGCTGTCGGCGCACAACCTGATGCGCCAGGGGTTCTTCCAGCCGGAGCCGGTGGCGCGGCTGATCGACGAGCACGTGGCGGGCAGGGAGGACTGGAGCCGCCAGCTGTGGGGGCTGCTCGCGTTCACGCTCTGGTACGAGCGGCACGTCGAGCAGGAGCCACCCCGCTTGCGGTCGGCACGGATGGAGGCGCTCGCCGCGTGAGCGGGCTCCCACCCCTCGAGCTCGGGCACCCACGCACAGAGCTGCGCCGGGAGCTGGTTGCTGCGGTCCTGCGTGGCGAGAAGACTGCAACGGCGGGCTTGCTCGCCGAGTACGAGGCGGAGGGCGAGCAGCCGGATACGGTCGGCGACCGCTGCGTGCTTCTGGGCTACGACGACGAGCCGGTCGCCGTGGTCGAGGTCACGGAGTCGCGGGTGGTGGCGGCCGGCGAGATCGACGAACACTTCGCCCGTGACGAGGGCGAGGGCTTCGACTCCGTCGAGGACTGGCGCATCGCGCACGAGCGCTTCTTCGAACAGCCGATCGAGCCGGATACAGCGATCGTCGCAGTCCGGTTCCGCGTTCTCGAGCGACTTTGATGCGCGTCTGGATCGACATCACCGCCCCGGCGCACGTCCTCGTCTTCCAGCCACTCGTCGAGATCATGCGGGGACGCGGCGACGAGGTCGGCATCACGGCGCGCGACTATGCGCAGACGATCGAGCTGCTCGGGCTGCACGGGCTGGAGGCGGACGCGGTGATCGGGCGGCACGGCGGCCGGTCGCGGCTGCAGAAGGCGCGGCAGATGACGCACCGGCTCGGCGCGCTGCGAACCTGGGCCCGCGACCGCGACTTCGACGTCGCGCTCGCGCACGGGTCGCACGAGCTGACGATCTCCGCGCGGCGGCTCGGGATCCCGAGCTCGACGACGTTCGACTACGAGTTCGCCACGCTTCAGCACCAGCTCGGCTGCCGCGCGGCGACGCGGGTGGTCGTGCCGTCGGCGATCCCGCCCGAGCGGCTCCGACCGTACGGCGTGCGCCCGCCGAAGCTCGTCCAGTACCCGGGGTTGAAGGAGGAGTACTACCTCTCCGGCTTCGAGCCCGACCGGTCGCTGCTCGACCGGTTCGGCGTCGACCCGGCCCGCGTGCTCGTCGTTCTGCGGCCGCCGCCCGACGTGTCGCTCTACCACCGGCACTCGAACCCGCTCTTCCCACAGACGCTCGAGCACCTCGGCCGGTCCGAGGATGTGCATGCGTTTGTCCTGCCTCGCACGGAGGAGCAGCGCGAGTACGTGCGGGGGCTCGCGCTGCCGTCGGTGATCCTGCCGGAAGGCGCCGTCGACGCGCAGAGCCTGATCGCGCTCGCCGACCTCGTCGTCTCGGCGGGCGGGACGATGAACCGCGAGGCGGCTGCGCTCGGCGTGCCCGTGTACACGACGTACGGCGGCCGGCTCGGCGGTGTGGACGAGGAGCTGATCCGAGACGGACGGCTGAAGCCGCTCACCGACCCGCGTGCGCTCGAGCTGACGAAGCGCGATCCTGCTTCGACCCCTCGCGTCCGGCGCGAGCCGAGCGAGATGCTTCGTCTCCTCCTCACTGCGCTCGACGCCTGAGTCGCCGGAGGGCCAAGACGCTCCATAGGGCTTCGGCCAGGCCAAAGGGGATGCTTCCGATCAGGAAGCCGTACGCGCTCGAAGCGGCACAGCCTGCGGCGAAGATCCCGACGAAGATCCTATGCCGACCCTCGAGCGCGTACGCGAGCACCATCGCCGAGACAGCGACCGCCCCGAAGACGGTCACGCGAGCTGCATGAACATCCCGTGCAGCGTGGTCACTCCCGTGCCCTGGGAGCGGGCAGCCATAACGAGCGCGTCGCCGGCGTCATCGACGCTCCACGCGGCCCACGTGCAGCACTCACGCTCGACCGCCACGAGCGCCTCCAACTCCTTCCGAATCGCGGGGTGGGAGCGGAAGCTGAGGCGCAAGCCGTCCTTCGTTTCCTGCCTGCCGAGGCCGAAGTTCTCGCCGAGCGCGATCCAGCGCTCTTGCTGACTCTTCAGATCGGTGTCCGACAGCGTGCAGGCGATCAGCTCGGACAACTCCATGAGGCGTACCTCCTTCGTTGGTTGTGGAGCCCCCATGATGCGAGTTAAAGTTGACTTGATGTCAAGTGAGTTCTTGGCGATCGGAGAAGTGGCGAGGATCAGCGGCAAGGCCCCCTCGGCCATCCGCTACTACGAGTCGATCGGGCTGCTCCCGGAGCCTGCGCGGGCGAGCGGACGGCGCCGTTATCCAGCCGAGGTAGTGCGATCGCTGGCGGTCGTCGAGACGGCCCAGCGGGCGGGCCTGGCTCTCGACGAGATCCGGCTCCTGCTCCGCGCGTCGCCGGACAATGCGGGCGCGGTCGAGCAGCTGCGGGAGGTCGCAGAGCGGCGGCTCCCCGTCCTCCGCGAGGCAATTGCCCGCGCCGAGGTTGTGCGGGAATGGCTCGAGCAAGCCGCCGACTGCTCCTGCCCCACGCTCGAGACCTGCCCCCTCTTCGATCAGCCCTCTTCGCTTCCCGAGCCCCGATTCAGCCTCGGCTGAGCAGAGGCTCCATGCGCCTCTCAGGCGGCGAGCTCCGCCAGCCGCTCCAGCAGCTCGGCGCCGTATCGCTCGAGCTTCGCCGGCCCGATTCCCGGCACGGCGGCGAGCTCGGCGAGCGTCCGGGGAGTCCGCGCAGCCAGCTCCGCGAGCGTGCGGTCGTTGAAGACGACGTACGCGGGCACTTCGTCCGCGCGCGCCCGCACGAGCCGCCACTCCCTGAGCGCCTGCACTGCGGGCGTCTGCTCGAGAACCGTCCGCTCCCGCTTCGGAAGCGGCGGCGCGGCCGCCTGCACGCCGAGCTCGTCGAGGAAGCGGCTCGGCCGCCCCTCCCACGTCACGAGTAGATGCCGCTTCGCGCGCGTCATCCCCACGTAGAACAGGCGCCGCTCCTCCTCGACCTCCCCGCGACGGACCGGCAGCTCGCCCTCCTCGACGTGCGGCAGGAGAACCGCCTCCCACTCGAGCCCCTTCGCCCGGTGGAGCGTCAGCAGATGGACGCCGTGGCCCGCGCTCTCGCCGAAGCGCTCGTGCAGCGACTCGACGAAGCCGTCGACCTCGCCGCCGAACTGCTCGGCGAGCCGGACGAGCCGCGCCAGGTCGGCCTGCCGCGTCTGCTCGCGCTCGCCGAGCTTGTCCGGCACCTCCGAGAGGAGGCCCTGGCGCAGGGCAACCTCACGCACGACCTCGGCGGCCGGTCCCCGCTGCCCGCGCACCGCCTTCAAGAGCTGCCGCGCCGCGTCGCGCACGAGCAGCGACGCGCCCTGGAAGGGGATCCCGGCGTCGTGGAACGCCTCCTCGAACTCGCTCGTCCGCGCGTTCGTCCGCACGAGCACCGCCATCTCCTCGAGCGGAAGCCCACCGGCGTGCAACTTCTGCACGTGCAGAACGACGTCGAGGCCCGGCCCGACGACCGGCTCGGGGCCGTCCGGAACCGTCGGCGTGAGCGTCTTCGCCGAGCCGCCGAGTCGGGGCACGAGCCGGTTCGCGAGCTCGAGCACCTGTGACGTCGAGCGGTAGTTGCGCTCGAGCCGCACAACCTGACCGTGCGGGAAGCGCCGCGGGAGCGCGAGCAGCCAGTCGGCGCTCGCTCCCGTGAAGCCGTAGATCGCCTGGTAGTCGTCGCCGACCGCGCAGACTTCGTCCCGCTCGCCGAGCCAGAGGTCGAGCAGGGACTGCTGGAGCAGGTTGACGTCCTGGTACTCGTCAACGGTGAAGGCGCGCCAGCGTTCGTGGACGACCGCCCGCGCCGCCTCGTCCTCCTCGAGCAGCCGCACCGTCCGCTCGAGCAGGTCTTCGAAGTCGAGCAGTCCCTCGGCGGCCTTCCGCCGCTCGTACTCGCGGAAGACGCGACACATGAGGTCACGCGGCAGCGGCGGCTCGCGGTCGCCGAGCGCGTCGTCGTACGTCTCGGGCGTCAGCCGGCGGTTCTTCGCCCACTCGATCTCCGTCGCGAGGTCGCCCGCGGGCCGGAAGCGGAACGCCCCAGGGAGCGTGTTGCCGATCCGGCGGAGCAGCAGCGCCTTCGTGGCGAGGATCCGGCCGGGGTCCCCCTGGAAGTGGCGGAGCTGCGCGAGGGCCGCCGAGTGGAAGGTCGAGGCCCGGACGCCCCCGGCCCCGAGCGCCTGCAGGCGCGTGCGCAGCTCGCCCGCCGCCTTGCCGGTGAAGGTCACAGCGACGATCTGCTCGGGCGGTAAGGAGCCGCTCGCGACCTGCCAGGCGATCCGTCGCGTGATCGTGGTCGTCTTGCCTGTCCCCGCTCCGGCGAGGATGCAGAGCGGCCCGCGCGCCGTTGTCGCGGCCGCGCGCTGCTCGGGGTTCAGCCCTTCGAGGATCCGCTCGGCGTCCAGGGCGCGCACGCTAGCGGCGCGACCGGCCGGGCACGGTCATGGGAGGGCGACAGCTTCGTGCCGGGCGTTACGCGGGCTCGACGCGCTGCTGAACGTCGAGCGGCCGCGCTTCCCCGGCGGCCCGCGGCACCGGCGCCTCGAGCCGCCGCGGGTCGCGCACGACGTTCCGGAGCTTGCCCACGACCTCGAGCGTGTCCCCCTCGTCGGCGAGGCGTTCGAGCTCCGCGAGCTGCCCCTCGAGCCAGTCCGGATCCACCGGGGGCCGGCTCAGCCGGAGGATCTTCGGGTGCGTCGTCGCTCCGACCGAGTCGTCCTCGCTCCAGAGCTCCTCGTGGAGCTTCTCGCCTGCCCGGGAGCCGATGAACGCGATCCGCACGTCCCGCGAAGACGTCGTCGGGTCGTCGGGCAGTCTCGGCTCCTTGCCCGAGAGCCGGATCATGTTCTGCGCGAGGTCGACGATCCGCACCGGCTCGCCCATGTCGAGCACGAACACCTGGCCGCGGCCGCCGATGGCGCCGGCCTGCACCACGAGCGAGACGGCCTCCGGGATCGTCATGAAGTACCGCGTCATCTCCGGATGCGTCACCGTCACCGGACCGCCGCGCTCGATCTGCTTGCGGAAGATCGGGATGACGCTCCCGGACGAGTTGAGGACGTTGCCGAAACGCACGGCGACGAAGCGCGTCGAGACGTCCCGGCGATGCCCGAACGACTCGACGATCCATTCGCACAGAGCCTTCGACTGTCCCATCACCGTCTTCGGGTTGACGGCCTTATCCGTCGAGACGAAGACGAACCGCTCGACGCCGAACTCGGCCGCGAGCTCGACGAGGATGCGAGTGCCGGCGACGTTGTTGCGCACCGACTCGAGCGGATGCGTCTCCAGCATCGCGACGTGCTTGTACGCGGCGGCGTGGAACACGACCGTCGGCTGGTACTTCTCGAACACCTCGCGCCGGAGCGCCTTCCGGTCCTTGACGTCGACGAGCTTCGGCAGGGCTGCGGTGAAGTCGCGCTCGGCGACGAGCTCGCGCTCGATCTCGAACAGCGGCCCCTCAGCATTGTCGACGAGGATCAGCCGCGACGGCCTGACCCGCGCGATCTGGCGGCAGAGCTCCGAGCCGATCGAGCCGCCGGCGCCGGTGACGAGGACCGTATGCCCCTCGAGATAGGACGCGACCTCGTGGAAGTCGACCTCGACCGGCTCCCGGCCGAGCACGTCCTCCACCTGCACCGGGCGGATCTGGCCGGCGAGGCCGATGTCCCCCGCGATCAGCTCGTAGAGCCCCGGCAGCGTCTTGACCACGATGCGCAGTTGCTGGGCCGTCTCGACGATCCGCCGGCGCACCTCGCCCGAGACGGAGGGCATCGCGATCAGCACCTCGTCCGGCCGATGCTCGCGCAGGACGCGCGGCAGCTCGTCGATCGCGCCGAGTACCCGGACGCCCATGATCCGCGTGTGCCGCTTGCGCGGGTCGTCGTCGACGAACCCGATCGGCGTGTAGTTGAGCATCCGCGACCGCTGCATCTCTTGCACGATCAGGCGTCCGGCGTCGCCCGCACCGACGACGACCACCTCCTTGCCACGCGCGACCATCGTCAGGCTCGGCCGCTCGACCAAGGTGCGCGCCAGGAGGCGCGAGCCGGCAATGAAGGCGAGCGTGAGGAGCAGGTCGGTGACGGCGATCGACCGCGGCAGGCGCACGCCGTGCACCGGCGAGACGAGGTAGACCGTCACGTCGGCGATGAGGCAGGCGACGACGACGCCGCGCGCCACCGCCCACATGTCGCGGATCGAGACGTACCGCCACCAGCGGTTGTAGAAGCCGAACGCGATGAAGACGATGAGCTTGATCCCGACGACGAGCAGGATCGTCCGGTTCAGCAGCGTCGAGTAGTAGATCGGGAGCCCGTGGTCGAAACGGAGCTCGAACGCGAGCCACCAGGACGCCGCGACGATTACCCCGTCGACGAGGAGCTGCCATACGCGGTGCGGCGAGAGGAGGTGGCGCATCAGACGCGACTTGGGACGGCCGAGCGGACGACGTCGACGACGCGCTCCTGCGCCTCCGCGGGAATCCCGGGCCAGAGCGGTAGCGAGAAGTTCTCGGCACCGGCCTGCTCCGTCGCGGGCAGCGAGCCCGCTTCGTAGCCGAGGAAGCGCAACGACGGCTGGAGGTGGAGCGGCGTCGTGTAGTACGTCGCGGACGCGATTCCCGCCTCGGCGAGAGCGGTGCGGATCGTCTCGCGCTCCCGCGAGCGGCAGACGAAGAGGTGGTAGACGTGACCCGGCTCGTCCTGCGGCAGCTCCACGAGCTCGCCGAGCCCGAGCTCGGCGTAGCGGGCCGCCGCGCCGCGCCGCGCCTCGTTCCAGCCGGCGAGCTCCGGCAGGAAGATGCGCAGGAACGCGGCCTGCAGCTCGTCGAGGCGGGAGTTGTAGCCGACGAGGTCGAAGGCCGCCTTGTCGCGCGAGCCGTGGAAGGAGAGGAGCTGGACCCGGTCTGCGAGCTCCTCGTCGTTCGTCGCCACCAGCCCTCCGTCGCCGAGGCAGAAGAGGTTCTTGGTGGGGTAGAAGCTGAACGTCGAGATCGCGCTGTGCTGCGCGATGCCCGGCGCGCCGAAAGCCTGGGCCGCGTCCTCGAGCACGGGGACGCCGAGCTCGACGAGCGGGCGGACGCCGAGCGGCCGGCCGAACAGGTGGACCGGGACGATGGCGCGCGTCCGTGCGGTCACCTTCGCGGCGGCGTCGTCGAGGTCGAGGTTGAGCGTGCCCGCGTCGATGTCCGCGAAGACCGGCGTCGCGCCGCGGCGCGCGATCGACTCCGCGGTCGCGTAGAACGTGAACGCCGGGCAGATCACCTCGTCGCCCGGCCCGACACCGAGCGCCTCGAGCGCGAGCACGAGCGCGTCGGTGCCGTTCGCGACCCCGATCGTCCGCTGCACGCCGAGGTGGGCGGCAGCCTCCTCCTGAAACGCCCAGTAGTGCGGCCCACGGATGAAGCGCTCGCTCTCGAGCACCTCGCGGAAGGCGGCCTCGAGCCGCGGAATCAGCGGCTCGTATTCGGCTCGGACGTCAACGAGAGGAATCGTCTGCACGCGGGGCAACTCTAGCCGCAGCGATCTTCCGGTAGGCCAGATATGCCAACGCGACCAGGATGCCTCCCACAACCACGTACTCCGCATAGTGGAAGCCCTGGTCGAAGCCGTGATAGCTCTTGCCGAGCCCGTAGCCGGCGCCCGCGAAGGCGAACGCCCAGATCGCGGACCCGACGAGCGTCAGCAGCGTGTACACCGCCAGCGGCATCTCGAAGATCCCCGCCGGGATCGAGACGAAGGACCGGATCACGGGCGTGAGCCGGCCGAGCAGGACGCCGAGACTCCCCCAACGGTCGAACCACGCCTCGGCGCGGTCGAGACGCTTCGGCGAGAGATGGAACCAGCTGCCGTGCCGCTCGAGCAAGGGCCGTCCTCCGTAGCGGCCGATCGCCCAGCCGACGAGGGCGCCGGCGAGGTAGCCGAGCGTGCCCGCAAGGGCGAGCGCGACGAACGCGCCGCCGCCGAAGCCGATCCGGGAGCCGAACAGCGTCACCCCGTTCGCGGCCGGGAACGCTCCGGCGGCGACCGCGCCCGCGTAGAGCATCACGAGCTCGCTCAGCGCCGGGAACACCGCGTCGACGGCCATCAGACCGAAGACGGCATAGACGCCGTGGTTAGCGATCTGAGAGGTGAAGCTCGCCGAGACGCTCGCCAGGAGCACCGCGCGGAGTCTAGTGACGCGTGTGAGGGGCGAATGAGAACGTGGCCGCGAGGGAGCTCGTGCCGACGGAGCTCGTCGCGTCGACTTCCGCCTTGTAGCGGCCGCGAGGCGCCGTGCGCGGGCCGATGCGGCCGCGCCAGGTCACCTGTTGCGGCCCCGCGGCGCGAGATCCCGACGCGAGGGTCGCCACCGGCACGCCGTTCAGCCGCTCGATCCGCACGACGACGGTCGCCGTCCGCGTCAGCCGGAACGTCGCGGTCGGCAGTCCGCGGCGCCCGGTCCGGACGGCGAGCGACGAGAGCGTGTCGTCGAGCGAGAACGTCCGCTGCGCGCTCGTCGTGACCTGGCGGTCGTCGGTCGCGGAGACGGCGAACGTCCATCCGCCCTCGCGCGCGAGCGAGCCGCCGTCGGCTCCGTTCCACGCGAACGTGTGCGTTCCGGGCGACTCCGCCGCATCCGCGAGCGTGATCGTGCTGCCGCCCGGGCCGGCGAGCGTCGCAACGACATTCGAGGGGCGGGGGATGCGGTAGGAAAGCGTCTCGCTGTCGCTCGCGCCGTCGCTGTTCGGCGAGAGCACGGGAGCCGACGGGGGCGCGGCGTAGACGCCGCTGTAGGTGAGGGCGAGCGCGTCGGAGACTCTCGCCTCGCCGCCGTTCGACGGCCGCGTGAGCAGCCTCCCGTCGAACGCGATCCCGGACGCCGGGCCGGATCCGAACCCGAAGGCGGTCGTCGCGCCGAGCCGGGAGAGCTCCACCGCGAGCTCGTAGCTCGACATGCCGATGCTGTACGCGGGATTCGTCCCTTCGACGGCGACGAGGAGGATGCGACCGCCGGGCAGCAGGCCGATCGCGCCGCGCGACTGCCGGCTGTTGAGGCGTCGCGGGTCGAACGACTCCTTGGCGTGGAAGACGGGCTTGCCGTTCTGCACGAGCAGGGGGCCGCCGCCGATGGCGCTCGGGAAGCCGCTCCAATCGGGTGAGAGCGACAGTCGCGCCTCGACCTGCTGCCCGGCCGGAGCCTCGGCGTTCAGCTGGGCCGTCGACGCGGAGCCGCGTGCGACAAGGACGGCGCCGCCCGGCGGGATCCGCGTCGGGCCGCCGCTCGCGACCTGCGCGACGGTGCCGTCGAGCGGCAGGCCCAGCCGGGCCGGCGGGAACGACGGAATGACGTCCTCGACGACTCCCGACTCCTTCGGAGTCGTCGTCCCGTAGGCCGGCGTGTAGAGCGTGAACTTCCCCTTCCCGGCCGGCGAGTTGAGGGCGAGCGGCCGGCGCTGGCCGTTCCCCTGCCAGATCCCCGCCAGGGACACGGGTGCGATCGCGAGCGCGCCGTTCGCGCCGATGCCGAGGCTCGAGCGCCCTGCCGCCGGTGCGCTCTCGATCACCCCGTTCTGCATCAGGATGCCGTTCGGCGCGCCCGTGCGGCTGTCGAAGTAGTCGCCGTCGATCGCGACGGTCGTCCCGCCGGCGGCGAGCCGGCTCTCGACGTGCGTGAGCGTCTCGCGCCCGCGCAGGACGTCGTTGGAAAGCACCGGCTGGAGCGAGTACACGGTGCCGTCGGGCTTCGGGGCGGTCACGATGTCGAGAACGATCGGCCCTCTCGACGTGAAGTCGACCTCGCGCGTGTACGTCACGCCCGGCATGAGGAGGGACGTCGAGACCGACGCCTGGCTCGCGCGCCGCTGCGAGCCGATCGCCGCCGAAGCGACCACGGACACGACGAGCGCCGCGAGCGCGACGGCGATGAGAAGCTTGCGGAGCACGACCCGGCGGCAGGGTAGCTCGCGGGTGCCACGCACCCGCTCGCTGGTCCGGGCGAAGAGCTGCGCTCGTCGTCCGGAGACAAACGAACTGCGCCAACGGGAGAGCGCGGTCTCCCGTTGGCTCCGTGCAGTCGAGCTTTTGAGGGCTGACGCAGGATTCGGTATCGCGCTTCCGTCGCGGGCGGACGGGCCTTCGGCGCGTCCGCCCGCGAAGATCCGGCGGCGACGTAACGTGCCGTTACGCCCCGCCCTCGCCGAAGTGAAGGCTCGAATCGCTTGTCCAGAACCAGGCGAAGGGCCGGAGGCTAAGACATCCGCT
>DASYOZ010000140.1:0-7248 GCA_036007185.1 Gaiellaceae bacterium | reverse complement strand
GAGGCGGCCGAGGTGGTGGCCGTGAACGAGGGCGACTCGGTCGACCTTGCCGCCGCCGTCCAGGTGCTTCGCGACCGTGGCTGTGCGGCGATCCTCTCCGAAGGCGGCCCGACGCTGTTCGGCCAGCTACTCGCCTCGCGGCTGGTGGACGAGCTCTTCCTGACCGTTTCGCCGCTTCTCGCCGGCCGCGCGGCAGCAGCACGCCTGGGCCTGGTCGAGGGGCTGGAGCTCGTGCCCGAGACCCGGGTTGCCGGCTCGCTACGTTCGGTGCGGACACACGGCTCCCACCTGTTCCTCCGCTACACGCTTCGCTAGCTCTTCGCCCTGCTACTTGTTGAGTTGCTTGTAGAGGCGGTCGATGAGCGCGGGCATCGCTTCGAGGCGCTCCGTGATCGACCGGAGGCGACACTCGCGGAAGTGCTCCGGCTCCACCTCGAGCGCCTTCGCCAGCGTGCCGACGACCTCGTTCGAGGGCACCGGGCGGTTGCCGTGGACGAGGTGGTTGAGATAGCCGGCGGAGAGCCCGGTGCTCGCGGCGAGCTGCCGGTACGTCACGCCCTGCTCGTCCATGAGGCGCTGCACCGTCTCGCCGAACCCCTCCTCGCTGAACCGCCGCCGCTTCGCCACCGTCAAGCCTCCGTTGCGAGATCAGCGACATTCAAGCGCTTCTCGGCTCCGCTTGCGCGGTCGCGCACGTCGACCTTGCCGTCCTCGAGACTCTTCCGCCCGGCGGTGACGCGAACCGGGCAGCCGATCAGATCGGCGTCGGCGAACTTCTCTCCCGCCCGCTGGTCGCGGTCGTCGAGGAGGACGGTGCGGCCAGCTGCGGCGAGCACTTCGGCTGCCTGCTCGGCGATCTGCTCGGCGCCCGGCAGCACGACGATGTGGACGTCGTACGGCGCGACAGTACGTGGCCACACGATTCCGTCGTCGTCGTGGCTCTGCTCGACGATCGCGGCCATGGTTCGCGCCAGGCCGATCCCGTAGCTGCCCATTACAAGCAGCTTCTCCCTCCCGTCCTCGTCGAGAAACGTCGCGCCGAAGGCTTTCGAGTGGAAGGTGCCGAGCTTGAAGATGTGGCCCACCTCGATCGCCGTCTGCACCTCGAGCGTGCCGCCGCACAACGGGCAGGCGTCGCCGCCCTTCGCCTGGCGGATGTCGGCGAAAGTCGGCTCGTAGTCGCGGCCGGCCTGGACGCCGCGGAGGTGCCGCCCGTCCTCGTTCGCGCCTGCGACGTACTGGCCCTCACGGAGAGCCTCGTCGGCGATCACCTCGACGTCGACGCCGACGGGGCCTAGCGAGCCACCACCCGCCCCGAACGCGGCGCGGATCTCCTCGTCGGTCGCCGGCCGGAAGGCCGCCTCGAAGAAGGTCTCGAGCTTCTCCGGGCTGAGCCGGTCGTCACCGCGCACGAGCGCGAGCACGAGCCGGTCGCCGGTCACCACCGGCAGCGCCTTCGAGGTCGCAGACTCCGCGATGCCGAGAAGCGCTGCGACCTCCTCGATCGTGGTCACCCCCGGCGTCTCGACGAGCTCCGGCGCAGCGCGCGGCGGAGGCAGCTCCGGTGGAAGCGGCGTGCTGCGCGCGGCTTCGGCGTCGGCGAAGTAGTCGCCGTTCTCGCAGCGCATCAGCTCGTTCTCGCCGGAGCCGGTCGGCGCGAGAAAGCCCAGCGAGCTCTTGCCTCCCATGACGCCGGACTCCGCCTCGACGAGGTACGCGTCGAGCCCGCAGCGCTCGAAGATCCGGGTATACGCGGCCTCGTGGGCGTCGAAGCTCACGTCGAGCCCGCTTTCGTCGGCGTCGAACGAGTACGAGTCCTTCATGACGAACTCGCGGACCCTCAAGAGGCCGCCGCGCGGGCGCGGCTCGTCCCGGTCCTTGATCGAGAAGTGGTACCAGACCTGCGGCAGCTGCTTGTAGGACTGGATCTCGCGGGCGAGGAACGTCATCGACTCCTCGTGCGTCCACGACAGCACGAAGGGACGGCCGCTGCTGTCGCTCAGTCTGAAGAGGATCGGGACGTCGATCCGGCCGGTCGTCTCCCAGAGCTCCGCCGGAGTAAGCGTCGGCGCGCGCATCTCCTGGCCGCCGATCGCGTCGATCTCCTCGCGGATGATCTGCTCGATCCGCATGTGGACGCGCCACCCGAGCGGCAGGAAGCTCCAGAGGCCGGCCCCGATCTGGCGGATGAAGCCCCCGCGCACGAGCAGCTGGTGCGACGCCGCCTCCGCGTCGGCGGGCGGCTCGCGGAGGGTCGGCAGGAAGAGCTGTGAGGCTCGGGCGATCATCGGCGTTGTCGCCCTAGGCTATTCGAGCGGGATCAACGAGGCTTCGGCCATGGCCAAAGCGGCCGGCTTGGCCATCTTGAGGCGCTTCGGCCGGTGCATTCCGTCGGCGATCCACTGGTCGATCTCGTGGAACAGTTCGTCGATCAGGATGTCGGAGCTGACCTTTTTCAGGACGCGTCCGTGGGCGTAGATGAAGCCCACGTCCCGACCGCCCGCGATGCCGAAGTCCGCGTCGCCGGACTCGCCGGGGCCGTTGACCGCACAACCGAGCACCGCTACCTCGAAGTGCTGCGGGTAGTCCTGCAGGCGCGACTCGACCTCCTCGGCCAGCGTATGCACGCCGACGTTGTCGCGGCCGCAGCTCGGGCAGGCGATCATCACCGGCCCGCGCTCGCGTAGCCCGAGCGCTTTGAGGATCTCGTACGCCGTCTTGGGCTCTTCGACCGGATCGGAGGCGAGAGAGACGCGGATCGTGTCGCCGATTCCCTCGGCGAGGAGGGTGCCAATCCCGACCGCGCTTTTGATCGAACCGGCGAAGACCGTCCCAGCCTCGGTGACGCCGACGTGGAGTGGGTAGTCGACCTTCTCCGAGAGCAGCCGGTAGGCGCGGATCATCGTCGGCACGTGGCTCGACTTGACCGAGATCTTGAAGTCGTAGAAGTCGAGGCTTTCGAGCAGGCGCACCTCCTCGAGCGCAGCCTCGACGAGCGCCTCCGCCTGGTCTTTCTGCGCCAACTCCTCGAGATGCTTCGGCAGCGAGCCGGAGTTCGCCCCGATCCGCATCGGGATCCCCTTTGCTTTAGCAGCGCGCACGACCTCGGCAACCTTGTCCGAGCCGCCGATGTTGCCGGGGTTGATGCGGACGGCTGCGACGCCCTGGTCGATCGCCTTCAGGGCAAGGCTCGCATTGAAGTGGATGTCGGCGATGATCGGGACGGGCGAGAAGCGGACGATCTTCGAGAGCGCCTCCGCGTCCTCCGTCTTGGGAACCGCGACGCGGACGATCTCGCAGCCTGCGCTCGCGAGCGCCGCGATCTGCGCGGTGGTCGCCTCGACGTCGTGCGTCTTCGTGGTCGTCATCGACTGCACGACGACCGGGGCGCCGCCGCCCACCGTGACGCCGCCGACCGAGATCTGCCGCTCGCTGGCCATCCGCGAAGCAGTCTAGCCCGGTGTCTTCGGGCCCCACCGCGGGCCTCAGCGGACGCTGAGGCGATGCTCTAATGCGGCGCGGCGCCGGACACGTCGTTGGAGAACGCGATCACGAAGATGAGCACCATGAGGGCGATCCCGACGACCGACACCCGCTCGTAGACCTCGCGTGCGAGGGCCCGGTGGCGGATCCCCTCGATCAGCGAGAACAGGATGTGGCCGCCGTCGAGCGGCAGCAGCGGCAGGAGGTTGAGCAACGCGAGCGACATGCTCACGAAGGCGAGAATCTCGAGGTACCACGTGAGGCCGACTTTCAGCTCTGTGTGCGCGACCTTGGCAATCCCGACCGGGCCCGACAGGTGACTGCGTCCGTGCCTCGAGAAGAGCGAGGCGAGCCCCGATCCGGTGCCGGTGACGACGTGCCACAACTGGCTTGCCGCGGAACTCGCCGCCTTGCCGGGCGGATAGGTGACGAGTTTCACCGACGGCTCGAAGCCGAAGATCCAGCGGCCCTGGCGGAAGACCGTCGGCCTAGGCCCGATCGTGAGATGCCTTCCGTTGCGGTCCACGGTGAGCGTCACGGGGCCGCCCCGGCTCGCCCGGATGATGTGCGAGGCCGCGGAGAACGTGCGGATGGGCCGACCGTCGACCGTTAGGACGCGGTCGCCCGCCTGTAGGCCCGCCGCGGCTGCGGGTGTCCCCGCCTCGACGGCCGCGACGGTCGGGGTCGCGCGCTGGGATGGGCCGCCGCTGACGGCGAAGACGACGAAGAGGATCACGAAGGCGATGAGGACATTCGCGAGCGGTCCGGCGGCGATGACGGCGACGCGCTTCGACGTCGGAGCGCGCCAGTACGCGTCGTGACCGGTGCCCTCCTCCACGTCGCGCAGCGCCCGCTGTGCCGAGCGCCTCGCCCCCGGGGACAGATGGGCAGCGCTCACCTCCCGCTCGAGCTCCGGATACTCGCGTCGCGCTGCGTCGAAGTCCTCCGCCTCGAGGGCGCGCCGGACTCCGCCGACGAACGCGGCGAGGCTCGGCTGCTCCCGGACGGCTGGCTCCATGAACACCTGCAGGTCGCGGGCGGCCGGCCGGTGCATGCCCGGAATCCGGACGAGGCCGCCGAGCGGGATCATGCCGATCCCGTACTCGATGCCCTTGCGCCGAACCTTGACGAGCGCCGGCGGGAAGCCGATGTAGAAGCTCCGCGGCCGCATCCCGACGGCGAGCGCGACCGAGAAGTGGCCCAGCTCGTGCAAGAACACGAGCAGGACGAGACCGCCGATCACGACCAGCCACGTCATGCGGCCGCCAGCGTCCCCTCTGCGATTGCCCGCGCGGCACAGTCGGCCTCGACGAGGTCGTCGAGATCACGGACGGGATCGGTTTCGGCCGCCGCGAGCGTCTCCCCCACGACCTCGGCGATTGCGAGGAAGGGCAGCCGGCCGGCCAGGAAGGCGGCGACGGCGACCTCGTTCGCGGCGTTGTAGACGCACGGCGCGCTCCCGCCGTCCTGCCCGGCCGCCCGTGCCAGCGAGAGCATTGGGAACGTGTCCATGTCGGGTGGCGAGAACTCGAGCGTGAGCGAGGTGAGATCGAGCGGCGGCAGCGGCGTGTCGGCGCGCTCGGGATACGTGAGCGCGTACGAGATCGGCACGCGCATGTCCGGGTAGCCGAGATGCGCTAGCGCAGCGCCGTCGCGGAAACGGACGAGCGCGTGGACGATCGAGGTCGGCTGGACCGCCACCTCGATCCGCTCGTACTCCACGCCGAAAAGGAAGTGCGCCTCGATCACCTCGAGCCCTTTGTTCGCAAGCGTTGCCGAGTCCACAGTGATCTTCGGGCCCATGCGCCAAGTCGGATGTGCAAGCGCCTGCTCCGGCGTCACGTCTTCGAGCTCGCTGCGGCTGCAGCCGCGGAACGGGCCGCCGGAGCCGGTCAGGACGAGCGTGTCGATCTGCTCCGGCTCGCGTCCCTCGAGGCACTGGAAGAGGGCCGAATGCTCGCTGTCGACCGGCAGGATCCGCCCCCGGCCGCGCTCGCGCGCCGTGAGTGCAAGCTCCCCAGCGGCGACGAGGCTCTCCTTGTTCGCGAGAGCGAGGTCGACCCCGTGCTCGAGTGCCCACAGCGTCGCGTGCACTCCCGCAAAGCCGACGACTGCGTTGAGGACGACGTCCGGCTGCGCGCGGTCGAGGAGCTCCGTGAGGTCGCCTCCGACCGCCTTCAGGGGCGCGTCGACGTCGTCGAGCGGCGTCGAGCCGGAGGCGGCGGCGCAGAGCTCGAGCTCGGGATGCGCCGCGACTATCTCGATCGCCTGCCGGCCGATCGACCCCGTTGCCCCGAGCAGCGCAACGCGTTTCACCCGCTCAGTGTAGGGAGTTAGCGGAACCCGAACGAAACGACGAGGTAGTACGCGGCGGGTGCAGCGAACAACAGCGCGTCGATCCGGTCGAGCACTCCGCCGTGGCCGCCGAGGAGGTTGCCCGTGTCCTTCACCTCGAGATCCCGCTTCAGCGCCGACTCGAAGAGGTCCCCGAGCACCGCGGCCGTCACGACGACGAGCCCGAGCACGATCGCCTCCCAGACGCTCAGGTAGTGGTGGCGTGTGTCGTAGAGGGCGATGAAGGAGACGAAGATGCCCGCGAGCGCGCCTGCGGCGAGCCCCTCCCACGTCTTCTTCGGGGACAGGCGCGGCGCGAGGCTGTGGCGTCCGACGACACGGCCGGCGAGGTACGCGAGGGTGTCCGCCGCGAACACGGTCAGGACGACGGTGAATGCGATCAGCCGACCTTCAGCGTGCATCTGGCGCAGCAGGAGGACGAAGCCGAGGCCGAGCCCGATCCAGGCCGAGCCGAGGACGGTCGAGCCGAGCGCGGCCGTCGTCGCTACCCGCGTGCTCGAGAGCGCGTGGAGAACGAAGCCGAGCGCGAACGTCGTGAGGAACCCCCCGAGCAGCCACACGACGCCGCCCCTTTCCGCGCCGACGAGGGCGAGCACGACGCCTCCATAGACGGCCGGCGCGAGCGGCCGGAGGGGCCGCGCCGTCGTTACGAACTCGTGTACCCCGACGAACGCGGCGACGGCGACGAGCGCGAACAGCCACCAGCCGCCGAGCCAGAGCATGCCGAGCACGAGCGGCAGGCCGACCGCCGCGACCAGCAAGCGGGAGACGAAGTTGGTCACGAGCCGGTCACCGGCTCGTCACTGTGGAGGGGGTGTGGGGGCACCTCCCGGTTCCCCCACACAAACGGGAAGAAGGGGGCAACGTGGGGGAAACATGGTTTCCCCCACGGGAGCGAGGCGGAGCCGAGCGACTCATCGGCCGCCGAATCTACGGCGCCGGCGCGCGTACTCCTCGATCGCGGTGCGGAGCTCCTCCGGCCCGAAGTCCGGCCAGAGGGTGTCGGTGAAGACGTATTCCGCGTACGCGGACTGCCAGAGGAGGAAGTTCGAGACGCGGCGCTCTCCCGACGTGCGGATCACGAGGTCGGGGTCCGGCATCTCCGGCTCGTAGAGGCACGCGGCGAACGCGGCCTCATCGACGTCGTCGGGCTCGCTGCCGCTCTCGAGCAGCCGGCGGGCGGCGTCGACGAGCTCGGCGCGGCCGCCGTAGTCGAAGGCGATCCAGAGCTGCACCGTCGACTTGTCCCCTGTCGCAGCCTCCAGCTTCTCCATCTTCGCGCGCAGCCAGTCCGGAGCGCGATCGCGGCGGCCCAGGAACCGGCAGCGCACCCCCTGCTCGGCGAGGTCCTCGAGCTCGCGGTCGATCGTCTCGCCGAACGTCTCCATCAGGGCCGCCACCTCGTCGCCG
>DASYOZ010000139.1:0-13105 GCA_036007185.1 Gaiellaceae bacterium | reverse complement strand
GCGTCAAGGTCGTCGACGGCGACCCGCGCCTCCTCAAGGTGACCTCCGAAGCGGATCTCGAGACGGTGGCGGGATGGCGCTGACGGTCGTCGTCTTCGACGTCGGCGAGACGCTCGTCGACGAGACGACCACGTACGAGCGCTGGGAGGCGGAGGGCGTCACCTCGTTCGTGTTCGCGGACCGGGACCTCCACGACGACGCTCTCGCGTGCTTTGCGGCGTTGCGCGCGTGCGGCCTCCGGCTCGGGGCAGCCGGGAACATGTACGCCGTCCACGAGGACTTCCTCCGCGCGCACGTCGACTTCGTCGGTTCGTCCGAGCGGTGGGGTGTCGAGAAGCCCGACGCCGGCTTCTTCGCGCATGTCGTCGAGGCGGCGGGCGTCCCCGCCGACGAGATCCTCTACGTCGGCGACCGCGTCGACAAGGACGTCCTCCCCGCGCTCGCGGCAGGGCTGCACGCCGTCCGCATCCGCCGAGGCGAGCACGCGCACGTCGAGTCGCCGGCCGGCACCGTCACCATCGGCTCGCTCGACGAGCTACCGGAGGTGCTCCCCGATGCCTGAGTACCGCGTCGGCACCGGGTTCGACGCGCACGCGCTCGAGGAAGGCGTCCCGCTCGTGCTCGGCGGCGTCCGGATCGACCACCCGCGCGGGCTCGCGGGCCACTCGGACGGCGACGTGCTCGCGCACGCGCTCACCGACGCACTGCTCGGCGCCGCGGGTCTCGAGGACATCGGCGCGCTCTTCCCGTCCGGCGATCCCGCGCTCGCGGGCGCCGACTCGCTCCACCTGCTCGCCCAGGCGTGGAAGCGCGTCCGGGCTGACGGCTGGCAGCTCGCGAACGCGGACGTCGTCCTTATCGGCGAAGAGCCGCGCCTCGCGCCGCACCGCGAGGAGATGCGGCGGCGGCTGGCGGCCGCGCTCGGTGTCGATCCGGCGCTCGTCGCCGTCCGCGCGACGACGACCGACGGCCTCGGCTTCGCGGGCCGCGGCGAAGGGCTCGCCGCCCAGGCGGTCGCGCTCCTCGTCCGATGAAGCTGGCCCTCGTCACCCACGCAGAGCACCCGAAGCTGCGGGGCACGCTCCCGAGCATCTGGCCCGAGTTCATGTCCCACGACTCCGTCGTCCAGTCCTTCTGGCCGCGCCTGTACGAGGAATACCCCGACTTCCAGCTCTGGGTCGTCGACCGCGAGGCCGGGCCGCGCCGCACCATCGGTTACGCGTGCAGCGTGCCGGTCGGCTGGGACGGGAGCCCTTCGCCGCGCGGCGTCAACTGGGCGCTGACCGACGGCGTCGAGGCGACGCCGTCGACGCTCTGCGCCATCGTCGCCGGCGTGGTCCCCGAGTACCGCGGCTACGGCATCGCCGGGACGATCCTGCGGCGGCTCGCCGCGATCGCCGACGGCCACGGGCTCGATGCGCTCGTGGCGCCGGTGCGCCCGACGTGGAAGGACCGTTATCCGCTCGTCGCGCTGAGCCGCTACGCGGCCTGGCGGCGCAGCGACGGTCTTCTGTACGACCCGTGGCTGCGCACCCACGAGCGCCTCGGCGGCGAGCTCCTGGCGACGGCGCCGCGCTCGATGACGATCTCGGGGACGCGGCCGGAGTGGGAGGAGTGGACGGGGATGGTGTTCCCGGAGGACGGCGACTACGTCGTCCCGGGCGCGCTCGTCCCGGTCCATTTCAAGAACGGGCGCGGCGTCTACGTCGAGCCGAACGTCTGGGTTCGGCATGCGTTCTAGCTAGCGGCGCTTTTTCTGCTTCTCGAGCTGCCGGCGCATCTGGCGGTTCGTCGCCTCGGGCGTCGGCCCGCCCTGCTGCTCCTGCATGTCCAGCAGTGCCGCACGCTCCTCGCGCGTCAGGCGGGACATCGCCTTCTGCGCCCGCTGGGGGTCGTGAAGATGCTTCGCGTGCGGCTCGAGCTTTCGCATCGCGCTCGCCAGCTCCGGATTCGACCGTTCGATGGCCGCTTTCGACGCCTTCTCGAGCATGCGCCGCAGGAACGGCACCTTGGCCATCAGGGCGAACAGCGGCTTCAGATAGCGCCCGTTCTGGACACGGCCGAGCACGCCGAGCGCGGCGATGACGGCGAGCAGCCCGAGCAGGATCCAGACCGGGATCAGCAGCGTCACGAGGTCGGCGACGAGCATCGGGAGGATGGTACCCGGCTAGTCCGGCAGGGACACGAGCTCTCCATCCACCCGCACGAGCCCGTCGCGGACGAGAGAGGCAACGGCCTCGGCGTCCTCGGGTTGTGAGCCCGCAACGACCTCGCGGAGCGCGGTCGCCCGCCGTTGGCGAAACGAGCCCTCGAACGGCCCCTGCAGGCGGCTCGGCTCGAAACGGCGGCCGCGCGACGGGCACGAGCCGGCGAGCGGGCAGACGTCGCACCGCGGGATGCGGGCGAGGCAGACGGTCGCGCCGAGGTCCATCAGCGCCTGTGCGGCGGCTGGGGAGAAGGCGTGTTGCGTGCGCTCCGAGACCCGCCGCACGTTGACGTCGACGGGCAGCACGGGGCGGCCGAAGGCGAAGCAGGAAACCGCGTCCGCCGTGTATGGCCCGACGCCGGGCAGCTCGGTCAGGTCTTCGGGCCAGCCGTGAACCGCGACGTGCCGCGCCGCGCGGTGCAGGGCGAGCGCGCGCCGGTTGTAGCCGAGCCCCTGCCATTCGCGGATCACGTCGGCGGCGGGCGCGGCCGCGAGCGCCTCGACCGTCGGCCAGCGTCCGAGCCAGCGCTGCCAGCGCGGCACGACGCGCTCCACCTGCGTCTGCTGCGCCATCACCTCGCTGACGAGGATCGCGTACGGGTCCCGAGCCCGCCGCCACGGCAGGTCGCGCCCGTACTCGCCGAACCAGGCGAGGAGCAGATCCTCCATGGCGCGGAACGTAGCGCCCCGGACGGCTCGCGGCCGCAGGCATCATCCGGCGGATGCGCCGCCTCCTCCTGGTCGTCGGCGCCCTGATCCTGCTCGGCGGCATCGGGGCGGCCTACTACGAGTCGACGCACCGCTACGGCGGCAACGTCAGCGGGACGACGACCGAGTTCGACCCGGCTCGGACCACCGCAGCGCCTCGGCCGGGCACGCTCGTCTCGCCGATGTTCGGCGGCGTCCCGCAGCACCTTCACGTCGGCGTCGGGCAGGTCAGGCCGCCGTTCCATCGCGACTGGGTCTCGGGCGGGACGTCGTTGATCGAGTTCCCGCCGGCGATTGCCTTCCGCTACCTCTACTACGCGAGCCTCAACGGGAACCTGATCGCCGTCTCCACCAGGAACGGCCGCCGGCTGTGGACCGTCCACGTGGGACGGTGCGAGGCTGCCTCTCCGGCGGCCGACCGGCTGGGTCGCGGCTCGGTCTACGAGACGTTTCTCAACCGGCGGCCGTGCGGCCGGAGCGCCGCGCTGAGGGGAGACGGCGAGCTGCTCGTGGTGGCGGCCGGCCCGTCTCACAGTGTCCGCTGGAGCAAGCGGCTCGGGGCGAGCGAGACGTCGCCGCTCCTCGTCGGCCACCGGCTTTATGTCGGCGACGCCGAGGGGAACGTCTACTCCCTTCGCGGGGTCGACGGCAAGACGATCTGGACGCGGCATGTCGGCGGGGCCGTCAAGGGAGCGATCGCGTACGACCGCGGCCGCCTCTTCTTCGGCGCCTACGACGGCCGCCTCTACGCACTACGTGCGAGCGACGGCAAGTCGGTCTGGCGCGCGGGGTCGAACCGCGACTGGTTCGGCGGGCACGGCACGTTCTACTCGACCCCGGCCGTCGCCTACTCCCGCGTCTATCTCGGCTCGACCGACGGCCACGTCTACTCCTTCGGCGAGCAGAGCGGCAAGCTGCGCTGGTCGCACGCCACCGGCGGGTTCGTCTACGGCTCGCCGGCCGTGTGGCGGGGACGCGTGTTCGTCGGCTCGTACAGCGACACCTTCTACGCCTTCGACGCGGCGACGGGCGCCGTCCTCTGGAAGTTCCACGCGAACGGCCCGATCTCGGGCTCGGCGACCGTCGTCGACGGCATCGTCTACTTCGCCACCCTCCACCGCCGCACGTACGGGCTCGACGCGCGCACGGGGAAGCAGGTCTGGACGTACCCGGACGGTGCGTTCACTCCCGTCGTGACGGACGGCCGGCGGCTCTACGTCATCGGCTGGGGGAAGGTGTACGCGTTCAGTCCCCGTCGGAGGTTGCACGTCTCGAAATCCGGGCCATAACGATCTGCTGCGCGGTGGCCTAACGAGCGAGAACCTCGACCGTGTCACCGTCGTGCAGTTCGTGCTGCCTCCCGACCTGTTGCCCCTCGAACCGCGCCGACGGGCCCCACACGCGCGCGCCGGTACAGCTGTCCCGCAGCTCGTGGTGGATCGTGTCGGCCACGTCGAGGACCGTGGCCGGCGGCCGCAGCGCGACCGGATCGCCGCCGTCGCGAAGGTGGATCCGGACGAGGCCCGTCAGCGCCCACAGCTCGTTCCGGAGCCGGTCGAGGCTCGCGTCGTCGAGGACGGAAACCGGCAGCACGCGCAGCTCCGGATGCGTGAACGGCGGCGTCTCGTCGCACTTCGTCGCGGCCACGAGGGCGGGTAGCTCGATCCCTGCCGCAGCGACTTCGGCGCGGATGATCTCGAGCTCCCCCGCGGGACGGTCGCAGGCGTGACACCAGAGGATCGCGTCGGCGTTGCGGAGGACGCCGAGCAGCGCGCGGCCGCCGCCACGATCGTCGGCGGCTCCCTCGATCAGTCCGGGAATCTCCACGAGTTGGACGAGCACGCCCCCGAGGCGCGTGGTCGCCGCGACCGGCCGCGTGGTTGTGAAGGCGTAGTCGCCCGTGCGGATCTGGATCGGCGACAGCGCCTGCAGGAGCGACGACTTGCCCGCGTTCGGCGGCCCGACGAGCGCGATCTGCGCTGCGCCCTCGCGGCGCACGGCGATCGAGTCTCGGTGCACGACTCGCTTCCGCGTGCGCGCCGCGCCGAGCTCACCCTCGACCCACTTGCGCAGGTCGGCGTACGGGCCGTTGCGATAGCCGGGCAGCTCGGCGAGGATCGCGCGAAGCTCTCGGATCCGTTCCGCGCCGTCCTTGCCGGTGAGCCGGCGCTTGATCAGTTGCTGCTGGGTGCGATGTGGCATCGGCATCGCGACGTACACCTCCGTTCTCGGGGCGGGATCGCGTCGCGTCCCGCCGCTTCCCTAGGACGCTGTGGTGGGAAGCGGCGGACTAGCCGTTTTGGCAGAGAACCGTTGCGCGCCAGGACTCCATCGCGTGCCGAGCTTAGCTCCTAGACTCGGCGGATGGCCAGAGTCCGCTTTGCGCCGAGCCCGACGGGCTCGCTTCACCTCGGCAACGCGCTGAGCGCGGTCGCCAACCGGCGCCTGGGCGAGTGGATGCTCCTCCGGATCGACGACACCGACCCCACGCGCAACGTTCGGGGCGGAGAAGAGGCGATCGTCGCCGATCTCGAGTGGCTGGGTATCGGCTGGGAGGAAGGGCCGGTGCGGCAGAGCGAGCGCGCGGACCGTCATCGCGAAGTGGGGGCTCCTCTGGGTGATCGGTTCGACGGTCTCACGCTGCTGCGCGAGGACGGCTCGCCGACGTATCACCTCGCGTCGGTCGTCGACGACATCGACTTCGGCATCACGCACGTCGTGCGCGGGAACGATCATCGTCCCAACGAGGAGCTGCACCGGCGCCTGTTCGAAGCTCTTGGCGCGACGCCGCCGGAGTTCATCCATCACGGCTTGATCCTCGGGCCTGACGGGCGCAAGCTCGCGAAGCGCGCGCCGGGCGCAACCGTGGCGTCACTGCGTGACGAGGGGATTCCCGCCGAGGCCGTGCGCGCGTATCTCGAGGAGTTGGGGCTGCCGCGCCACGACGTCCACCTCGACCTCGCGCGGCTGCGGCGGCTCTCCACCGAGGCGCTCGCGGTGCTGAGCGATGAGGAGCTCGCGGCGCGTGTCGGGGTCCCCGTTTCGGTTGCGCCGGTGTTGCGCGGCGCGCGGGATCTCGCCGAGGCGCGTGCCTACGCGGCGCTCGTGCTGGAGCCGGCGGAGGCGGAGGTCGACTCGCCGGAGACGCTTGCCCGCTTCCGCGAGCTCGTCGAGATGGGGATGGAGCCGCGGGCGGTCGTCCGTGAGCTGAAGGCGGTCGGCGGCGACCTGAAGGCCCTCCGCCTGGCCCTCACCGGGCACGAGCGGGGACCGGAGCTCGCGGCCGTCATCGCCGCGCTCCCGCCGGACGAGTTGCTGCGGCGAGCGACGTAGGCTAGAAGCCGTGCGCGTGCACGACACCTTCACGGGGTCGCTCGTCGAGCTGCCGCCGCCGCCTGGGCCGATCGGGATCTACTGGTGCGGCCCGACCGTCTACCAGCGCATCCACGTGGGCAACGGCTACGCCGTCAACGTGCTGCCTCTGTGGCTGAAGCGCTGGCTCGAGCACCGCGGCTACGAGACGAAAGTCGTCGTCAACATCACCGACATCAACGACAAGATCTACGACGCGGCGCCCGGCCACAGCGCCGCTCTCGCAGCCGACGCGACGCGCTGGTACCTGGAGGACACCGACCGTCTCGGGCTCGGCCGGCCCGACGTCGAGCCGACGGCCGCCCACACGACCCCGGAGCAGATCGTGTTGATCGAGGAGCTGCTCGAGGGCGGCTTCGCCTACGAGGTCGAAGGCGACGTCTACTACCGCGTCGCGCGGTTCCCCGATTACGGCCGGCTCTCGCGGCAGCGACTCGACCAGATGGAGGAGCAGGAGCCGAATCCGCTCAAGGAGGATCCCCGCGACTTCGCGCTCTGGAAGGCGAACAAGCCGGGCGAGGACACCTCGTGGGATTCTCCCTGGGGCCGCGGCCGACCGGGCTGGCACATCGAGTGCTCGGCGATGGCGGAGAAGTACCTCGGCACGAGCTTCGAGATCCACGGCGGCGGGCTCGACCTCAAGTTCCCGCATCACGAGAACGAGATCGCGCAGTCGCGGGCGCTCGGGCACGGCTTCGCCCGGATCTGGATGCACAACGGGATGCTCAGCATGCGCGGCTCCGAGATGCACAAGTCGCTCGGCAACGATGTCTCGCTCGCGGACGCGCTCGACCGGTGGGGGCGCGAGACGCTCCTCTTCTTCTTCCTGACCGGCCACTGGCGAAAGCCGCTCGACTACTCCGACGAGACGCTCGAGCAGGCCGGCGCGCAGCTCGAGACGTTCCGCAACATTTTCCGCTCGCCGAGCGAGCCGGTCGGCGACTGGGCCGAGCTCGAGGCGGCGCTCGACGACGACTTCAACACGCCGGGGGCGTTGGCCGTGATGCACGGTTGGCGCGACCAGGAGCTGCTGCGGCGCGCTTTCGAGATCTTCGGTCTTGCGTCGATAGCCGACACGGAGGAGGCACCGGCGGAGCTCGCCGAGCTCGCCGACCGGCGGCGCGAGGCCCGGGACGCGCGGGACTTCTCCGAGGCGGACCGCCTGCGCGACGAGATCGCGGCCGCGGGCTGGGAGGTGCGCGACGTTGCCGAGCCTCCCGGCTACCGGCTCGTCCGCCGTCCGTGACGCGCGAGCTCGTCTACGGGCGCCGTCCGGTGCGGGAGGCGCTGCGTGGGCCGCGCGAGGTGCTCGAGGTCTGGGCGAGCGAGCGGGCGGTGCGAAGCGAGGCCTGGCTGGGCGGCATCGAGCGCCCGCGGGTGCAGACGAAGCTCGAGCGAGACCTTTCGGAGGCCGCGGTGACGCGCGACCACCAGGGAGTCGTCGCGTGGTGCGAGCCGTACCGCTACGCGGATGCCTTCGAGCTGGCTGTAGGGCCGGCGCCGCTCCTCGCGTGCCTCGACCAGGTCAGCGACCCGCGGAACCTCGGCGCCGTGATCCGTAGCGCGGAGGGAGCGGCGGCGAGCGGCGTCGTCGTGCCCGCGCACGGTGCGGCCCGCGTCACCGCTGCCGTCTGCCGTTCCTCGGCGGGAGCGGTCGAGCATCTGCCGGTCGCCGTCGTGCCGAACCTTGCCCGCTACCTCGCGGACATCAAGAGCGGGGACCTCTGGGTCGCCGGCGCCACCGGCGGCTCGGGCACGCCGATGTGGGACGCAGACCTGTCCGGCGGCATCGCCTTCGTCTTCGGTGCCGAGGGCAAGGGGCTGCGCCCGCTCGTGCGGCGCACCTGCGACCTCGAGGTCTCGATCCCGCAACTCGGCCGGATCGAGTCGCTCAACGTCAGCGTCGCCGCAGCGCTCCTCCTCTACGAAGCGAGGAGACAACGGGGTGGCTGAACCGACCCTCTACCTCTTCGACGGCTTCAACCTTCTGCACGCCGGCGGCTTCGGCTCCCCGGAGGAGCTGCGCGACCTGCTTGCGAGCTGGGTGGCGGCGCAGGGCGCTCGCGGCGTGCTCGTGTTCGACGGCGAGGGGCGCGACGAGCGGCACGGCGCGCTCGAGGTGCGCTGGGCCAAGGATGCGGACTCCCTGCTCGAGCGGCTCGCGGCCGAGCATCGCCGCAGCGAGCAGGTCGCGATCGTCTCCTCGGACGCTGCCGTCCGTGGCACGACGGGGATCGAGGTGCGGAAGTTCGCGTCGCAGACCTTCCTCTCCGAGCTCGCCCGGCCGAGCCAGCCGCCGTCGGCGCGAGGCGATCTCCGCGACCGCCTCGACCCGGAGACGCTCGCCCGGCTCGAGCGGTTACGTCGCGGCGAACGCTAGCGCCCGCTAGCGTCCTGGGTCCAGGACAAGCTGGGTCCAGAGCAATCGGACTTGTAAAACCTTGGACCGCTTGCTATCTTCGCCTCGACTACAGGGTGAGACTTCATCCTGGCAACGTCCGGGAGGCGACATGGCTGCCCGCACCGCGACTGCGCGCTCGCCGCAAAAAGCTCAACGAGAGCTGGAGGATCTACAGCTCGTCCTCAAGGCGCGAAACGGCGACAAGGTCGCGATGGACGCTCTGATTCGCCGCTACACGGGCTTCGTGCGCCTCAAGGCGAGCTCGTACTTCCTCGCCGGCGGCGACAACGACGACCTCCTGCAGGAAGGGCTGATCGGCCTCTACAAGGCGGTGCGGGATTTCCGCGCGGACAAGGAGACGTCGTTCCGCAGCTTTGCCGAGCTCTGCGTCACGCGGCAGATCATCACCGCGATCAAGACAGCAACCCGGTTCAAGCACGCGCCGCTCAACACGTACATCTCGTTCAGCCACACCCCGGCGGGGCAGGACGGCGACGGGGACTGCACGCTCGGCGATGCGTTGCCGGGGCCTGCGGTGCACGAGCCGCCACTCGTCGTGATCTCGACAGAGGAGCTGCAGAGCCTCGTCTTCAGCCTCGGCGCGGGTCTCTCGCCGCTCGAGGCGGACGCATTGCGGCTCTACCTCGAGGGCGCGTCATACGAGGACATGGCCGAGCGGCTCGGCTGCGACACGAAGACGATCGACAACGCGCTCCAGCGCGTCAAGCGCAAGATCCTCGCGCACCAGCAGACACGCGAAGTTCCCCTGTAGCGGGCGGCGCTACGCTGCCCTGCGCGGGCCGGAGTAGCTCAGCTGGTAGAGCAACGCCCTTGTAAGGCGTGGGTCGTCGGTTCGAGTCCGACCTCCGGCTCTTTCTCGCGGCTCAGTCCGCCCGCAGGAGCCGAGGCGGCGCGACCTCGGCATAGGCGTCCTCGAGGATTCCGGCGATCTCCTCGCGGTCGAAGCCGCGGTCGAGGCGGACTCCGACCCAGCCGCGATGGCCGACATAGGCCGGCACGAAGAAGCGTTCCGGGTCGGCATCGACGACTGAGGCCTGCAGCCCCGCCGGCGCAGCGCAGATGAGCGCGAAGCGGCCGTCGCCGTGGTGGCTGTCCCAGACGCTCGCGAAGGAGCGCTTGCCGCCGACGAAGAACGTCGGCTCCCCGTGCGACGGTCGTTCGCTCGTCTCCGGCATCGCCAGACAGATCTCACGCACGACGGCGAGGATTCTTTGCTTCGGCACGGCGTGATTCTGCCCGAGCCGCAGTGGCGAGTACGCGTGGCAGCTCGGCGGCGAGGCGCTCCTTGCGGACGTAGTCGTCGGCGCCGGCGCCCCTGATCTCGAGCACCCGCTCCTCGTAGTCGTGCCCGCTGACGGCGACGATCGGCAGCTCCGGCCGGCTCTCGCGCAGCCGGCGCGTGGCTTCGACGCCGTCGAGCACCGGCATCTCGATGTCCATCACGACCGCGTCGGGCAACATCCGCTCTGCGAGCTCGACGGCCTCTCGTCCGTTTCGGGCGCGTCCGACCACGCTGAAGCGGCCGTCCTGCTCGAGCAGGAGCACGATTGCGTCGAGGAAAGCGTCGTCGTCCTCGGCGACAAGGATTCGGATGGGATTGGCCACGCGATACGGGCTCGTACCCGCCGCCGCGGGCCGCGAATCAGTGCTAGTCGGCGAGCGCCTGCTCGAGGTCGGCCCAGAGGGCCTCGGGATCCTCGAGGCCGACGCTGAGGCGGAGCAGTCCGGGCGGGACGCGGTCGCCTTCCCAGCGGTGGCGGCTCTCGATCAGGCTCGTGGCACCGCCTAGCGATGTGGCGTTGACGACCACCCGCGTCGACGTCTCCACCTTCCGCGCTGTCTCGGCGTCGGCGACGTCGAACGAGAGCAGTCCTCCGAGGCCGGGGTAGCGGACGGTCTCGACCACCGGGTGCGCCCGCAAGCGCTGGGCGAGGAATGCCGCCGTGTCGGTCTGCCGCCGCACGCGCAGCTCGAGGGTCTTCAGGCTGCGCAGCAGTAGCCAGGCAGGGTCGGGCGCGGCGACGATGCCCGTGCGGCTGCGGAAAGTCCGCAGCTCCTCCGCAGCAGCGCCGTCGCGGCAGACGACTACTCCGAGCAGGGCGTCGTCGTGGCCGGCGAGGTACTTCGTCGCGCTGTGGAGGACGAAGTCGGCGCCGTGCTCGAGCGGGCGCAGGTGCACGGGCGTCGCGACCGTAGCGTCGACGACGACCCGCGCGGGGTGGGCCGCGGCCGCCTCGAGATCCGGCATGGTGAGGTACGGGTTCGACGGCGCCTCGAGCCAGACGAGTTGGACGCCTTCGGGTGGCGCTGACGTCTGGTCGAACTCGACGACACGGAGGCCCCACGGCGCGAGCGCGGCGAACGTGACGCCGGTGCCGAAGTACCCGCGGCCTGCCAGCGCGATCGTGTCGCCCGGCTCGAGCAGCGACAGGACGAGTGCCGTTGTCGCGCCTGCGCCGGACGGGAAGAGGAGGGCCGTGCCGCCGTCCAGCTCCCCCAGGGCCGCCTCGGCGGCCGCGACGGTCGGGCTGCCGTGGCGCTGGTAGTGGAAGTCCCGCAGCTCGCCCCGCTCGTCGTACGGCCACAGCGTCGAGCGGTCCAGGGGCTCCATCGGCCGAGCCTATACGGGCTCGGGCTCGAGCTCGTCGAGCCGACCCATCCGTGCGAGCGCCGGAAAGAGACGCGGCCACGATGCCGCCACGCCGATCATGAGTGCCCCTCCGAGCACGACGGCGCGCATCGTCCCGAGCAGCGACGCGACCGCGCCAGACTCGAAGGCGCCGAGCTCGTTCGAGGCGCTGATGAAGACCCATTCCACGGCGCTCACGCGGCCCTGCAGCTCGTGGGGCGTCACGAGGAGCACGGTGGTCGAGCGGATGTTCATGCTGATCATGTCCGCGAAGCCGCTGACGGCGAGAGCGGCGAGCGAGAGCGGCAGCGAGCGCGAGAGCCCGAACACGATCATCGTCACGCCGAAGATCCCGACGACCACGAGCAGTGTGGAGCCCGCGGGGAAGCGAAGCGGCCGCCGGGCGAGGAGCAGGCCGGCGGCGAGCGCGCCGGCCGAGGGAGCAGCCCGGAGCGCGCCCAGGCCGACCGGGCCGACGTCGAGGATCGTCGCGGCAAACACCGGCGCCAGCGCGATCGAGTCGCCGAGCAGCACGCCGAAGAGGTCGAGGCCGATCGCACCGAGCAGCATCCGCGTCCGCAGGACGAAGCGGACGCCGGCGACGAGATCGCCGAGGCGCGGCGCCACCTGCTCGGCGACGTCGCGCACGGCCGCTTGCGAGCGAACTCGCGCGACGGCGAGCAAGGCGACGCCGAAGAGGCCGATTGCGGTCGCGTAGACCACCTCTGCGTGGATCGCGAACAACGCGCCGCCGATCGCGGGCCCGGCGACGACCGCCGTCTGGCTCGCGACCGAGCGCAGGGCCATCGCCCCCGGCAGCACCTCCGGCGGCACGACCTCCGGCGTCAGCGCTCCGTAGGCCGGCCAACCGATCGCGTTCGCCACGCCGGTCGCGGCCGCCAGCGCGAGGAAAGGCCAGAGCGCCGTCGCGCCGTGCAGCGTGACGACGAGCAGGCCGGCAGCGATCGTCGCGTTCAAGCCGATCCCGCCGGCGAGCACGAGCCGGCGCGGGAAGCGGTCGGACAGGTGGCCTGCGGGTAGCGCCAGCAGCGGCAGCGGCAGGAACTCCGCGAGACCGATGAGCCCGAGATCGAGCGGGTTGCGGCGGATCGCGTAGACCTGCCAGCCGACGGCCACCGCGACCATCTGCTCGGCGAACCGCATCGCCAGGATCGTCGACCAGAGCAGCGCGAAATCGCGTTCCTGGAGCGCCGGGGGAAGCCGCCGTCTCACCTTCCGACGGTACCAACGGCACCGGGATACGCTCCCGCGGTGGCGACGACGGACGACCAGTCGACCGAGGCGAAGCTGGGCCGGCTGGAGGAGGTGCGCCGCGAGGCGCTGCATGCGGGCAGCGAGAAGGCGGTCGCGCGCCGCCGCGAGGAGGGACGCCTGCTCGCCCGCGAACGCGCGGAGCGGCTCTGCGACTCGGGCTCATTCGTCGAGCTCGACCGCTACGTCCGCCACCGCGAATCGAACTTCGGGATGATGGAGCGCCGGCCGTACGGCGACGCCGTCGTCACCGGCTACGGCACGATCTTCGGCCGCCGCGTCTTCGTCTTCTCACAAGACTTCACCGTCTTCGGCGGCTCGCTCAGCGAGGTCTTCGCGGAGAAGATCTGCAAGGTGATGGACCTCGCCGTCAAGTACGGCTGCCCCATCATCGGCATCAACGACTCCGGCGGGGCGCGCATCCAGGAAGGCATCGTCTCGCTCGCGGGCTACGCCGAGATCTTCTGGCGGAACGTGCAGGCGTCCGGCGTCGTGC
>DASYOZ010000138.1:0-17851 GCA_036007185.1 Gaiellaceae bacterium | reverse complement strand
GAGCTGACGAAGGCGTCGGCGATGGCAAAGCTCAAGTGCGGCGACGTCGCGATGGCCGTCACGACCGACGCGGTGCAGATCCTCGGCGGCTACGGCTACATCAAGGAGTACCCGGTCGAGCGCTTCATGCGCGACGCAAAGATCACGCAGATCTACGAGGGCACGCAGGAGATCCAGCGGCTCGTGATCGCCCGCGAGATGGTGAAGGAGTCGCGCGCCTTCCTCCTGGCCGGCGTTGGCTGAGCTCTTCCGATCGTCGGAGCACGAGCCGCTCGCCGCGGGGGAGTGGGAAAATGCGCGTGCCGAGGAGGCAATCCGCACCATCGTCGCCGACGCGGAGGCGGCCTTCGACGGCGAGCGCTGGCCGTGGCATCCGCGAGATGGCGAGGAGTGGGGGTTCTCGGACGTCTACATCGGCGGCGCGGGCATCATCTGGGCGCTCGACGAGCTCGGCTCGACCGGCTGGGAGGACGCTGCCGTGTCGTTCGTCGACCACTATCGCGCGCGTCCCTCACCTTGGGACGAGGATCCCGTCGAGACGAGCTACCACTTCGGAGAGGTCGGGATCGCCCTCGTCGCCTTCCGGTTGACCCGCGATGCCGGTCTCGCCGACCGCGTCCACGAGCTCGTCCTCGCCGGTCTCGATTCCGAGGCGAACGAGGTGATGTACGGGACGCCGGGGTCGATGCTCGTCGCCGAGGCAATGCTGGCGTGGACGGGCGAGCAGCGCTGGGACGAGGCGTGGCGCGCGGCCGCGGAGCGAGTCGAGGTCGCGCGCGATCTCGACGGTCTCTGGACCTCGCGCATCGGTGGACACGCCGCCCGGTATCTCGGCCCGGCGCACGGCTATGCCGGGAACGTGCGCTCTTTCGCCAATCGCGGGTCCGTGCGGCTCGTCGACCTCGAGCCGTACACGCTCCGTGAGGGCGGGCTCGCGAACTGGCCGACGCTCGAAGGAGCGCCCCCCGACGAGGTGCGCGTCCAGTGGTGCCACGGTGCGCCGGGAATCGTGGCGACGCTCGGCGAACTGCTCGACCTCGAGCTCGCGGTCGCCGGCGGAGAGCTGACGTGGCGTGCCGGCCCGCTCGCGAAGGGCCCGGGGCTCTGCCATGGCACCGCCGGCAACGCGTACGCGTTCCTCGTCCTCCATCGCCGCACCGGCGACGAGCTGTGGCTCGACCGCGCGCGCGCCTTCGCGCTGCACGCGATCGGCCAGGTCGAACGGGAGCGCGCGGAGGTCGGCCGGGGGCGCTACTCCCTGTTCGCCGGCGACGTCGGCGTCGCGCTGTTCCTCCGCCACCTGCTCGACGGTGAGGACCGCTTCCCGACGATGGGGCCGTTCGGGGGCGAGTAGCCTTCGCGACATGGAGGACGGCGACCCTGTTGTCGTGAAGGTGGTGTCGGGCGAAGCCGAGGCCGAAGTGGTGTGCGGCCTGCTCCGGTCGGAGGGGATCGAGTGCGCCTATCGGGACACGGATGCGATCGATTCGTCGCTCGAGGATTTCATGGCGGCAGGCTCCCGCGAGATCCTCGTGCGAGAATCGGACCTTGTAGCCGCGAAGGAGCTGCTCGCGGCCCCGGAGGTTTGACGTGCGGCTCGACGGCATCCACCACGTGACGTGCATCACGGCCGACGCGCCGGGGAACGTCGACTTCTACACGCGTGTCCTGGGGCTGCGGCTCGTGAAGAAGTCGGTCAACCAGGACGACCCGACCGTCTACCACCTCTTCTACGCCGATGAGGACGGGCAGGCCGGGTCGGACATCACCTTCTTCGAGTACCCGAACGCGCGGCCGGGCCAGGCGGGCGACGGGATGGTTCACACCGTCGTCTGGCGCGTCGGCTCCGCGGACGCGCTCCAGTTCTGGGCCGACCGGCTGAGCGCGGAGGGTCACGAGGTCGAGCCCGCCGGCGAGTCGCTCCGCTTCACCAATCCGGAAGGGCTCGCGCAGGAGCTCGTCGTCGCGCATGTCGAGGACGCGCCGCTCGTGGCACGCCATCCCGAGATCCCGAGGGAGCTGGCGCTGCAGGGCTTCGAGGGCGTCCGCGCCTCTGGCCGGACGAGCGAGGCGTTCCTCACGGCGCTCGGCTTCGTGCAGCAGGACGGTCGCTGGGACACCCGCGCCGAGACCCGAGGCGGCTGGATCGAATACACCGAGGCGCCCGATGCGCCGGGGATCGGCGGCGCCGGCACCGTCCACCATGTCGCCTGGGCCTCGACGATGGAGGATCATCAGGCGTGGCACGATCGCGTCGCCGAAGCCGGCGGCCACCCGACGGAGATCATCGACCGCTTCTGGTTCCGCTCGATCTACTTCCGCGAGCCGGGCGGCGTCCTCTTCGAGATCGCGACCCTTGGGCCGGGATTCGCGACTGACGAGGATCCCGCGCACCTCGGCGAGAAGCTCATCCTGCCGCCGGCGTTCGAGCACCTGCGCGACCGCGTCGAGCCGCTCCTCACCCCGCTGCCGGACCCGCGGGCAAGCTGGGCCGCGCGGTAGTCCTCTAGCTACTTCCCCGGCCGCGGGAGCGAGGACGTGTCGACGACCTCGAAGTCGGCGCCCGTGAGACGGCCGAGCGAGTGGAGGGCGTCGTTCGACCAGTGGGGGTTCGGTGCTCCCGAGAGGTACCAGGGGGAGCCGTTGTCGGCCAGGATCATCCCGTAGCGCTGTAGTGCCCGCAGCACGACGCGCGCCTGGCCTGGGTACGACGCGACGTTCACGCTCGCCTTCAGCCGAACCCGCAGCCCCATCGGCGGCAGCGCCGGGTCGTTCGAGCTCGACGCGTAGTGGCGCGCGGGGTAGACGAAGGCGCGACGCGTCTGCGGCGCGGTGAAGCGGAGCGCGTGGTCGATCGCCCCGCGCGAGACCTCGTCCCAGCGGGCGAGGCCTGGGAACATGGGCAGTCCGGCCGCGTCCGCCGACGTCCAGCCGGTCGGCCGCAGGTGGTTCGAGCGAAGGTTCCAGACGGCGCCCGAGCCGGCGGTCCAGCCACGGCTCGTGTGGCGCAGGTCGTACAGCTCGTAGAGCCGGCACGCGTTCTTGTCGACGAGGATCGCGTGCCGGTCGCCGGTCGCGTGCGCGCCTCCTTCGATGTGGACGTGGTGCGGGATCGGGTAGCGAACGCGGTCGGACTCGTCGTCGTAGTCGAACGAGACGCGAGAGCGCGCCGTCGTTCGCGAGACGACGTCGAACGGGATCCCGATCGGGCCGCCGTCCCACTTGCCCGAGCCGAAGTCGGCGTGGACCGGGGCGTCGACCCCGATCGAAGCGATCAATTGGGCGGAATCTGCCGATACGGGAAGCTTGTCGACGCGTTCGTTCCACGGATTGTTCGCGGGGAAGACCGGGCAGTGCCGCGCCGCGGGCAGCCGAAAGGCCTGTGCGGACGAGCCCGTGAGGAGCACCAGGGCGAGCGCTGCGGCGAGGGCGAGGCGCTTCACGGCCTTTTCATCGGCCGGAGCGTTCCTCATACTGAGCGCGGTGGTCACGGCACCCGTGCGGCGGGTGCTCGTTGTCGATGACGACGACGACATCCGCCTTCTGCTCGAGGAGCTCCTGCGAGGCGCCGGTTACGGCGTCGAGACGGCGAACGACGGGCGCGCTGCGCTGCGCGCATTCCACGCCAATCCGGCCGATCTCGTCGTGCTCGACCTCTCGATGCCGGAGCTCGACGGTTTCGAGACGCTCGAGCGGCTCCGCGACCTGAGCGACGTGCCGGTGATCCTGCTCACGGCACGCGGCGGCGAGATCGACAAGGTGCGAGGCTTCCGTGGCGGCGCCGACGACTACGTCGTGAAGCCCTTCGGTCGCCAGGAGCTGCTCGCACGGATCGAGGCGCTCCTGCGGCGCGCCCCCGAGCCGACGCACCTCGAGCACTACGACGACGGGACCCTTGCGATCGACTACGCCAGGCGGCTCGTCATCTGTCGCGGCCTGCCGGTGCGCCTCACTCCGCTCGAATTCCGGCTCCTCGGTGCCCTCACGCGGCATCCCGGCCAGGTGCTCTCGGCCGATCAGCTGATCGAGCAATGCTGGGGTCACCAGGCGGGCGTCTCGCGCGACCAGGTGAAGCTCTACGTCTCGTACCTGCGGAAGAAGCTCAGGCAGGCGGCAGACGATTTCGAGCCGATCGAGACGGTACGCGGTTTCGGCTACAGGTACGTCCCGCCCGCGGCCTGACCGCTCGGCAGGGTCACCGTCACCCGTGTCCCCTCGCCCTCGACGCTGGCGAGGGAGATCGTGCCGCCGTGGCCTTCGACGATCGCGCGGGCGATGACGAGCCCGAGGCCGGTGCCGGGGATCGTGCGGCGGGTGGCGGTCGAGGCGCGGTAGAAGCGCGAGAACAGCTGGCCAATCTCCTCGTGCGGGATGCCGATGCCGGTGTCGGTGACCGCGACGTGCAACGGCCCCGAGCCGTTGCTCGCCGACAGCAGCACCGAGCCGCCGCTGGGAGTGAACTTGAGCGCGTTCGAGACGAGATTGTCGAGCACCTGCCGGAGTCGACCCGCGTCGGCTTCGAGCGGAAGCGGGCCCTCCACGTCGAGCACGAGCTCGATCCCCTTCTCCGCGGCGGCGGGCAGAGCGGCCTCGACCGTCTCGGTCGCGAGCTCGGCCAGGTCGGTCGGCGCGGAGTCCAGCTCCAGCCGATTCGCCTCGATCTGCGCAACGAGGAGGAGGTCCTCGACGATTCCTTGCAGGCGCATCGTGCCGCGGCGGATGACGCCGAGATACGTGCGCCCCGACGCGCTGAGCACGTCCTCCTCGTCGCCGAGCATCTCGAGGAAGCCCGAGATCGACGTGAGCGGCGTGCGGAGCTCGTGCGAGACCGCGGCCACGAACGCGTCGCGAAGCCGCTCGAGCTGGCGGTCGGCCGTCACCTCCCGCAGCGTCCAGATCCGGCCGACGACGGTTCCGTCCGGCCGGGCTACGGGCGCCGTGGAGCCGCGGAAGACGCGGCCGCTCTCGGTGAGCTCGAACTCGTCCTCGCTCGCCGCTTGATCGTGTGCCAGCGCCTGCATGCGCTCGCGGAAACGAGCGGGCTCCGTCGTCCGGTCGGAGAGCGCGAGCAGCCGCTCGGCGACGCTGCCGTGTGGAGGGAGACCGAGCTCGATCGTGAGGCGTTGCAGCGGCGCGTTCGCCAGGACGACGTTGCCGGCGGCGTCGGTGAGGCAGATGCCGTCGACGGTCGAGTCGAGCAGTGCGCGCTGCACTGCGCTCGTCGACTGCAGCTCGAGCGCGTCCGACGAGATGCGGCGGGAGGAGAGACCGGCGGCCATGCCCACTCCGACGAGCGGAGCGAGACGTAGCGCCAGCGACGCCGGGTCCTCGGGTAGCCCGACCGTCTCCGCAGCCGCGAAGTACAGACCCGTCGCCGCGACTCCGGCGACCGCGCCCGCCGCGGGGCCGAACCGGGCCGCCAGGAGCGCCACCCACGGCACGAACATGATCGTTCCGATCGGCCCGGAGCCGCCCGTGGCCAGCATTCCCGCGAACGTCCCGACGAGGCCGATGCACGCGATGCCGAGCACGGCCGCCGGGTGCCTGGCGAGCCGGGAGACGGAGTCTCGCAACGGATCGAGGAGGGCCCGGCGCTCGAGCAGGAAGAGGTCCGCGGCGCTCATCTCAGCCTGCCTCCTCGACCTCGTCGACATCGGCTTCCTCTTCCCCGGCGAGCGCGATCCAAAGGAAGACACCGAAGCCGGCGAACAGCGCGAGCAGGACCGGCATGTGGAGGACGCGGAGGACGAGCCAGGCGTCGGGGATCCGCAGCAGCCTGCTGCCCAGGACGTCCCGGTTCGTCGGAGACCAGAGGTCCTGGGTGGTGCGGTTGTCGCCCTTGACCCGCCAGCCGGTCCGACCGTTGCCGCCGACGATCCGATGGATGACGACGACCCCGGCGCCGACTTGTCCCTTCGGCACGCGGTAGCCGACGACCTCGCCGACGTGGTAGCTTGACCGGCGCTCGACGAGTACGAGGTCGCCGGTGTGGAGGCGCGGCAGCATGCTCGTGCCGCTCACGAGGACCCACTCGGCGCGCCCGCCGAGGCTCTGCGGCAGCCCGAACCAGAGCAGCACGGCAACGACCCCGAGCTGTGCCGCAACGACGGCCGTCGTCTTCGCGTGCGCGAATCGCGGACGAACCGCGACTGGCGGGATCGCGACGCTACTTCTCATAGCTGAGGGTCATCGCGGGCCGCTTGCCCGCCGCGTTGTTCTCGGACGATCCGATCGCGCAGGTGGAGGTGCCGCTGGTGTCGCGGAGCTCCCAGCCCCACAGCGTGCCGGCCTTGATCGCAGCGTCGACATCTGCCGTAACCGTCACGGTGAGCGCCCCGGTGGACGACGGGACGAAGGTCGTCGTCGCGGTCGGGCCGATCGTGAGGCCGCCGACGCCGTTCCAGGTAAGCGTCGCCGAGCTCCAGCTCGAATAGACGGGGAAGACGGAGATCGTGTCGTTCGATTTCGTGGTCACGGTGAGTGTCATCACCGCGCCGTCCGCGCCGGCCGTGGTCGGGAGGCTGCAGCCGGTCACGTCGAAACGGATGAAGGCATGGTCCTGCGAGCCGGCGGCTCCCCCGATCGTGAGCGTCGTGTCGGTGCCCCCGGTCGTGCTGTTCGGGCTCGCCTGCTGCACGTAGGTGTCATCGGCAGTAGAGGACGTCTGGTTGCACGTTCCCTTCGTAAGGGTCTGGCTCCAGGCATGGAGCTTCTTCGAGGAGAGCCCGAGGCTCGCGGCATACGCGACGCCCGCTGACGTCGTCATTGCGACCACGATCGCGAGAGTGAGGCGGAGCAGCGTGCGGCGGCGCATCGTCGTCTACTCCGTGAGTGAGAGCGCGTAGGAGGCGACGTTCGTGGCCGAAACGGTGCCGAAAGCGGTGACGGTGGCGGTGCAGCCGCCAGTGCACGTGCCGACGATTGCCGAAGCGCCGCCGAGGCTCGTTTGCGAGCTGGACTCGAGCGTCACGGCGAGGATCTCGCCCGCGCATGCCTGAGGGACGTTCGTCACGTTGACCTGGGTGACGTTGCCGCTGTTGTCGACGTTGCGCGTCGCCGTGAGGGACGACGACGTGCAGCCGCTCACCGTCGCGCTGCCCGCCCCGAGCTTCCCCGTGGTGAGGCCGAGGCTCGCTGCCGAGGCGACGCCGACCGACAGGAGCACTGCCGTCAAGGCGAGGCCGAACATGTTGGTCAGTCGCTTCATCCTCATCATCTCCCGGCGGGCAGAGCGGGGCGCCGAGATCGCGCCCCGCTCGCTGCCGCCGGTACGACGACCAGTGCTACGAGACGACGACCGAGATGCCGGTGACGAGGCTCGCGTCGACGCTGCCCGAGGTGGCGATCGACGCAGTGGTGCCGGACGCGGGCAGCGAGCCCGTCATCTCGGTACCGACCGCGGCGCCCGCCAAGCCCGTCAGCTGGATCCTGTACGACTTGCTCAGGCAGCCGGCGGGGATGCTGGCGAGGTTCACCTGGCTGACGGAGTAGCCCGGAATCGCCGAGGCGTACGCCGTCGTGTAGGACGCTGTGATGCCCGAGCCGCAGGCTGCAACGACGCTGCTGCCGGCGCCGAGCCCAGACGTGCTCAGGCCCAGCGAGGCGGCGAAGCCGTAGGTGGCCGCGAAAACCATGACCGCTGCCACGGCCGCGACGACCATCTTGGTCGTCCGCGTGGCGTTACGAATCTTGCGCATGTGAGAGCTCCTCTGGTCGGTCGTACCGGCCGGGCCGATTGCCCGGTGTCCAGTAGATCGGCCGGCGGGCTATGAAACCGGGTGGCCCCGAGGTATGTGCTTGGTATCAGCCCGGATCCCCCGAAAGGGGGCCGCCGCTCAGACTGCGACCGCGGGATAGCGCGCGCGCACCTCGTCCACGAACGCGGCGAGGCGGTCGGCGAGCTGCGCGTCCTCGAGCTCGAGCACGTTCTCGGCGTTCAGCTCGCCGGAGTGGGAGAGGTTGAAACTGCCGACGAAGAGGCGGTCGTCGGCGACGGTCACCTTCGCGTGCATGTAGTCGTGCACCGAGTCGGGTGTGTACGGCGTTGACCGCTTGCCGGAGAACGGGGCGCGGGTGAGAGCCGTCCGCAAGAGGGGCCCCTTCCAGTCTGCGTTCCCGTTCTCATGCCATTGCTGAAGCACCTCGGCGACCTGGGTGGCGTCGACGACGCCCGCGAGGTCGACCTTCCCGTCGGAGGCGACCTCCGCAAGCGTCCCGAGGATCGGCGCCGAGCTGATCACGGGCGAGGCGATCCGGACACGGCGGCGGGCGGAGCCGATCGCCTTCGCGATCCGGTGGGCGAGCTTCTCGCCGCGGCCCGGGCAGAACCAGGCGCGCATCCCGTCCACGGGCGCCGTGTCGACACGGCCGCTGCGGGCCACCTCGCGCGTCGTCCAGAGCTGCTCGAAATCGTCGCGGTAGCGGCCGGCGACCGCGGGAGAGTCGACCGTCACGACGACGTTCTCCTCCCGTGTCCACGAGTCGGCCGTCCAGTTCGTCGAGCCGGTCCAGACTGAGGCGCTGTCGCGCACGACGTACTTGTGGTGCATGAGGTCGGGCACGCCCGGGATCGCGGCGGTGGGGAAGGGCTGAGCCTCGATCGCGTCGGGATCCGTGCTCGGCGGCGCCGGGACCGGCACTTCCTTCGCGTGGTCGAGGTTGTACGCGAGGCGGACCGCGACGCCGCGCTTCTGCGCGGCGACGAGCTCGTCGCGGACGGTCGCGCTGAGATCCGGCGGCAGGTGCAGGTCGTAGACCGCGATCTCGAGCGTCTGCTTCGCCGCAGCGAGGAACTCGGCCAGGGCGTGCGCGGTTTCCTCGGCGGGCTGGCCGCCGTCGGTCAGCGTCCGGACTTCGACGCCAGCCACTGGGCCTTGTGCGCCTTCTTCGCGGCCTGGTAGTCGGCGAGCGCCTGCGCCGAGTCGACGTCGCCGAGCGTCGGATGGCCCGGGACGAGGTCCTGCGCGACCGCGACGTCGAAGCGCTTCGCGAGGACGGAACCGAGGGCCTTGATCTTCATCTCGCCGAAGCCGGGCAGCGCGGAGATGCGGCTGCGGAGGTCGGCGCCGTCCGCTGCCTGCGTCCAGAGGCGGGCTGCGTCACCGCCGTACTGCTCCTCGACGGTAGCGGCGAGCTCGCGCACCCGCTCGGCCATGGAGCCGGGGAAGCGGTGGATGGCGGGCTTCTGGCGGAAGAGCGGCTCGAGGTCCGCGCCCGCGACAGCGCGTGGCTCGAGTGTGCCGAGCCGCTGTTTCAGCCGCAGCGGGCCGAGGAACGCCTGCTGGACCGTGATCTGCTGGTCGAGCGCGAAGCCGACGAGGAGCGCGAATGGGTCGTCGGCGAGCAGGCGGTTGGCCTCCTCGTCGTCCGTGAACCAGAGCGCCTCGGGCACGGCTTTGATCCTACGCGGACGCCTGCATCAGAGCACGGCAGCGCTGGACGTACGGCGTCGCCTGCTGCTCCTCGAAGTACGCAAACGCCGCGTCGAGGCGCGATGTGTCGCCGCGCTCGGCGGCGAGCAACGCCGCCCAGGCCTCGGGGAACCGCGCGCCCATCGAGCCGTAAAGCTCCGACGCGCGGGCCAGCTCGCGTGCCGCGGCCGCCTGATTCGCAGCCAGCCAGACATGTCCGGGCACCCCTTCGGTCAGCGTGACGTACTCGTCGCCACGTTCGAGCTCGACGAGGTGGAGCGGCAGGTCGTACAGGATCGCGTCAAGCGGCTGAGCCAGCGCCTCGGCGAGCAGAGCATCGGCCTCTTGCTCCTCCCCATTGGCTCGGCGGCTGAGTGCCGCCACCATCAGGATGAACGGTGCGACCTGCGCGTCGGACCCGCTCTCGCGCAGGCCTTCGAGTGCCCGGTCCGCGTCGGCCGAGGCCTCTCCGACCCTCCCACGGGCAAGCAGTGCCCGGGCTCGGGTCGCGAGCATCGGTCGGAGCTGGTAGCCGAGCTCGGACCATTCACGCGCGAGAAATGCATCCGCCAGCGTGACCACCGCCTCGAGGTCGCCGTGGAAGTGGGCGTCGTACGCAAGCTCGGCGTCGTTCCAGAGCAGAGCAGTGACGAAGCCATAGCGCTCGCATAGAGCCCGCGCCTCCTGGATGCGGGCCGACCCGTCGTCGAGACGGCCGACCTCCCACAGCATGTTCGCGAGGTTGTTGAGCGAGTTGTGCTGGTGGAAGACCGAGCCGGAGCGTTCGGCGCGCTCGATGCTGCGTTCGAGGTCCTCGATCCCACCGGCGTCGCCGGAATGGACGCGCGCCATCCCGATCGAATTCAGGGCGATCGCAGCGGTCTGATCATCATCCACCTCCACCGCGAGCGCGAGAGCCTCGTTGGCGAGCTCGAGCCCCAGTGCCAGATCGTGGTCGATGATCTGCAGGGACCGCGAGACGGATGCGAGCGTGCGGGCGGTCGCGCGGGAGGGAGGCGCTCGCCGCGCGAGCTCGAGCGCGCGACCCCTGAACGTCCGCACGCGCTCCAGGTCGCCGAGGTAGAAGTACGCGGTCCCGAGGAGCACGGCTGCCTCGGCGGCTCGCCCCGGTTCGCCCTGCGCGAGGAAGCCGTCGATCGCGGGCTCGACGATCTCGGCCAGGTCTTCGAAGCCGACGAGTTGTTGTGCGTAGCCCACGACCAGCTGCAGTGACGGCCGCTCCGGATCTTCCTCGCCGGTCAGCGCGAGCGCTTCGAGCCCGAGCTCGCGCGCCGTCGCGCCGTCGCCGAGCGACAGTGCGCGCTGCGCGCCGTCGGCGAATGCCCGCTGCGCCGGCTCGCGCAGCGAGGCCGTCTCGATCCCGGCCGCCTCGGCGAGCGTGAGCGCCTCGCGGTAGTGGTGGGCGAGCATGGCCGCATGGTCCTCGGCCCGGTCGCCGGCGAGGGAGGCGAGCCATTCCGCAGCCCGGCGGTGCTTGTCCAGCCGCTCCGCACGCGGAATCTGGCCGTAGGCGACGTCGCGGACGAGCGCGTGAAGGAACGCGTACTGCGTTTCTCCCGCGATCGATGAGCGGCGGTCGCGGCGGACGAACTCCTTCCGCTCGAGCGCATGCAGGATGCGCTCGTCCGCGCCCGGCAGCGCGCCCGGCCAGAAGACCTTGCCGATCACCGATGCGTCCTGGAGGAGGGCCTTCTCCTCCGGCGCGAGCCCGTCGATCCGGGCGGCGATCAGGCCCTGCACGGTCTCTGGGAGCGGCAGGTCCCCGCCCTCGTGCTCGGCTAGCATGCGCGCGTACTCCTCCGCGTAGAGCGGGTTCCCCTCGGCGCGCTGCAGCACCGCCTGCTGCGCGTCGGCGTCGAGCACGGCGCGGTCGAGGAGCCGCTGGAGGAGGACCGCGGTCTCCTCGTCGGTGAGTGCCCCGATCGAGAGCGTGAAGGCGTTGCGCTTGCCGCCGCCCCAGCCGGGTCTGCGATCGAGCAGCTCGGGGCGCGCCGTACCGACGATGAGGAGCGGAACCGTCGTGGCCCAGTCGGCGAGGTGGTCGACGAAGTCGAGCAGCCCTTCGTCGGCCCAGTGGAGGTCCTCGAAGACGAGCACGAGTGGCCGCTGCTCGGCGGCCGCCTCGAGCAGCCGCCGCCAGGCCGCGAACGCTTCCTCTCGCTCGGCCCGTTCGGCGCCCTCGAGGCCGACGAGGGGGCGTGTATGGCGGGCGAGCCACTCCCGTTCCCGCTCGTCCGCGGAAAGCGCGTCGACCATGGCATCGAGCTTCTCCTCGGCCGTCGCCGCGTCGTCGGACTCGAGGATCCCGGCGTGCGCCTTGACGATCTCGCCGAGCGCCCAGAAGCTCACGCGCTCGCCGTATGGGAGCGAGCGCCCCTGGCGCCAGGAGATCAGGTCGGGATCGGCCTCGGTGATCTGGAACAGCTCTGCGACGAGGCGGCTCTTGCCAATGCCCGGGACGCCCACGAGCGTGACGAGCTGCGCCGACTGCTCCGCGCGCGCGTGGGCGAGCGCGTCGGCCAGGAGACCGCGCTCCCGCTCGCGGCCGACGAGCGGCGTCCGCAGCTTCTGCTCGACGTCGCTGCCGAACCGTGATCGCGCTCCGACGGCCTCCCACACCTTGACCGGCTCGGCCTTTCCCTTGGCCTCGACCGCCGGCGCGTCCCGGTAGTCGATCGCGTTCCGGGTCGCGCGGTACGTCGCCTCTCCGACGAGGATCCCGTTCACGGGGGCCGCGCTCTGCAGGCGCGCGGCCGTGTTGACGACGTCGCCCGAGACCATCCCCTCGCCCTCGACCGCCCGCGCGCCGAGCGCGACGAGCGCCTCGCCGGTGTTGACGGCGGTGCGGATCTGGAGCTCCTCGCCGATCGAGTCGCGGATGGCGATCGCCGCGCGCACCGCGCGTTCGGCGTCGTCCTCGTGCGCGACCGGCGCGCCGAAGATCGCCATCACCGCGTCGCCGATGAACTTCTCCACGGTGCCGCCGTGGCGTTCGAGCTCGGCCCGGAGCTGCGCGTAGTACGTGGAGAGGGTCGCGCGCACGTCTTCGGGGTCGAGCGCCTCCGCGCGCGCCGTCGAGCCGACGAGGTCGGTGAACAGGATCGTGACGACCTTGCGTTCCTCGCGGGCGGGCGCGCCTGTGGGGGAGAGCGCGGCTCCGCACATCCCGCAGAGCCGGAAGCCCTCGGGATTCTCCTGCCCACAGGAAGGACAGACGACCATGCCAGTACCGTAAACCCGTCAGGTGAGCCGGTCGAGGACGGCGGGCGGCAGGTGGCCGAGCCGGACGTAGCGCTCGAACGTGTCTCGCCAGCGCTCGCACTCGTCGGCGAGCGGCTCGAGATACGCGGCGGCCGCGTCGAGATCGTCCCGCTCCACCGCGGCGAGCGCGCCCGTGAGCGCGACCTGGTCCGGCGGCAGGCCGGCCGCGCGGGCGAGCTCGACCTCCTCGTCGACGTCGGTCAGCTCGTCGAAGTCGCGCCGCCTTCGGTAGGTCGCAGCGAGCCGGTGGAGGCGGCGGAGCTCCTGCAGCGGCTCGGCGTGGTTGTCGACGCGGAGGTCGAAGACGTGCTGCCACGGCTCCTCCTCCGGATCGCCCGAGACGACGAGCAGCGTCGCGCTCTCGCGGCCGCGGAAATCGCCGCCGGCCTCCTCCGCGGCGTCGAGCGCCGCGAGCAGCCGCTCCGCGAGCGTGTCCTCGGCCTCGGCGAACGTGTCCGCCGCCGCGTGCCAGACCGCGGGCGACGCGAGCATGTTCCCCTGCGCCGAGACGCCGGGACGGACGGTCTGGCCGCAGTCGGGGATGCACGCAGCGCCCGTGTGCGCAGCGGTTTGCCCGTCGGCGGCGAGGAAGGCGACCTGGCGGAAATCGCGCTGCTCGTCCGCCGCGACCAGCTCCGCGAGCGCGTCGGCAGGCGCCTCGCCTGCGGCGAGCCGGTCGAGCCCGCGCGGGCCGTAGCCGCGCTCGGTGAACGACTGGGTCGCGACCGCGCCGACGCCCGGACGCGCCCAGGCGCACATGCCGACACCGAACGCGCGGGACTGCACCGCGACGCCGAGCTCGCCGCTCGCCTCGTCCCGTCCGACGATCGAGTACGTCATGCGAGCGAGCCTAGCTAGGCTCGAAGCATGGACTCGTTCGACGGCTTTCGGCCCGAGACGCGGGCGTGGTTCGAGCGGAACTTCGCCGCGCCGACGCCGGCCCAGGCGCAGGGCTGGCCCGCGATCGCGAACGGCGGCCACGTCCTCATCCAGGCGCCGACGGGGTCGGGAAAGACGCTCGCGGCGTTCCTCTCCGCGATCGACCGGCTGACGGCTGCCCCCGGCGCCGGGCTCCGCGTCCTCTACGTCTCGCCGCTCAAGGCGCTGAACTACGACGTCGAGCGGAACCTGCGCGGCCCGCTCGCCGGCCTCCGCTCGGAGCTCCGCGTCGCCGTCCGCACCGGCGACACGCCGCAGAAGGAGCGCGCGGCGATGCTCCGCGAGCCGCCCGACATCCTGATCACGACTCCCGAGTCGCTCTTCCTCCTGCTCACCTCGCGGGCGCGAGAGCTGCTGCGGAGCGTGGACACGCTGATCCTCGACGAGGTGCACGCGGTCGCGGGCACGAAGCGCGGCGCCCATCTTGCTCTCTCGGTCGAGCGGCTCGAGGCGCTCGCGGCGCAGTCGTTCCAGCGAATCGGGCTCTCGGCAACGCAACGACCCCTCGAGGAGATCGGGAAGTTCGTGTCGGGAGGCCGCCCGATCGAGCTCGTCGACGCGGGCGTCGCGAAGGAGCTCGACCTCGAGGTCGTCGTCCCGGTCGAGGACATGCGGGAGCCGGGGGAAAGCCGCGAGGAAGGGTGGGAGCCGCGCTCGATCTGGCCCTCGATCTACCCGGCGCTGGTCGATCTCGTCCGCGCGCACCGGTCGACCATCGTCTTCGTCAACAACCGCCGGCTCGCCGAGCGGCTCGCGTTGCGGCTCAACGAGTTGGCGGAGGAAGAGATCGCGCGCGCGCACCACGGCTCTCTCGCCCGCGAGCAACGGACGCAGATCGAGGAGGACCTGAAAGCCGGCCGGATCCCGTGCCTCGTCGCGACGTCGTCGCTCGAGCTCGGGATCGACATGGGCGCCGTCGACCTCGTGATCCAGGTCGAGTCGCCGAAGTCGGTAGCCCGAGGCCTGCAGCGGATCGGGCGCGCCGGCCATTCGCTCGGCGAAGTCTCGCGCGGGCGGATCTTCCCGAAGTTCCGGGCCGACCTGCTCGAGTCGGCCGTCGTCGCGCAGCGGATGCGGGCGGGACTGATCGAGGAGACGCAGATCCCGCGCAACCCGCTCGACGTCCTCGCGCAGCACGTCGTCGCGATCTGCGCCGACGAGGAGATCGAGGTCGTGGAGCTGCACCGGCTCGTCCGCCAGGCGTATCCCTTCGCCGACCTCTCGCGGGCGCAGCTGGAGAACGTCCTCGACATGCTCGCGGGGCGCTACCCGTCGGACGAGTTCGCCGAGCTGCGGCCCCGGATCATCTGGGACCGCACCGCCGGCGTCGTCCGCGGCCGGCCGGGGGCGCGGCGGCTCGCCGTCACGAACGCCGGCACGATCCCCGACCGTGGGCTCTTCGGCGTCTTCATCGCCGGGGAGACGGGCGGGCGCGTGGGGGAGCTCGACGAGGAGATGGTCTACGAGGCGCGGGCCGGCCAGGTGATCGTGCTCGGAGCCTCGTCATGGCGGATCGAGGAGATCACGCGCGACCAGGTGCTCGTCTCGCCGGCGCCGGGGGTTCCAGGGGCGGTGCCCTTCTGGAAGGGCGAGGGCATCGGCCGTCCGTACGAGCTCGGCGAGGCGATCGGGAAGTTCGCGCGGGAGCTGCTCGCCCAGCCGGAGCCGCGCGTGCCCGATCTCGACGAGCGGGCCGAGCGGAACCTCGTCGCCTTCCTCCGTGAGCAGGAGCGGGCGACCGGGGCGCTTCCGTCCGACCGCACCGTGGTCGTGGAGCGGTTCCGCGACGAGATCGGCGACTGGCGGGTCTGCATCCTCACGCCGTTCGGCGCGCGTGTCCACGCGCCGTGGGCGATGGCCGTCGGCGCGCGGCTGCGCGAGTCGCTCGGGCTCGAGGTCCAGTCGATCTGGTCGGACGACGGCATCGCGTTCCACCTGCCGGACGCCGACACGCCGCCTGCGACCGACCTGCTCGTGCTCGATCCGGACGAGCTCGAGGAGCTCGTCCTCGCCGAGGTTGGGCAGACGGCGCTGTTCGGCGCCCGCTTCCGCGAGAACGCCGCGCGCGCCCTCCTCATCCCGCGCCGGCGGCCGGGCGAGCGGACGCCGCTCTGGCAGCAGCGGCTGAAGGCGCAGGGGCTGCTCCAGGTCGCGCGCAAGTACGCGAGCTTCCCGATCGTGCTCGAGACGTACCGCGAGTGCCTGCAGGACGTGTTCGACCTGCCGGCGCTGAAGCGGCTGCTCGCCCGGCTGCGGGCGCGAGAGGTCGACCTCGTCGACGTCGAGACCGCGACGGCGTCGCCTTTCGCGTCGTCGCTCCTCTTCGACTACATCGCGACGTACATGTACGAGGACGACACGCCGCCGGCGGAGCGGCGTGCGCAGGCGCTCTCGCTCGACCGTGACCTGCTGCGGGAGCTGCTCGGCCAGGAGGAGCTGCGGGAACTGATCGATCCCGCGGCGCTCGCAGAGGTCGAGGCGTCGCTGCGGCCGTTCCCGCAGGATCCGGAGCGGCTTGACGATTTGCTTCGCCTGCGGGGAGACGTGCGGGCGGGCGAGTTCGACGAGGCGCACGCCGCGATCCTCGAGGCGGAGCGGCGCGCGATCCGAGTCAGGGTCGGCGGCGAGGAGCGCCTTGCGGCGGTCGAGGATGCGGGCCGCTACCGCGACGCGCTCGGCGTCGTGCCACCGTCCGGTCTGCCCTCGGTGTTCCTCGAGCCCGTGGCCGACGCTTTGCGGTCGCTCGTCGCGCGCTGGGCGCGCGGGCGCGGCCCGTTCACGACGGCGGAGGCGTCTGCCTGGTTCGGCGTTGACGTCGAGGAGGAGCTGCGGGAGCTCGAGCGGCACGAGAAGCTCGTCCGCGGCGAGCTCCGTCCCGGCGGCAGTGAGCGCGAGTGGTGCGACCCGGACGTCCTCCGGCGGCTGCGGCGAGCGTCGCTCGCGGCGCTGCGGCGCGAGGTGGAGCCGGTGGAACAGGCGGCGCTCGGCCGCTTCCTCCCGAGCTGGCACGGCATCGACCGCCGCGCGTCGCTCCGCGAGGCGCTCGTGCCGGTGCAGGCGCTCGCGCTGCCAGTGGCGCTCTGGGAGGTGGAGGTGCTGCCGCGGCGTGTGCCCGGCTACCGCCCGGAGCAGCTCGATCAGCTCTGCGCCTCCGGCGAGCTCGTCTGGGTCGGAGCCGGGCTCGACCGCGTAGCCGTCTTCTTCCGCGACGACGCACCGCTCCTCGGGCGGCCGTCGGCTGTTGCCGCCCCGGACGGGGAGGCGCACGAGGCGATCCGCTCGGCGCTCGCGGGCGGGGCGCTCTTCTGGGACGGGCTCCTCGACGCGACCGGCCTCGATGCCGAGACCGCGCTGCCCGCGCTGTGGGACATCGTCTGGAGCGGCGAGGTGACGAATGACTCCTGGTCGCCGCTGCGGGCCGAGCGGCGCTACCAGCCGCCGCGGCCTGACCGGCGCGCCCGCCGTTTCTCACGCGCGCCTGCACATCGCCCGACGGCGACGCAGGGACGCTGGTCGCTCGCGGCAGGATTGTTCGCGGGCGGCGAGCCCGACCGGCGCGCGCTCGCGGAGCTGTTGCTCGAGCGGCACGGCATCGTCACCCGCGACGCCATTCGCGCGGAGGGGATTGCCGGCGGCTACTCCGCCGTGTACGGCGAGCTGCGCGCGCTCGAGACGCTCGGCTCCTGCCGGCGCGGCTACTTCGTGGAAGGGCTCGGCGGCGCCCAGTTCGCCTTCGGCGGCGCGGTCGAGCGGCTGCGGGAGCTACGGCCGCGCGACGGTGACGAGCCGGAGCCGCTCGTACTCGCCGCTGCCGACCCGGCGCAGCCCTACGGCGCCGTCCTGCCGTGGCCGAAGCGGGCGGGCGCGCGGGCAGCGCGGGTGGCGGGAGCGCACGTCGTTCTGCTGGGCGGCGAGCCCGCGCTCTTCGTCGAGCGGGGCGGCCGGTCACTTGTGCCGCTCCGGGAGCCGGACGAGGACTGGTTGCGGCCGGCGCTGGCGGCGCTCGTCGGGTTCGTGAAGCGCGGCGGCGCGAAACGGCTCGCGGTCGAGCGCTTCGACGGAGAGCCGGTCGCGGAGACGCTCGCCATGCCGCTGCTCGTCGAGGCCGGCTTCGTCGCCGGCCCGCGCCGCGCCGTATTGCGCGCCTGAAGAGCGAAGCTCTTCAGGCGCTTTGGAAGGAGCTCCGCGCGCCGCGGTCTCGAGCCTTCATTTCGGCTGGG
>DASYOZ010000137.1:0-12516 GCA_036007185.1 Gaiellaceae bacterium | reverse complement strand
CCCGTACGCATCCTCGAGACGGACGACGTCGTCGAGGTGCGGCGTCGAGACCTCGAAGATGGTCGTGTCCTCGAGGGCGGTGACGCGGTGCACGGTGCCCGGCGTGAAATGGAAGCTCGCGCCCTCGCCGATCACCTCCGTGTTCAGCGGCCCCTGCCCCGCCTCGCCGAGTTCGAGCGTCGCCCGGCCGCTCTGCACGTACCAGCTCTCGTCCTTCTCGTTGTGGAACTGGAGGCTGAGCGAGAAGCCGGCGCGCACCCAGAGAATCTTCCCGACGTAGAGGTCGGTGTCGGCCCAGATCAGCTCCCAGCCCCAGGGCTTCTCGACACGGCGCGGCTCGAACACCCAGCGATCGAGCCCCTCGAGGTTCGGCGAGTCGGTGCCCGTCACCCGACTCTCCGGCGCGGGCGCCATTCGGGGTGCTCGGACATGTAGCTCTCGGCGACGCGCAGATCCTTCGGCGTGTTGACGGTGAGCCAGACACCGCCGTGCCGGAAGCCGCGCAGCTTTCCCTCGCCGGCGAGCTCGGGGAACGTGCTCTGCTCGTGGTCGCCCTTCTCCGGCAGCCGTGCGAGAGCCTCCTCGCCAAGCGTGTACACGCCGGAGTTGACCCAGTTGTCGAGCAGCGGCGCCTCGCGAAAGCCGGTCACTCGGTCGTCGTCCTCGAGCTCGACGACCCCGAACGGCGAGCGCACCTGGGCCACGACGATCGTCGCAGCAGCCGCTGCCTGCTCGTGCTCGGCGAGCAGCGATGCAAAATCGACGTCGAGCAGCTCGTCGCCGTTGAGCGCGAGCACCGGCCCCTCCTCCTGCCGCCGGGTCGCCGCAAGCCGGAGGCCGCCACCGCGGCCCAGCGGCTCTTCCTCCCCCACCGCCTCGATCTCGGCTCCGAGACCGGCGAGCGCACGGAGGTACGCCTCCTCATCTCCGCCTCGGCAGGCGACGATGACGCGCGTCACACCGCACTCGACGAGCCGGGCGACCGCGTAGCCCGCGAGCGGGACGCCGACGACCGGCACCAGCGGTTTCGGCAGGCCCTGCGCCGCCTCGCCGAGCCGCTCGGCCTTGCCGCCGCCGAGCACGAGCGCTTCCACTATTCGCTCGTCTCCGGCTCGCGCTCGCGTGTCTCGGGGAGGACGTCGAGCGGCGAGACGGTGCGGCCGACGCCCTCGTAGGCAAAGCCGAGCGCCCGCACGGTGTCCGCGTCGAGCAGGTTGCGGCCGTCGACGATCAGCGGATGGCGCATCGCCTGCCTCGTCTCCTCGCTCGGGAGCTCGAGGAGCTGCGGCCACTCGGTGACGATGACGGCCGCGTCGGCGTCCGTCACTGCCTCGAGCGGCGAGCCGCACAGCGCGACGCCCTGCAGATCGGGGCGCGCAATCGGGTCCCAGCCGCGAACCTCCACTCCTTCTGCGATCAGCCTCGACGCGAGCACGAGGGACGGCGCCTCCCGCATGTCGTCCGTGTTCGGCTTGAAGGCGAGGCCGAGCAACGCCACCCGCTTCCCCCGCAGCCGGCCGAGATGGCGCTGCAGCTTCTGCACGACGCGCCGCTTCTGCAGCTCGTTCACCTCGATCACGGCGTTCAGGAGCTGGAAGTGGTAGCCCGAGTTGGCGGCGAGCTTCTTCAGCGCGATCGAGTCCTTCGGGAAGCACGAGCCGCCCCACCCCAGCCCGGCGCGCAGGAAATGCGGCCCGAGGCGGTGGTCGAGGCCAACCCCCTCGGCGACGCTCAGGACGTCGGCGCCGACGAGCTCGCAAACATTCGCGATCTCGTTGATGAAGCTGATGCGGGTCACGAGGAACGCGTTCGCCGCGAGCTTGATCATCTCCGCCGAGTTGACGTCCGCGCGTACGACGGGCGCGTCGACGCCGGCGTGCAGCGCCGCCACTGCGTCGCCGTCCTCCTCCTCGAAGGCACCGACCACGATCCGGTCGGGCTGGAGGAAGTCGCGAACGGCCGTGCCCTCGGCGGTGAACTCGGGATTCGAGACATAACCGACCGCGGTGAGCCCGTGCGAGTCGAGCGCGGCGCGCACCTTCTCACCGGTCCCGACGGGGACGGTGGACTTCATGACCATCGTCGTCCGCGTGTCGGCAGGCAGCTCGTCGACGACAGTCCAGACGCGCGAAAGATCGGCGTCGCCGGAATACAGCGGCGGCGTGTCGACGCAGATGAACGCGAACTCGGCGCCGTCGAGGGCCTCCCCCACCTCGAGCGTGAACGAGATCCGCTCGCCGTTCCGCTCGAGCAGCTCGTCGAGCCCCGGCTCATAGATCGGCACGTCGCCGGCGCGCAGCCTGTCGATCCGCTCGGGCACGACGTCGCGCAGGACGACCTCGTGGCCGAGATCCGCGAAGCACGCGCCGGTCACGAGACCGACGTAGCCGGCCCCGAAGATCGCGATCCGCGCCACGGCCCTAGCGTACTTCGGTCGTCAGCGCCCTAGCGGTTGGAGGCTCTCGGCGATGGCGATCATCGTCGAGTTCGAGAGCTGGTTAAGGATCGTGTTGGAGACCCAGTAGACCGCCTTCGGGGTGCGGAGGGCGACCATCTGGATCGCGCCGCCGCTCGTGTAGAGCAGGAACTTCCGGTGGTGGGAGACGATCGTGCCGGTCGGACTCGCGAGGATCGGCGCCGTGGTCCAGTCGCTCTCCTCGATCTGCCAATGCTGGATGCCATCCGGCTGGACGAACGTGACTACGACCTCGTGCTTTCGCTTGAGGGGCCTGAAGGCTCGGATTCCCAACGGAGTGGAGAGCTGCGCGTATTGCGCAATCCGGCTCGGCGCCAGTACGGGGAAGTGCACCCTCGGCGTCAGGCCGCGCAGCCTGGGCGCGGTCAAGGCGAGCCCCGGGCTCACCTGTGGCGGCAGGCGCGGCGGCGGCTTGACGCGATGCGGGATGACGAGCTTGCCGCCGAAGCTCGTTCCCACGGTGACGACCGCCAGCGGGTTGCCTGCCCGCTTCGCGTACTCGGCGATGGCGGTTGTCATCTGCGCAACCTTGGTACTCGAGCCGAACAGCGGCCGGAGCTGCTGCGCAGCCTGACTCGCATGGGGCTGGACCGGGTCGTAGTAGACGGTCGTGCCGCGCTCCGCGGCAGGCGCGTTGGCGGGCACGCTCGGCGGCAGGGACTTCGTCGTGTAGCCGTGCTGCCCCAACAGGTACGACGTGTTCGAGGCCTCGCCGGCAACCCCGCCGGCGTTGAGGACCAGTACCGAGATCTGCGACTTCGACAGCGGGTGCTTCTTCTTTCCCGCGCTGCGCTTCGGGTGCCCGAGGTACTGGGCACTGACCGCTTCCGACACGCGAACGTCGGGGTGGAGGAAGGTCTGAACGGCTCGGTCGATCGACGACTGCGGAGCCGATTCCACGTCGGCACCGCCGTTGGTGACGAAGAAGTGGAAATCCGGGTACGGAATCTGGTTTCGGAAGAGGTGGCCCGCCGGCAGGTGGTACGCGAGACCGAGATACGACTCGAGCTCGTGGATCGTCACCGGGCTGCCGCCCGCCTTCGCAACCTGCAGGTTGCCTTTGAGCGCGCCCATGAGCTGAGGAACCTCGAGCAGGAGCGACGCCGGCGAGAGGCTCGACCTGAGACGGCTCTTGAGCGCCTCGATGAACTGCTGCTGGCGGCCCGTTCGGTAGATGTCGTTGTCGAAGTGGCGGAAGCGGACGAACGAGAGCGCCTGGCCGCCGTCGAGCTTCTGGTAGCCGGGCAGCAGGTTGATCGCCGACGTGCCCGTGTGCGGCGGGATGTAATAGCGGCGGTCCACGTTCATGTAGACGCCGTGTAGGCGGTTGACGAGCTGTTTGAAGGCGTGGAAGTCGAGCGTGATCAGGTAGTTGATCGGCAGGTGCGTCAGGTGCTCCACCGTGTCGAGCGTCGCAGCCGGGCCGTTGTTGCCGCAGAGCGACCACGCGGAGTTGATCCTGCTCTGCGTGTAGACGGTGTCGCCGTGGCAGTAGATGTTCACGTAGAGGTCGCGCGGGAACGAGAGCAGCGAGAGCGTTTTGTTCGTCGGGTCGGCACGGACGAGCATGAGGGTGTCGGAATTGGAGCCCGCGAGCGACTTCGTCCCCTGGCCGGCACGGTGGTCGTAGCCCGCGATGAGCGCGATCGCGGGCTGGGAGGCAGAGGGCAAGGGCGAGACGTATTTCTCCGCCTTCTTCACGACTCCCTTGGCCTGCACCGCCCCGAGGCTTTCGTGCCCGTAGAGGTAGAGCCCGCCGGCGGCGCCGGCCACGAGCACGGCGATTGCGAGCACGAGCCAGCCGACCCCGCGCAGGAAGAGCCGGACGAACGACCGCTTCGGCGGCTCGGGCTGCCGATAGCGGGTGATCGGGCCGAAAAGCGGCGGCAGCGCAGAGTGGCCGTTGCCGTTGAGGCCGCCGGCCCTTCCGATTCCGCGCTTCAACGTCGTCCGCATACGAGATCGGCGCCACCCGCGGCGCCGTTACCGAGGATAGCTCAGGTGCCGGAAGAGGCCGACACGACCCTCACCTCAGTCTCATCCGCGGCCGGCTCGTAGCCGAGGTTCGGCCGCAGCCAGCGCTCGTCCTCGGCTGTCGTGACGCCCTTGCGCGCCGCGTGGTCCTCGACCTGGTCGCGGCCGAGCCGCCCCACGGAGAAGTAGCGGGCCTCGGGATGCGCGAGGTAGATGCCGCTCACGCTCGCTGCCGGCGTCATGGCGAACGTCTCCGTGAGCTCGAGCCCGGCCTCCTCGGCCCCCAGGAGCGCGAACAGCTTCGGCTTCTCGCTGTGGTCCGGGCAGGCGGGATATCCGAACGCAGGCCGGATGCCACGGAAGCGCTCGGCGATCAACTGTTCCTTCGGGAGCTGCGGGCCCTTCTCGTACCAGGCGCGGCGAGCTACCTCGTGCAGGTACTCCGCGAACGCCTCGGCAAGGCGGTCGGCGAGCGCCTTGACCATGATCGCCTGGTAGTCGTCGTGCTCTCCCGTGAACTGGGCTGCGAGCTCCTCGGTTCCAATGCCGGCGGTGACCGCGAACGCACCCAGGTGGTCTCCCTCCGGGGCCAGGTAATCCGCGAGGCAGCGGTTCGGGCGCGAGTCGCCGTAGTCGCTCTGCTGGCGCAGGAAACAGAAGCGCGTGTCGGTCTCGTTGTCACCGTCGACAACGATATCGTCTCCGTCGGACGACGCCGGCCAGAAGCCGTAGACCCCTCGCGCGACGAGGAGCCGCTCGTCGACGATCCGGTCGAGCAGGCGCTCGGCGTCGTCGAAGAGCTCGCGCGCCGCCGGCTGCTCGAGGATCTGCGGGAACTTTCCCTTCAGCTCCCAGGCGTGGAAGAAGAACTGCCAGTCGATGTACTCCCGCAGCGTCGCGAGCTCGGGCTCGACGAGGCCGCGACCCGTGAACTCCGGCACGGCAAGGTCGTCGAACGCGACGCGCTGCCGGTTCTCGCGGGCCCGCACGAGCGGCAGCAGCGGCTTCCGCTCCTTCTCCGCGTGCAGGTCGCGCAGGCGCTCCTGGTCGGCGCGGTTCTCGCCGTCGAGCCGCTCGCGCCGCACGGGATCGAGCAGGTTGGAGACGACGCCCACGACCCGCGATGCGTCGAGGACGTGCACGACCGGCTGCGAGTACGCGGGCGCGATCCGCACAGCCGTGTGCTGGCGTGAGGTGGTGGCACCCCCGATCAGGAGCGGTAGCTCCAGCCCGCGCCGCTCCATCTCGCGCGCCACGTCGACCATCTGGTCGAGCGACGGCGTGATCAGCCCGGACAGCCCCACGACGTCCGCCCGCTCCTCGATCGCGGTGTCGAGGATGCGTTCGGCCGGCACCATCACGCCGAGGTCGAGGACCTCGTAGTCGTTGCAGCCGAGGACGACGCCGACGATGTTCTTCCCGATGTCGTGGACGTCGCCCTTCACGGTCGCGAGGACGGCCTTGCCGCGCGCCCGCGGCGCCCCGCCCGCGGCCTGCTCGGCCTCCATGTACGGCTCGAGATAGGCGACCGCGCGCTTCATGGCCCGCGCGCTCTTCACGACCTGCGGCAGGAACATCTTCCCCGCTCCGAAGAGGTCGCCGACGACCTGCATGCCGGCCATCAGCGATCCCTCGATCACGTCGAGCGGCCGGTCGGCCCGCTGCCGCGCCTCCTCCGTGTCCTCCTCGATGAAGTCGACGATTCCATGCACGAGGGCGTGCTCGAGCCGCTTCTCGACGGGCGCCTCCCGCCACGAGAGGTCGACCTCCCGGCGCATCCCCTCGCCGCGCACGCGCCCGGCGAACTCGACGAGCCGCTCGGTCGCGTCCTCCCGCCTGTCGAAGATGACGTCTTCGACCAGCTCGAGCAGCTCCGGCTCGATGTCCTCGTAGACGACGAGCTGGCCGGCGTTGACGATGCCCATGTCGAGGCCGGCGCGGATCGCGTGGAAGAGGAAGGCCGAGTGCATCGCCTCGCGCACGACGTCGTTGCCGCGGAAGGCGAAGCTGAGGTTCGAGATCCCGCCGCTCGTCTTCGCGCCCGGGCAACGCTCCTTGATCAGCGGCAGCGCCGCGAGGAACGCCTTCGCAAAGCCGCGATGCTCCTCGATGCCCGTGGCGACGGCCAGGACGTTCGAGTCGAAGATCAGATCCTCCGGCGGGAAACCCACCTGCTCGACGAGCAACGAGAACGCGCGCTCGCAGATCGCGACCTTGCGCTCGACCGTCTCGGCCTGGCCTTTCTCGTCGAACGCCATCACCACGACGCCTGCGCCGTAGCGGCGGACGTGCCGCGCCTGCTCGAGGAACGCCTCCTCGCCCTCCTTCAGCGAGAGCGAGTTGACGACCCCTTTTCCCTGCACGCACTTGAGCCCCGCCTCGAGCACCGACCAGCGCGAGCTGTCGACCACGATCGGGATGCGCGCCACCTCGGGCTCGGTCGCGACGAGGTTGAGGAAGGTCGTCATCGCCCGCTCGCCGTCGAGCAGGTCGGCGTCCATGTTCACGTCGAGGAGGTTGGCGCCGCCACGCACCTGCTCGAGCGCGACGTCGGCCGCCGCCTGGAAGTCGCCCGCCTCGACGAGCCGGCGGAAGCGGGCCGAGCCGGTGATGTTCGTCCGCTCCCCGATCATCGTGAAATTGGAATCTGGCCGGAGCTCCAGCGGCTCGAGTCCGCTGAAGCGGGTCGCCGGCCGGCGCTCGGGAAGCGCGCGCGGCGCGACTCCCTCGACGGCCGCGGCGATCTGGCGGACGTGCTCCGGAGTGGTTCCGCAGCAACCGCCCACCACGTTGACGAGCCCGTCCCGCGCGAACTCTCCGAGGAAACCGCTCGTGTCCTCCGGCTGCTCGTCGTACTCGCCGAGCGGGTTCGGCAAGCCGGCGTTCGGATGGCACGCGACCCAGATGGGAGCGATCTCCGCGAGGTCCTCGACGAAGGGGCGCATCTCGGCCGCCCCGAGGGAGCAGTTGACGCCGACGATCAGGGGCTCGGCGTGCTCGACGGAGAGCCAGAACGCCTCGACGGTCTGGCCGGAGAGGTTGCGGCCGCTGCGATCGATGGCCGTGAAGGAGAGCCAGAGCGGCAGCCCCGGCGCGGCGTCCTGCGCCGCGACGATCGCCGCCTTGCAGTTGAGCGTGTCGAAGACGGTCTCGATCAGGAGCAGGTCGACGCCGCCGTCGCGGAGCGCACCCATCTGCTCGGCGTACGCCTCCGTCACCTCGTCGAAGGTCGCGGAGCGGTACGCGGGATCGTCAACTTTCGGCGAGAGCGAAAGCGAGACGTTGAGCGGCCCGACGGAGCCAGCCACGAGCCCGCCGAACTCGTCGGCGACCTCCCGGGCGAGCCTTGCTCCCTCGAGCGACATCTCGGCCGCGACGTCCTGGAGCGCGTAATCGGCCTGGCCGATGCGAGTCGCGGTGAAGGTGTTGGTGGTGGCGATGTCCGCGCCGGCCTCGAAGTACGACCGGTGGATCTCACGGATGACCTCCGGCCGGGTCAGGTTGAGCAGGTCAGGGTCGCCCGCGACGTCGAGCGGGTGGTCGCGGAAGCGGTCGCCCCGGTACGCCTCCTCGCCCCGCACGCGCCTCTGGATCAACACGCCCCACGACCCGTCGAGGACGGCGATGCGCTGCCGGAGGATGGATTCGAGCCGTTCCCGCGTGTCCTGCACCTGAGTCTCCTCACCGTGCCCGGGAGCGGTGGCTCTCGGGCGCTTTAGGCGTTTGTTGACCCGGTCGCCAAGCTGCCTGTCAAAGCTCTCCGGGTTCCCGAAACGCTAGCAGCCGCGCGGCGCGCCACCCGGCGCGTGCGGGCCGAGGCGGACGTTAGGGTGCCGGTTCGTGGCCGAGGCACACGAAGGCGCGGCGCTGCGCGCGGCACTCCTCGAGATCGCGAGCGACTTCTCCTTCACGTGGATCGCCGAGGCGCGGCTCCTCTTCGCCGACCTCGAGCCGCGCCGCTTCGCCGAACTGCACCATAATCCCACCGCGCTGCTCTCCGAGCTCACGGACGAGGATCTCGCGCAGGCGCTCACGCCGGACTATCTCAAGCGGCTCTCGCGGGTCGAGGGGCGGCTTGCGCGGGACCGGGGCGAGGAGACGTGGTGGCGGGAGCGCGGCGGCCCCGCCGACCTCCTCGTCGCCTACTTCTCCGCGGAGTTCGGCCTCGACGAGAGCCTCCCCGTCTACTCGGGCGGGCTCGGCGTGCTCGCCGGCGACGACCTCAAGGCGGCGTCGGAGCTCGGCGTGCCGCTCGTCGGGATCGGCCTCTTCTATCGCCGTGGCTACTTCCGGCAGCGGCTCGACGAGAACGACCGGCAGGTCGAGCGCTACCCGCGCCTCGATCCGACCCGCCTGCCGCTCGAGCTCGTGCCGATGGCTCCGGTGATCGAGCTTGCGAACGACAGCGGCAACCTCGTGCCGGTGCGCCTCGGGGTCTGGCGGGCGCGGGTCGGCCGCGTCTCCCTCTACCTCCTCGACACGAAGATCGAAGGCAACCCGGACTGGGCGCGCGCCGTGACGGACACGCTCTACGGCGGCGACCGCGAGAACCGGCTGCGGCAGGAGCTCGTGCTAGGCGTCGGCGGCGTGCGCGTGCTGCGCCGGCTCGGCCTCGATCCGACGGTCTTCCACCTGAACGAAGGGCACTCCGCGTTCCTCCAGCTCGAGCGGATGCGCGAGCTCGTCGAACAGGGGCTCTCCGCGGGCCAGGCGCTGGGGCGGCTGCGCGCCTCGACCGTGTTCACGACGCACACGCCGGTGCCTGCGGGCAACGAGGTCTTCGACCCGGAGCTCGTGCGGCGCAACCTCGAGGGCCTCGTCGAGCGCTGCGGGCTGACGTGGGTGGAGTTCGCGGCGCTCGGGAAGGTCGAGCCGACCGAGACGGGCTTCGGGCTCACGCCCTTCGCGCTACGCACGTCGCAGTACGCGAACGCCGTCTCGGAGCTCCATGGCGCCGTCTCGCGCGAAATGTGGCACGGGCTCTGGCCCGAGCGGCGCGTCGACGAGGTTCCCATCACCTCGATCACGAACGGCGTCCACCAGCGGACGTGGATCTCCGGTGAGCTCGAGGGGCTGCTCGGGGACACGGACCCGCGGTTCGAGCGCGCCCGCGAGCTTCCGGCCGACGCGCTGTGGGACGCACACCGAAGCGCGAAGAAGCGGCTGCTCGAGTTCGTCGTCACGACGCGCGGCGCGCGCGAGCTCGACCCCGACATCCTGACGATCGGCTTCGCACGCCGGTTCGCAACGTACAAGCGTGCCAGCCTCCTCTTCAGCCGGCCGGAGCGGCTCGCGCGGCTCCTCGCTGACCCCGAGCGGCCGATCCAAGTGCTCGTGGCCGGGAAGGCGCACCCGGCGGACGAAGGTGGCAAAGACGTGATCCAGCTCGTGGTGGACTTCGCCCGCGAGCCCGCGGCGGCGGGGCGCGTCGTCTTCCTCGAGGACTACGAGATGGCGCTCGCCCGGCGGCTCGTGCAGGGGGTCGACGTGTGGCTCAACACGCCGCGGAGGCCGCTCGAGGCGTCGGGCACCTCGGGGATGAAGGCGGCGCTGAACGGCGTGCTCAACTGCTCGATCCTCGACGGCTGGTGGGCCGAGGCGTACTCCCCCGCGTGCGGCTTCGCGATCGGCGACCATGAGGCCGAGGCGAGCGAGGCGGCGCAGGACGAGGCGGACGCCGAGGCGCTCTACGCTCTGCTCGAGGAGCACGTGCTGCCGGCGTTCTACGAGCGGGACGATGCCGGGCTGCCGCAGCGCTGGATCGCGCTGATGCGGGAGTCGATCGCCGGGCTCGGGCCGCGCTTCGGCACGGCGCGGATGGTGGCGGAGTACGTCGAGCGGCTCTACCTGCCGGCGCACGAGGGTGCGCCGCGGGCCGCCAGCCGCGTCGCCTAGCGGAGGTACGGAGGCCCGGAATCGCCGACCGCCTGCTCGCGGACGCCGGTGTCCAGCTGCAACTCAGCGAGCGAACCCCTTTCGAGGAGGCGAAGGTGAAGGCGCAGCAGGACCTCGGAGACGCGTACGCTGCGGCGCACGATGCCGCGATGGCCGCACCGTTGGAGCAGGCGCTGCGTGACGGCAACGTACTGGCGGCGACCCCGTGAGCGAAGACGAGGCAGCGGCGTTCGAACAGCTCGTGAGCGACGCGCTCGACGAGGTCCCCGCCGACATCCGCGAGCTCATGACGAACGTCGCGGTGACCGTGGAGGACGAGCCGCCGCCCGGCCAGCCGCTGCTTGGCCTCTACCAGGGGATCCCCTGGGGAAAGCGCGGCCCGTACTACGCGGGCGCCCTCCCCGACAAGATCACGATCTACCGCGGGCCGATCGAGCGCATGTGCGGCGGCGACCCCGAGCGGGTACGGCGCCAGGTGCGGCGCACCGTGTTCCACGAGATCGCGCATCACTTCGGCATCAGCGACCAGCGGCTCGTCGACATCGATCGCTACTAGGGAGGCCTTGGCGAAATAGTGGCTGTGCCGCAGAGCCGCGCTGAGCGCCGCGACTCCTCGCTTCGCTCGTCGGCCGGCTACGAACGCTCCCTGTGTCCTTGCCTCGCGACGCCCATCGCACCGCTACGACGAGCACCATTCCGCAAGACCTCCGGCGGCGCGGCTAGCTCGCGCCGCTGACCGTGAGCTGGTTCTCGGCGTGCCGGATCCGCTGCTCGAGCTGCCAGCGGTCGGCCGTCGAGTCTCCCGCCTCGACGCGGGCGAGCTCGTCCTGCGCCTCCTCGAGCTGCCGCCGCGCCCGGGCCTCGTCGATGTCCCCGGCCGCGACCGCGTCGTCCACGAGCGCGATCGCGCGATTCTCGAGCACCTGGAAGAAGCCCGGCCCGGTCGCGAACTCGCGCACCTCGCCGTCTTCGATATGGACCCGGGTCGAGCCGGCCTTGAGCATCGCGACGAGCGGAGCGTGCCGCGCGAGGACGCCGATCTCGCCCGCCGCGCCCGGCACGATCACCATCTCGGCCTCGCCTTCGAACGCCGGGCCCTCCGGCGTCACGACCGAGACCGGGAAGAGCGGATGATCCGGCACGTCGCCCTCTACGCAGCGGCCGCGTCGGGCTCGTCGCCCTCGGCCTGCTCGTCGGCCTCGCGCTGCGCCGCGTCGTCCGGCTCCTCCCCGCCGAGCTGCTTCGCCCGCTCCACCGCCTGCTCGATCCCACCGACCATGTAGAAGGCCTGCTCGGGCAGCTCGTCGTGCTTGCCGTCGAGGACCTCCGTGAAGCCGCGGATCGTGTCCTCGAGCTTCACGTACTCGCCGGGCGTACCGGTGAACTGCTCGGCCACGAAGTTCGGCTGGGAGAAGAACCGCTCGATCTTGCGCGCGCGGGCCACGACGAGCTTGTCCTCGTCGGAGAGCTCGTCGACGCCGAGGATCGCGATGATGTCCTGCAGGTCGCGGTAGCGCTGCAGCACCTCCTGCACACGCGTCGCCGTCCGGTAGTGCTCCTCGGTGACGATGCCCGGCTGGAGTGCGCGCGACGTCGACCGGAGCGGGTCGACGGCCGGATAGATCCCCTTCTCGACGATGCTCCGGTCGAGCACGGTCGTCGAGTCGAGGTGCGCAAACGTGTTCGCGGGAGCGGGGTCGGTGAGGTCGTCCGCCGGCACGTAGATCGCCTGCACCGAGGTGACCGAGCCGGTGCGCGTCGAGGTGATCCGCTCCTGCAGCTGGCCCATCTCCGTGGCCAGTGTCGGCTGGTAGCCGACCGCGCTCGGCATGCGGCCGAGCAGCGCCGACACCTCCGACCCCGCCTGGACGAAGCGGAAGATGTTGTCGATGAAGAGGAGGACGTCCTGGCCCTCGTCGCGGAAGAATTCCGCCATCGTCAGGCCGGAGAGCCCGACGCGAAGGCGCGCGCCCGGCGGCTCGTTCATTTGGCCGTAGACCATCGCGACCTTGTCCATGACGCCCGACTCTTCCATCTCGAGCATCAGGTCGTTGCCCTCGCGCGTGCGCTCGCCGACCCCGCAGAAGACCGAGACGCCGCCGTGCTGCAGCGCGACGTTGTGGATCAACTCCTGGATCAGCACCGTCTTGCCGACCCCGGCGCCGCCGAAG
>DASYOZ010000136.1:0-3142 GCA_036007185.1 Gaiellaceae bacterium | reverse complement strand
CGGCGTCGCGTCCCCGCCAGCTGCAGCGCGACGTTCGTCGCGTAGTCGCCGTGCTCCGGCTCCCCGGGCCGTTCCAGCTCGAGCTCGCCGCCGGCCGAGACGGCGAGCGCGGCTGCGAGGGACCTGACGGGATCAGCCGGCAACGGTCTCGCGCGGCGCGAAGAGGTCTTCCAGCGCTCGAATCTCGTTCGGCGAGCCGACGCCGATCAGGACGTCGCCGACCTCGAGCGGCGTGTCAGGCTCCGGCGTCGTGTCGAAGCTCCCGTCCGGCTTTCGCAGCGCGATGACGATCGCTCCCGTCTCGTGCCGGATGCGAAGGTCGCGGATCGTCCGGCCCGCCGCCGCACACGTCTGGCGCACCTCGATCTCCGCGAGCTGGAGGTCGGGCCCGGTCGCCGTCGTCACGACGTCGAGGAACGCGGTCACCTGCGGCTTGAGCACAAGGTTCGCCATCACCTGGCCCGCGGTCGTGTACGGGAGCACGACGCGGTCGGCCCCGGCGAGGGCCAGCTTCCGCTCCGCGTCTCCGCCTGAGGCACGCGCGACGATCGTCAGCTCGGGGCGTGCCGAGCGAGCCGAGAGGACGACGTAGAGGTTGTCGGCGTCGGAGTCGGACGCGGCCACAAGCCCCCGCGCGCGCTCGAGACCGGCCCGGCGCAGGTTTTCGTCCTTCGTCGCGTCGCCCTCGAGCATGAGTACTCCGTCCTCTCGCGCCGCCGCGACCGCGTCCTCGTGGAAATCGAGCACGAGGTACGGGACGTCGGCCGCGCGGAACTCCTCGGCGACGCGCCGGCCGACGCGGCCGTAGCCGCAGATGATGAAGTGGTCGCGCAGCTGGTCGATCGTCCGCTCCCTCCGCCGTTCCGCCAGAGCGCCCGTGACGACGCCGCCGGCGATCACCTCGACGATAACCGCACCCGCGTAGGCGATGATCGTCAGGCCTGCGGCGACGAGGACGAGGGAGACGAGCCGCGAGCCGTCGTTGTCGGGCGCAGAGTCCAGCCCGGTCAGGGTCAACGTGACGGCGGACCGATAGAACGACTGGAACCACGGCTCGTGCAGGGTTTCCCGAAAGGCGATCGTGCCGGCGAGGAGCGTGACGGCCACGGCTGCGAACAGCCGTGCAATCTGACGCAGGCGAACGTGCGCGGCCATCCTCCTAGTATGTGGCCATGGAAGAGGACGAGCTCGGCCAACCCGAGCAGGAGCCGGACGAGCGGCGGCTGAACATCCAGATGCCGGCCGAGCTGATCGGCGGCACGTACGCGAACTTCGCGAACGTCAGCTTCTCGCAGTATGAGTTCACGCTGACCTTCGCCCGGATCGAGCACGAGGTCGAGGAGGGCGACGTGCCCGGTGCGGTGGTCGCCAGGGTGAATGCCTCGCCGCGGTTCGTCCCGGAGCTCATCGCCGCACTGCAGGACTCGTGGTCGAAGTACGTGACGCGCGAGGGCATCCGGAACCTGCCCGAGGCGCCGGGCCACCCTGACCCGGACGAGCCGGCCGAGAGCTGACGCTCTCCCTCGTCCCGTCGTACGCCGTTCTCTGCGCTGCGCAGGCGGCCACGGCGGCGGCGCCGGCACGGCAGGCGCGGGGCCGCGGGCGGAGCTGGGCCTGGCTTGCGGTGCCGGCCGCGCTCCTCGCGGCGGGCGTGGCCATCATCGACCTCGTGCCGCAGGGGCCGCACGCACTTGCGCTGCTCGCGACCTTCGGAACGCCGGTGCTCGCTGCTGCCGGAGGGTTCTGCTGCGGCAGCGCCCGGTGGTGGCTCTGGCCGCCGGCCGCGGCAGGGCTGTGGGTCGCGGCCTGGCTGGCGAGCGGTCTCGTCCGGGACGCAGCCGGCCTCGCGCTCATCGCCGGCGCCTGCCTCGCCGCCGCCTCGGCCGTGGCGGCGGTCGCACCCGCATGGTCGATCCGCGCGGGCCTGATCGGCCTTGCCGCCCTCGACGTCGTCCTCGTCTGGGGAACGACCGGCGTGCAGGAGGCGACGAACGCGCTCCAGGGGGTCGCTCTCCCCCATGCCGCCGGGATGTCCCTGCCGAACCTGCAGCAGGCGACCTTCGGCTCCGCCGTCATGGGCTGGCTCGACCTGCTCGCGCCGGCGCTGCTCGGCGTCGTCGTGGTCGGCCGGCGGAAGCTCGGAGCCGCCGCGGTCACGGGCGTGGCTGCTGGGCTGTGGGGCCTGCTCCTCGTCGTCACCTCCGAGGTCGCCGCGACCGTCCCGGTCCTGGCAGGGCTAGCGTTCGCCGCTGCCGATGCGCGTCGCGATCGTCTCCGACATCCACTCGAACCTGCACGCGCTCGAGGCGGTTCTCGCCGCGATCGACACGGAGGCGCCTGACGAGCTCTGGTGTCTCGGCGATCTCGTCGGCTACGGGCCGCGCCCGAACGAGTGCTGCGCGACGATCGCCGAGCGGGCCGACGTCTGCCTCGCGGGCAACCACGACCTCGCCGTGCGGGGGACAATCGACCTCGCCGAGTTCGGTGGAGAGGCCGCGGTCGCGGCGGGCTGGACGCGCACCGTGCTCGAGCCGCAGGCGCAGGCGCTCCTCGCTCGGCTGACGCCGAAAGGAGCGGCCCACGGGGTCGCCCTCTACCACGGCTCGGCGCGCGACCCGATCTGGGAATACGTCCTCGACGACGAGGCCGCCCTCGCGACACTCGAGCTTGCAGGCTCGCCGCTCGTCCTCGTGGGGCACAGCCACGTCGCCCTGCTCGTCGTGCAGTCCGGCGAGGAGCTCACCGGCGGCGTCGCGGCCGCGGGCACGGAGCTCGAGCTCGGCGGCGTGCGGGCGCTCCTCAACCCGGGATCGGTCGGGCAGCCGCGCGACGGCGACCCCCGGGCGGCGTACGTGCTCCTCGATCTCGACGCGCAGCGCGCCGCCTTCCGCCGCGTCGAGTACGACATCGAACAGACGCAGCGCGAAATTCGGGAGGCCGGGCTGCCCGAAATACTCGCAGCGCGGCTTGCGCTCGGCCTTTAGCCGAGCTCGCGAAGCTAGCGCTTCGCTCGCTGGGATAAGGAACTCCGCCAACCGGAGAGCGTGGTCTCCGGTTGGCTCCGTGCTGTTCTGGTTTTCGATGCTCTGGACGGTTTGGCTGCCTGGTGCGCTCGCGCGCGGCAGAGGCCGGCGCGAGCGCA
>DASYOZ010000135.1:0-6515 GCA_036007185.1 Gaiellaceae bacterium | reverse complement strand
GCGGCGATCGCGGCCGCACGCGAGGAGGGCGTCGAGGATCTCTGGACCTGGGGCTACGAGGCGTGCCGCCACATGACGCACCTCGCCACGCCCGACTCGCCGCTCGTCTGGGAGGCGGTGAGTGCGGCGCTCACGCGCCGGCAACAGGCCCCGACCGAGGCTGCGCGCCCCGGGCTCGCCGATCTTGACCTTCGCTCCACGCGCGACCTCGTCCGCCTGCTGAACGAGGAGGAAGTGACCGTTCCGGCGGCAGTCGCAGACGCGGGCGACGAGCTCGCGGCGGCGATCGATGCGATCGTCGAGCGCGTGCGCCGCGGCGGTCGGCTCGTCTACGTCGGCGCCGGCACGTCCGGGGCGCTGGCCGCCCTCGATGCCTCGGAATGCGGCAGCACCTTCGGCTCTCCGCCCGAGGAAGTCATCGCCGTCGTCGCTGACCGGGACCGGGACGAGGACGATCGTGCTGCGGCGACGAATGCGCTGCTCGAGCTCTCCCTCCGGCCCGAGGACTGCGTCGTCGCCGTCAGCGCGAGTGGCTCCACTCCCTTCGTGCTCGCCGCGCTCGAAGGCGCGCGCGGGGCCGGCGCGCTGAGCATTGCCGTGGCGAGCGTTCGCGGCAGCCAGGCGGCCGGCCTCGCCGAGCACGAGGTCGCGGTGGTGGTCGGGCCGGAGGTGATCGCCGGGTCGACGCGCCTCAAGGCCGGCACCGCGCAGAAGCTCGTGCTCAACACGATCTCGACGGTGACGATGATCCGGCTCGGCCGCACGTACGGCGGGCTGATGGTGGGCGTCGCGCCGGGGAACGAGAAGCTTCGCCACCGCGCGCGCCGCAACGTCGTTCTCGCGAGCGGCGCCTCGGAGGAGCGGGTCGACGAGGCGCTCGAAGCGGCGGCAGGCGACGCGCGCGTGGCCCTCGTCTCGCTGCTGGCGGGTGTCGACGCCGACGCGGCTCGGGCGCGACTCGAGGCGTCCGAGGGCTCGGTGCGAAAGGCGGCGCGGCAATGAGAGTCGGCGTCGAGGCGGCACTCGTGCGGGGCGAGTTCGTCCCGGGTGACGTCGAGGTCGACGACGGGCGGGTCGTCGCCGTCGGCCTCGCCGGCGGCCAGCGCGGCCGCTTCGCGATTCCCGGCTTCGTCGATCTCCAGGTGAACGGCTACGGGGGCGTCGACTTCCTCTCCGCCTCGACCGAGGAGTACCAGTCCGCCGGAGAGGCGCTGCTGTCGGCGGGCGTCACGGCGTACCAGCCCACGTTCATCACCTCCGCAGAAGCGACCACGGTCGAGGCGCTGCGAGCACTGCCGACGGGAGGCTCGGGCCCGCGCGTCATCGGCGCCCATCTCGAGGGGCCTTTCCTCTCGCCCGACCGGCCCGGGACGCACCCGCTTCGGCACCTCCAGGCCCCCCGCGTCGAGCTCCTCGACCGGTTGCTCGACGCCGGCAACGTGACGCAGATGACCCTCGCGCCCGAGCTCCCCGGGGCAGACGCGCTCGTCGCCCGGCTCAGGGAGCGCGGTGTCGCGGTGTCGGCCGGGCACACGAACGCGACCGCCGCGGAGGCCCACCATGCCTTCGATCTCGGGGTCGGCGGAGTGACGCACGTCTTCAACGCAATGCGCCCGTTCCGCTCGCGCGACCCGGGAATCGCCGGAGCCGCGCTCACGCGCTCCGGCGTCGTGATCGCGATGGTCGTGGACGGCCACCACCTCGCCGACGAGACGGTGCGGCTCGTCTGGGCTTGCGCGGCCGGCCGCGTTGCGCTCGTCACCGACGCGATGGCTGCGGCCGGGACCGGCGGCAACGGCGGCACCTACCTGCTCGGCGACGTCGAGGTCGCGGTCGAGAACGGCGCTGCGCCGATGCGAGAGGACGGCACGCTCGCCGGCACCGTGCTCACGATGATCGATGCCGTGCGGAACCTCCACGCGCTCGGCGTCCCGTTCGAGCAGGCGGTGGGCGCGGCGACCGAGGTGCCGGCGCGCGTCCTGGGACGTGACGACGTCGGCGTCCTCGAGCCCGGCGCGTCCGCGGACATCGTCGTCCTCGACGACCGGCTCGAGATCCAGGCAGTCCTCTGTTCGGGATGGAGCGATGTCGTGGCTCGAGGCTGAGCTCCGCGAGCAGCCCGAGGCTCTCGCCCGCCTGCTCGAGCGGCAGCGTCCCGCGGCGAAAGCCGCTGCCCGGCTCTTTCACCGGCGCGACCTCCGCTACCTCCTGATCGCGTCGCGCGGCAGCTCCTCGAACGTCGCGCGCTACGCCCAATACCTCCTCGGCCGTGCGCACCGCGTGCCGGTGATGTTCGCGACACCCTCGCTGTACACGATCTACGGCCAGCCGCCACGCCTCGACGGCGGTCTCGTGATCGGCATCTCGCAGTCGGGGGCGTCGCCCGACGTCGTCGCGGTGCTGGCCGAGGCGCGCGAGCAGGGGCGGCCGACGCTCGCGCTCACGAATGACGTCGACTCACCGCTGGGCCGGACGGCCGAGGCGGTACTGCCGCTCGAGGCGGGGCGGGAGCAGGCGGTCGCGGCGACGAAGACGTACGTCAACTCGCTGGGCGCCGTCGCGCTCCTCTTCGCCGAGGTCTCGAACGACGCCGCCGCACGCGAGGAGCTCGCGCGCATGCCGGAAGCGCTCGCGGCCCAGATCGAGCTGTCCCTGGACGAGCCGTCGCAGCTCGACGAGTATCGCGACGCGGTCGGGCTGACCGTCGTGGCCCGCGGCGTCAACTACGGGACGGGCTACGAGATCGCGCTCAAGATCCGTGAGCTGTCGGGCCTGGTTACCGAGGCGTATTCGCCCGCCGACCTGATGCATGGGCCGATCGCGGCGATCCAGCCGCGTTGGCCCGTCGTCGTCGTCGCGCCGAGCGGGCCGGCGCGGCCGAGCGTCGAGGAGATCGTGCCGCCACTGCGGGCCCGTGGCGCACGGCTCGTGGCGATCTCCGACGTGCGTGCGGTGCTGCGCCGGGCGCAGACCAAGCTCGTGCTCGCCCCCGGCGTGCCGGAGTGGCTGAGCCCGCTCACCGCGGTGGTGCCCGGGCAGGTGACGGCGATGCGGCTCGCCGTCCTCCGTGGGCTCGATCTCGACCATCCCGCAGGGCTGCGGAAGGTGACCCTCACCCGCTGAAACCAGAGCGGCCGCACCCGAGGGCGCGGCCGCTCTGCCTCAACGAGTTGGAGGTGAGGCTACGGCGTAGGCGCGGCCTGCTGCACGATGACGTGCAAGGCCTTGGCCTTGGCCGGGAGAACCGTGTCGAGCGTGGCGCCGGAGGCGTGCCGCAACAGCGGAGCCTTGAACTTCAGCATGCCTCGCGAGCCGTCCGCGAGCGAGGTCGTGCCGTTCGCGAACGTGATCTGCGTATTCGAGCCGACGGTGAAGGAGAGCGTGTCACCCGCAAGCTTCGTGAGCGCCACGCCGTGACGGTTGGCGTGGCTCACCGTGATCGAGATCGACCCATCGCCTGTCGTCGGAGAGGCCGCCTGGAAGCTCGAGAACGTCCCCTTCAGGACGTACATGACCATCGGCGCGGACTTGCCGCGCGTGGGGGACGCCTTCGCAAAGGCAACGCTTGTCGGAATCAGAAGTGCCACGGCCAAAACGACGATGAGCTTCTTCATCTACTCACTCCTCTTTTCCCTTGGCTTGTCCATGAATTCAGCCAACCAATCCTGGTCGCAGGATGTCAGTTGCGCCGCAAGATGCTGTAAGCGCCATGTAAATCCGGCTGTTCTCGCATCCGGCTCGACTCGATTTTCGGGAGCGCGCATCCCAGTACCTGTGGCCGATGCTCTCTAGGCTTCCTGCTGTCCTATTCACATCTTTCTTTCATGAATCTCTCCGCGACCATCCGTAGGCTCCCGACGTGAACACGCTCCGACTGCTGAAGCGGGGCACCGAATGGACGCACGCGGAGGACATCCGTTCGCTCTTCGTCGTCTCGCTGCCGCGGTCGCTCTCGAGCCTCCTGTACGTCGCGGCTGCCCGCGCCATCGGTCTCGCCGAGCCTGCCTGGACGAGCGACGGCGAGATCCTCAACCGCGAGCGCGTGCCGCGGCGCAGGCAATCCCTGGCCCCGGCCGACGAGCGCTTCACCCTGCTCGGCTCGGCGCCGGACGCCTTCGCCGGCATGACGAGCTACCTCGACGACGCGGCGCTGCGACAGGGCTTCGCCTACAAGGACGTCGTGCAGCCGTTCGTGATCGGCGGCTGGGAGGGGCTCGGCGACTTCAAGGTCCTCAAGGTGCGCCGGGATGTGGCGGAGGTCGCCTACACGATGCTGAAAAGACAGTGGCTGTATCCCGCGCACGCTGCGAGCGTCTTCGAGGCCCATCCGTGGGCGCTCGTGGAGGGGCTCGTTCGCGCCGAATCGGTGCTCGACGCGCTGCCGGGCGAGACGGTCGACTACGCGGACGCGATCCTCCACCACGGTCCGCTCGAGGCTGCGCTCGGCCGGCTCTATCCCGACGCGCCGCTCGCGCCGCTCCGCTACATCGACCGCGGCTTCGCGCGGACGCGCAGTCGGCTCGAAGCCGAGCGGCGCGACTCGCTCGTCTTCCGCCGGCTCGAGTGGATCGTCTCGGCGGTTCGGGAGCGGCTGCGCTTCGACGACCCGCGCGAGGAGATCGTCGAGGCGCTTCCCTAGGCCTCGGAGGCAGGAGGCCGCCGGAGGCGGAACCCGATCAACGCGGCCGCGCCGACGACGAGCGTCGGGACGATGACCAGCCCGCGGTAGAGGAGCACGGCGGCCACCACGTGCGCCTGCGGGGCGCCAAACCCCACGAGCGTCCCGATCATCCCCAACTCGACGACGCCGATCCCGCCGGGCGTGAGAGGCAGGGAGCTGATCACGCGACCGATCGCCCAGGCGAGAAATGCCTCGCTCGACGGGAGGCTCGCGTACGAGATCCCGACCGCCCGCAGAGACAGCTCGAAGATGAGGTACGCAGTCAGCTGATTGGCGAGCGTGGCCGCAGTGAGGGAGAGCCAGCGGCGACGGAGGAGCATGAGCCGCTCCTTGCGCACCCGCACGAGCGCCTCCCCGCTCCAGGCCGGCGGCTCCCGCCGGAGAAGGTGAGCGATGCGACCTGCGATGCGCGCCGCGGCGTCGCCGAGCCACAGCGCCGCCGCCGGGCTCCGCAACGCCGCCACCGCGAGCCCGACGAGCACGGCCCCAGCGACGGCGCTCGCAGCCGCGATCGCAGCGGTCGAGCCGGAGAGGTCGCCCGTGGCGAAGACGAGCAAGGCGCCGATGAGCGGATAGACGAAGATCATCGCCTGGCTCCAGATGCCGGTCAACGCGACCGCGAACCCCGCCTGTCCTCGAGACACGCGGAGGCGGCGGAGGAAGCCGAAGGAGATCGCCATCCCGAGCGGTGCGCCGCCGGGGAGCACCAGGGTCGCGGCCGTCGAGGCCTGCGTGAAGCCGAGCGCCTCGAGCCACGAGAGCTGCGGCAGGAGCACCTTCCACGGGAACGCCGCGGTGAGGACGTCGAGGAGGGCGGCCGCGGCGAGCGCGGCGGCCCACGGCCCGGACACCGTCGCGAGGTGCTTGGCGACGCTGCCGTAGCTCGCGATGCGAGGGACCACCACCGCGAAGACGGCTGCGACGAGCGCGACGCCGAGCGCGCTGCGGAGGACGGCCCGGCCGGGACGCCGCATGGCGGCAAGTTACCGTTCCTCCGGGTGCGGGCAGCCGGGCCGAACGGCTAGCCTCACTCGCCGATGCGCATCCTCGTCACCGGCGGCGCCGGTTTCATCGGCGCGCACGTCGCCCGGCACCTCCTCGAAGCAGGCCACGACGTCGTCGTCCTCGACGATCTCAGCGGCGGCTACGAGGAGAACGTACCCGCCGGGGCGACCTTCGTCGCGGGCTCGGCCGACGAACCCGCGCTCGTCGATGACCTGTTCCGCACGCACGAGTTCTCCCATGTCTTCCACCTCGCCGCCTATGCGGCCGAGGGGCTCTCCCACTTCATCCGCCGCTTCAACTACACGAACAACGTGCTGGGCTCGGTCAACGTGCTCAACGCCGCCGTCCGCGCCGAGACCGTCCAGCGCTTCGTCTTCGCCAGCTCGATTGCTGTCTACGGCGCGGCCCAGACGCCGATGACCGAGGACGTCGTGCCGGAGCCCGAAGACCCGTACGGAATCGCGAAGTACGCCGTCGAGCTCGACCTGCGCGCCGCACAGCGGATGTTCGGCCTCGACTACACGATCTTCCGGCCCCACAACGTCTACGGCGAGCTGCAAAACCTCGCCGACCCGTACCGGAACGTGATCGGGATCTTCATGAACCAGCTCATGAGCGGCAGGCCGATGAGCGTCTTCGGCGACGGCATGCAGACGCGGGCGTTCACGCACATCGACGACGTCGCGCCCGTGATTGCGCGCTCGATCGAGGTCCCCGGGGCGGCTAACGAGGTCTTCAACGTCGGCGCCGACATCCCGTACACCGTCCTTGACCTGGCCAAAGCGGTCGGGCGCGCCTTCGACGTGGCCGAGCCGGAGATCGACTTCCT
>DASYOZ010000134.1:0-2978 GCA_036007185.1 Gaiellaceae bacterium | reverse complement strand
AGGTCGGCGACGGCGTCCTGCACGTCGACGCGCGCAAACAGCCGCTCGGCGCGCGCCTCGACGAAGCCCCGCACGAGCGGGCGGTACTCGTAGAGCGTCGGCCGGCCGTAAGAGCCGTGCTCCTCAAAGGCGAACGGCAGGTCCGAGCCGTCCTCGAGCTCGCGCGTGAAGACCGCGAAGGCGCCGAGGCAGAAGCGGCGGAGCGTGTCGTGGAGGTGCGGCGCGCGCATCGCGAAGGACCTCCTACGACGGCGGAGCACGGCCTCCTACCCAGCGGGCGGGGGAAGCCTACGATTCAGGCATGCCCAGGCCGTTCATCGGCGTCCGGTGGTGGCTCGGCGTGGCGTTCGCCGTCGTGGCCGCGACCTCGACCGCCATCGTCGTCTCGCAGTTCTCGGACCACTCCGAGAACGCGTTTCGCCGTCACGCGGAGACTCTCGTGCTCCAGGGCGCGCACAAGGCGGCGAAGACCGCCACGCCGGCGGGCCTCGGTCGCGTCGCGAACAAGCTGAACGTGCGGCTTCGGCTCTTCGGGCCGGCGGGAGCCCCGTCTGCGGCACCGGGTCTCGAGCGCGACGCCGTCGCGGCTGCGCTCGCGGGCGAGCAGTTCGTCCGGGGAACCGCGGACGGAGGAACCTTCGTGGCCGCGATTCCCTACCGCGGCGAGGCGCTTGTCGCGATCAGCCGGCGGCCCGACGTCGCCGCGGCAATCGACACGGTCAACGGCGAGGCGCTCCGCGCGGGGGTCATCGCAGGCGTGATCGGCGTCATCGTAGGGCTCCTGTTCGCGCAGCTCATCGCGCTGCGGTTGCGCCGCCTCACCGTCGCCACGGAGGCGATCGCGCACGGCGACTTCGAGACTCCGCTCAGCTACCGATTCCGCGACGAGTTCGGCGCCCTCGCCCAGAGTTTCGACCGGATGCGACGCCAGCTACGCCGCTCGTTCCGCCGCCTCGAGGCCGAGCGCGACCGGCTCCAGCTCCTGCTCGAGCGCCTGCACGAGGGAGTGCTCACGATCGACCAGGATCTCGTCGTCCACTTCGCGAACACCGAGGCGCGCAGGCTGCTCGGCGGGCGCCTGCGGGAGGGAGACGCACTCCCGGAGCCGTGGCAGGGCTTCGGGCTCCGCGAGTTCGCCCAGCGGCTCTTCGATGAGCGGGCGACTGTGACGCAGGTGCACGTGACGCCAGACGAGCAGCACGCGTACGGCGTCGTCGGCATCCCTTCCCAGCCCGAGACGGACTGGGCGCTGCTCGTCGTCGACGACCTGACCGAGCAGGAGCGTCGGGAGCTCGCCGAGCGCGAGTTCGTCTCGAACGCGGCGCACGAGCTGCGCACTCCGCTGACAACGATCATCGGCGCCGTGGAGGTGCTCCAGGCGGGCGCGAAGGAGGATCCCGCCGAGCGCGACCGTTTCCTCGGGCACATCGAGCGCGAGTCCGGCCGGCTCGCCCGGCTCGCGCGCGCGATGCTGACGCTGGCCCGCGCGCACTCCGGGCAGGAGCAGCCGCGCATGGAGGCGGTCGAGCTCGCCCCCCTCCTGCGGGAGGTGGCCGCCGGGCTCCAGCCGCACGATGGTGTCGCCGTCGATGTGGAGGTGCCCGACGGCCTGGTGGTGGACGCGAACCCCGACCTGCTCGAGCAGACGCTCCGCAACCTCGGAGAGAACGCCGCGAAGCACACCGTGCGGGGCTCTGTCGCCCTTCGCGCGTACGGCGACGGGAACATCGTCACGGTGGAGGTGGAGGACTCCGGCCCGGGCATCGGCCCCGAGGTACAGCGCCACGTCTTCGATCGCTTCTACCGCGGCGAGCGCGACGCCGACGGCTTCGGCCTCGGCCTCGCGATCGTGCGGGAATCCGTGCGGACACTCGGCGGTCGCATCGAGCTCGACTCGTCCCCCGGCGAGGGCACCATCTTCCGGATCCTTCTCGCGCCCGCGCGTGTGCGGGAAGAGGTGCCGGCCGCTTGAGCGAACGGATCCTGCTGGTCGACGACGATGCGGGAGTCCGGGACGTCGTCGCGTTCACGCTGCGGCGCGAGGGGTTCGAGGTGGACGAGGAGCGGGACGGGCCGTCCGCACTCGAGTCGGGCCGCTCGGGCCGGTACTCGCTCGTCGTCCTCGACGTGATGCTGCCGGGGCTCTCGGGCGTCGAGGTGTGTCGAGCGCTGCGGGCGGAGAGCGACGTCCCGATCCTCATGCTCACGGCGCGGGACGCGGAGTCCGACCGCGTGCTCGGGCTCGAGCTGGGTGCCGACGACTACGTGACGAAGCCGTTCTCGAGCGCCGAGTTGCTGAGCCGTGTGCGCGCGATCCTGCGGCGCCGCGAGCTCGACCGGGCGGGCGGCGGCGCGACCGTGCGGAAGCTCGGCGGCCTCCAGATCGACCTCGGCCGGCACGAGGTGCTCGTCGACGGCGAGCGCGTCCACCTGACGCTCTCGGAGTTCAAGGTTCTCTCGCTCCTCGCCCAGCAGCCGGAAGCGACGGTCTCGCGGCGCGAGCTCATGCAGCACCTCTGGGCGAGCGAGCACGTCGGCGACGAGCATGCCTGCGAGGTGCACATCTCGAACCTGCGCCGGAAGATCGAGCGCGACCCGACGCAGCCGGAGCGGCTCGTAACCGTGCGCGGCTCCGGCTACAAGCTCGTCCCCGCCTAACGGCTCCGGGCGAAGAGCTGCGCTCTTCGCCCGGAACTAAGGAACTCCGCCAACGGGAGAGCGTGGTCTCCCGTTGGCTCCGTGCAGTAGAGCCTTTTTGAGGGCTGACGCAAGGTTCGAGCCGCGCTTCCGTCGCGAGCGGACGGGCCTTTGGCGCGTCCGCCCGCGAAGATCCGGCGGCGTCGTAACGTGCCGTTACGCCCCCGCCCCTGCCGTGGTCAAGGCTCGAAACGCTTGAACCAGGAACCAGGCAAAGGGCCGGAGGCTAAGACATCCGCGCTAGCGGGGGCTTAGCCGCAGGCCGCACCGTGCTCGCGCCG
>DASYOZ010000133.1:0-8377 GCA_036007185.1 Gaiellaceae bacterium | reverse complement strand
GCGCAGCTCGAGTACAACCTCCCGCGGATGCGGGGGATGTGGCAGCACCTCGAGCGCCTCGGCGGCGGCACCGGCGGCCTCGGCGCCGGCGTCGGCACCCGCGGCCCGGGCGAGTCGCAGCTCGAGACCGACCGGCGCCTGGCCCGCCGTCGCATCACGCTCCTCCGCGACCGGCTGCGCAAGCTGAGCCGCCAGCGCGACGTCCGGCGCAAGGAACGGCGGCGGACCGAGACGCCCACGGTGGCGCTCGCCGGCTACACGAACGCCGGCAAGTCGACGCTCCTCAACGCGCTCACCGACGCCGGCGTCTCCGTCCGCGACCGCCTGTTCGAGACGCTCGACCCGACGACGCGCGGCTTCGACCACGAGGGTCGGCGCTATCTCCTCACCGACACCGTCGGCTTCGTCCGCCGCCTGCCCCACCAGCTCGTCGAGGGCTTCGCGGCGACGCTCGAGGAGACGCTCGTGGCCGACTTCGTCCTGCATGTCGTTGACGGGTCGGCCTCGGAGCAGAGGCTCGTCGAGCAGATCGCCGCCGTCGACGGAGTGCTGCGGGAGATCGGCGCGGACGACCTGCCCGTCGAGCTCGTCGTCAACAAGATCGATGCTGTGGACGCGCTCGGCCGCCGTCGGCTCGGGAACCGCTATCCCGAAGCGCTTCAGATCTCGGCGCTCACGGGCGAGGGGCTGGAAGAGCTCCGAACCCGCATCGCCGAGCGCTTCGGCGAGCGGTTCGAGCGCGTCCGGCTTCTCCTGCCGTACGACGAGGGTGGGCGCCTGAACGAGCTCTACGCGCTCGGCGCGCCGATCGACGAACGGGAGGACACGCCCGAGGGCGTCCTGGTGGTTGCGCGCCTGCCGCGCCGCGAGCTGCTCCGCTTCGCGCCCTACCTCGTCGCCGAGGCAGCTCCCAAGCGGCGCCGGACGGGAGCGTGACCGAGCTGCCGGTGCAACGCCTCCACGCCGAGGCGGTCCTCCCGGCGCGCGCATACCCCGGCGACGCGGGACTGGACATCGCGGCGTGTGAGCGCGTGGAGCTCGCGCCGGGAGAACGCGCGGTGGTCGGCACCGGCCTCGCCGTGGCTATCCCGGAGGGACACGCCGGATTCGTGCAGCCGCGATCCGGGCTCGCCGCGCGCCACGGAATCGCTGTCGTGAACTCTCCGGGCCTGATCGATTCCGGCTACCGCGGCGAGCTAAAAGTCGTGCTCCTCAACACCGACCGCACCGAGCGGTTCGTCGTCGAGCCGGGGATGCGGATCGCGCAGCTCGTGGTCGTCCCCGTGGCCTTGACCGAGCCGAGAGAAGTTGCCGAGCTTCCGGCGAGCGAGCGCGGCGACAAGGGCTTCGGCAGCTCCGCCCACTGATGCCGCTCGAGCCGCGCATCCGGGTCTCGGCCGTCCTCCGCTGGGAGGGCCGTGTCCTCCTCTGCCGCCACGAGAAGTCGGGACGCGGGGAGTACTGGCTGTTGCCGGGCGGCGGCGTCAACAGCGGCGAGAGCCTCGTCGACGCGCTGCGCCGCGAGCTCGAGGAGGAGGTGGCGATCGCCGACGATCTCACGTTCGAGGGGCCGGTCGCCGTGGTCGACTCGATTGCACCGAAGCGCGCCTTCGTCTGGCGGCATGTCGTTCACATCATCTTCGCCGCCGACCTCTCCGGGCGCTCGCTCGAGCGCGTGACCTCGACGGACGCGGCCGTACGCGGCCACCGCCTGTTCGACCCCGGCGAGCTCGACGACGTGGTGCTGCACCCGCCGATCCAGCGCTTCCTCGGCCGCTGGCAGCCAGGGGACCCCGCCGTCTACCTCGGAGCGCTCTGGGCGCCGTGAGCGTGTCGCCGCCGCTCAAACGAGTCTCGATCCAGGGGTATCGCGCGGCCCGCGAGCTCGAGCTCGCGCCCGGCTCCGTCTGCGCACTTGTCGGTGAGGCATCGAGCGGGAAGTCCACGGTGCTGACTGCGATCTGGACGCTGCTCGAGGCCGCCGCGCCGCCGCCGACCATCGACGACGTCGCCCGCGACGGGGCGGGAGGTCGGATCCACCTCGAGGCCGACGTCGCGAAGGGGACGATCTTCCTCGACGCCCGGCCGCCCGACACGCTCAACCTCAACCGAGCCGGAGCGCCGCCGGTGCTCTTCCTGCCGGCGAACCTCCGTTCGCGGACGCTCGTCGCGCCTGCCACAGGGCACGGGGCCACCGAGGTCGCCGAGCTGCTTCCGCCGCCGACGGTCGACCGGCACTGGGCTGCGGCCGACGGCGGGCTCGCACTGGTCGCCGGCATGGAGCAGCTCCTCGCCTCGAATCTCCGCCACTTCGTGCTTCTGATCGAGGAGCCCGAGCTCTATCTCAGCCCGCATGCGCAGCGCCGCCTGTACGGCCTCCTGCGGGCGCTCGCGCAGGCGGGGAACCAGATCCTCTACTCGACGCACGCGCCCGTCTTCCTCAGCGTCGGCAAGCTCGAGGAGCTCGCGCTCGTCCGTCACACGCGGACCGGCGGGACGTCACTCTTCCAGCCCCAGCCGCTGGAGGAGGCGGAGACGTTCCGCGCGCTGTCGGCATTCGACAGCGACCGCGCCGAGCTCTTCCTCGCGCGCTGTGCGGTGCTCGTCGAGGGCCGCACCGAGAAGCTCACGTTCCCGCTCGTCTTCGACGCGCTCGGCGTCGATCCCGACAAGGAGGGGATCGTCGTGCTCGAGTGCGGCGGCAAGGGCAACATGCCGCTCTTCGCGCGCATCTGCAACGCATGCAGCGTCCCGTACGTCGTCGTTCACGACCGCGACGCGTCGCGCGGCGTGCGGCCCGTCGAGTCGGAGCGCATCGTCAACCGCCAGATCCGCGAGATTGCGGGGAGCCGGCGCACCGTGGTCCTCACGCCGGACTTCGAGACGGTGTCCGGCATGCGGGCGAGCAACCGCGGCCGCAAACCGCAGAAGGCGTGGCAGCGCTACCGCGGCAACGGCGAGGTTCCGGAACCGCTCCGCGTCGCAGTGCAAAAAGTGCTCAAGGTCGCGGAGACTGCCTAGGCGCGGCCGCCGCGGGCACGCGCGCGGGCGGCGGACACTTCGTGCGCACGCCGCTCGAGCTCGTCGGGCAGCGGTTCGAGCTGCGGGGGCTCGTCGGTGCCGAGACGGTGCGCGAGCGCCTGCGCGAGCAGCCAGTCCGCGAGCCACGGGTTGCGGGGCAGGAGCGGCCCGTGCAGGTACGTGCCGATCACGCGCCCCGCGCGGCAGCCTTCGAAGCCGCTCTCGCCGTCGTTGCCGAAGCCTGCGAGCACTCGCCCGAGCGGCTCGGCGCCGGGATCGAGGCGCGTGCGGCCGGCGTGGTTCTCGAACCCGGCCAGCGTGCGCTTCTTTCCGGGCTCGAGCTCGCACTCGAGCAGCACGTCGCCGATCATGCGGCGCTCGCCAGCGACGGTCTCGAGAGGCAGGAGACCGATGCCGGGCATGTCCTCGCCGCGGAAGCCGCGGTAGCCGCGGCCGAGGAGCTGGTAGCCGCCGCAGACCGCGAGCACGGCCGCGCCCTGCCCGACCGCCTCGTGGAGCTCCGGCGCCTTCCTGGTCAGATCCTCGGCGACGAGGAGTTGCTCCCGGTCCTGCCCGCCGCCGACGTAGTAGAGGTCGTGCTCTCCCGGCACGACCGGGTCCCCCATTCCCAACGCCGTCACCTCGAGCTCGTGGCCGCGCCACGCCGCCCGCTGCGCGAGCACGGCGATGTTGCCGCGGTCGGCGTAGATGTTGAGGTAGTCCGGATAGAGGTGGCCGATCCGGATCGCAGTCATCCCGAGCGATCCCAGTACGGTCTGGCGAGGCCGCGGGAGGCGAGGAGCCGCTGTAGGCCGAGCATCGCGGTGTAGGTGGGGAGGACGACGAGCTCGCCGCCGTCCGGCGTCAGCTCGAGCCCACGGTCCAGCGCGTCGGCGAGGTCCGGCTCAAGCTTGATCGCGTCCTCGGCGAGGCCGCCGTAGCGGAAGCGAAGCGCGAGCTCGGCCGCGCGCCCGCCGCTCGCGATGAGGCGGTCGAGACTCGGCACGAGCGGCTCGAAGTCGACGTCCCAGATCCAGGAGACGTCGCGGCCGTCCGCGATCTGGTCGTTGAGCGCGATGACAAGCACCCGCGGGGCGCCGCCGTCGACGAGCGTCCGGATCGCCTCGTTCGCGCCTGCCGGATTCTTGATCAGGAGCAGGAGGGCCCGCTTGTCGCCGACGGCGACGCGCTCGAAGCGGCCGAACGCGGCAGAGAACCGGTGCAGCCCCTCGGCGATCTCGTCGAGCTCCGAGCCGAGCGAGCGCGCGAGCGCCGCCGCGGCGACCGCGTTGTAGACGTTGTACAGACCTGGCAGCCCAAGGTCGACCCGGCGGGATCCCTCGGGCGTCTCGAGCAGGAACGAGGCCCGCTCGAGCCCGTGCAAGGAGACGTCCCGCGCCGCGACCTCGAGCGGCGGGCGGGCATGGTCGCGGCGCGGGCAGCTGTAGTCCCCGAGGTGGCCGACGTACGCGGCGGCGTAGTCGTACGGCGTACCGCACCGGACGCAGTACTTCGAGTCGGCAGCGTGCTGGAGCGAGGGGCGCGCTACGCGTGGGTCGTCGAGGCCGAAGGCGACGCCGCCCGAGTGCGCCTCGCTCACCGCGGCGAGCTGCGGGTCGTCGGCGTTGTAGACGAGCTGTGCCTCGCCCGGCAGCCGGGCCACGGCGTCGCGCCAGCGCTCGGCGACGAGCTCGAGCTCGCCGTAGCGGTCGAGCTGGTCGCGGAAGAGGTTGCCGAGGCAGACCGCTCTCGGCCGCAGCCGTCCGACGAGCTCCGGCAGTGCTCCCTCGTCGACCTCGAACAGCCCGAGCTCGGCGTCCGCGGCGGTGAGAAGGGTGGAGGCGACGCCCGAGACGAGGTTCGCTCCCGCCGCGTTGTGGGCGAGCCGATAGCGGGGCCGCAGGATCTCGGCCGCCATCGCCGTCGTCGTCGTCTTGCCGTTCGTGGCGGAGACGATCGCTGTCCCGCTCGCGAGCCGTCCTGCGAGCCGGTCGATCGCACCGCGGTCGAGCTCTGCGAGGAGCTTGCCGGGGATCGTCGTGCCGCCGCCCGCCCCGACGCGCCGCGAGAGCGCAGCCACGCCTCGCGCAGCGGCGATCTCGAGCGCGAGTGGGGGACGGGGACGCATCGAGGCGAGGGTACGTCACGGCCGAGCAAGGCCGCCCCGAGACACGCCTGCACGGGACTATTTGCGGATTCCTCAACCTGCTCTACACTTATTGACATGGCGGAGAAGCCCCGCTACCGGGCGCTCGCCTCGATCGACCCGCAGGAGCTCGCGGAGTTCCAGAGCGGAATCCGCAAGCGCTACACCGACGAGCAGATCGTGGCGGAGATCGTCGCGTGCGCCGAACGGCTCGGCCGCTCGCCGACGATGCGCGAGTTTGCCGCGGACGCGGAGACCGCCGTGCATCCCCAGACCGTGATCGAGCACTTCGGCTCGTGGAACGCTGCCAAGCGCGCAGCCGGGCTCGTGCCGCGCCGCTTCGCGACGCGCGAGGAGCTGCTCGGCCTCCTGCGCTCGCTCGGCGAGGAGCTCGGACGGCCGCCCACCGCGCGCGACATCGACGAGCACAAGGGACGGCTGCCGTCGAAATCGCTCTACTGGCACACGTTCGGCTCCCTGACGACCGCGCTCCGCGAGGCCGGCTTCGACGTGCCGGTGGGAGAGGAGAGGCTCGAGCGGGCGGTCGACCAGGGCGTCGCGCTCGCAGAGCGGCTCGGGCGGCTGCCGAAGTTCGCGGACTGGGGGGCGGCCCGGCGCCAGGACGACTCGCTCCTGACGGAGTGGCAGGTCTATCGCATGTTCGATGCTCGGCGCGGCGCCTGGTCGACATTCCAGTTCCTCGTCCGCCGGCGGCTCTCGGAACAGGGCCGAGACGTCGCGAGCGACGGAACTCTGCGCGGGTGACCTACGCCGTGGCCGCGAGCGCGGCGAGCCGCTCGAGACAGTGCGCGCTCTCTCCGGGCGCGCGGACGGCCGGCAACGCGCTCTCCTCCACGAAGCTGCGATCGGGGCGGAAGCGCGTGGTTCGGGCGAGGCGACCCGATCGGAGCGCGAGGAACGTCCCGTCCCTCACCTCGGTCAGGCGGAGGCGGACCCCGGTGTACTCGGAGACGACCTCGAGTGCTTTGCGGTTCGAGGCAAAGAAGACCTCCTTGCGGCCCCGGCCGAGCCACAGCGGCCGTCCGATGCCCCGCGCCGCGAAGACGGTTCCCGGCTCGCGCTGGTCGAGCCACGCGGCCGCCATCACACCGGAGAGCGCCTCGAGCGCGCGCGGGTCGTTCCGCGAGTGCGCGGCGAGCGCGAAGATCGCCTCGGAGTCGACGGTCATCCGGGGCTCGGTGCGCGCGCAGGGGTGGGGGGCGAGCAGCTCGTCGTCGTTGGCGATGATCCCGTTGTGGATCCCGACGACCGGCCCGTGCTGAACGGGGTGGTTGTTGGCCGGGATCGACGGATGGCCCTTCGTGTAGTCGCGGACGTGAACGAGAAGCTCGGTCGCCTGCCCCGGCACTCCGATCCGGTCGAGCAGGTCGCTCGCGGGTGTGCGCTGCTTCATGAGGACCGGATACCTGTCGGTCGGGCCGCGGTGGGCATAGCCGACTGCGTCGGCGCCGCGATCGGCGATTCCGGCGAGGAGTGCCTGGGCAGCGAGCGTCCGGTCGACGCCGCTCCGCGGCGAGAGGCTATATCCGGCTATGCCGCACATTTGTCCTGGAGAAGCCTTTCTCCCTATCGGTATTCGAACCCTTCCACCGTAGGCCAAGTCGGTTAGGGCTTTCTAAAGCCGCTTCGGCCTGGCGCCGATACACCCCGCGATGGAGTCTTCCTTTGCGGCCGAAGGCCCGGCTGAGCACGCGCCGGCCGAGGACCCGCTCAAGCTGTACGTGCGCCAGATCGGAGGCGGCGCCCTCCTCACGCGCGAGGAGGAGCGCGAGCTTGCGCGCCGGAAGGACGAGGGCGACGAGGCGGCGAAGCGGCGCCTGATCGAGTCGAACCTTCGCCTCGTGATGGCGATCACGCGCAACTACACGAGGGCCAGCGTCCCTCTCCTCGACCTGATCCAGGAGGGCAACCTCGGCCTCATCCGCGCCGTTGAGAAGTTCGACTACAAGCTCGGCTTCAAGCTCTCGACGTACGCGACCTGGTGGATCCGCCAGGCGATCACACGGGCGCTCGCCGACCAGGGGAGGACGATCCGGCTGCCGGTGCACGTCGCCGATCAGGTGCGGCGGCTGCTCCGCGCCCGCCGCCAGCTCGCGCAGAAGCTCAACCGCGAGCCGTCGCTCGGCGAGCTCGCGCGCGAGACGCAGCAGAGCGAGGAGCGGGTGCGTGAGCTGCTCGAGCTCGTCGAGAACCCCGTCAGCCTCGAGACGCCCGTCGGTGACGGGGAGAGTCTCTACGGCGATCTGATCGAGGATGTGAACTCGCTGGCGCCCCATGAGCAGACAGCACAGCACGCGCGCAAGACGGAGCTCGCCGGAGCGCTCGAGCACCTGAACCCCAGGATGCGCCGAGTGCTCTCTCTCCGCTTCGGCCTCGACGGCGGACATCCGCAGACGCTCGAGGAGGTGGGGACGCACCTCGGCATCACCCGCGAGCGCGTCCGCCAGCTCGAAACGAGGGCATTGCGGGAGCTACGCCTGGCCGCTCCGGGCCTAGAGCATTACCTCCGCGCCGAGTAAGTCGCCCGCAGCAGCGGCCCTACGGCGCCGCCACCATTTGCATTTCACGGAGGTTCGCGAGGCGGCGGAGGGAGTCGAGCTCGATCTGGCGGACGCGCTCGCGGGTCAGCCCGAGCCGCTTGCCGATCTCCTCGAGCGTCTTCGGCTCCTCGTCGATGAGCCCGTAGCGGAGCACGAGCACCTGCCGCTCGCGGTCCGACAGCGCCTGGAGGGCGACGGCGAGCGCCTGGCTGCGGAGCGCGCCCTCGACCCGCTCCTCCGGCAACGGATCGTCGCCGGCGACGAAGTCGCCGAAGACGGCGTCCTCCTGGTCGCCGACCGGCTGGTCGAGGCTGGCCGAGGCCCGGGCCGCGGACCGCACCTCCCGCGCCTGCTCGATGGGCAGCGACGCCTCGTTGGCGATCTCGTCGAGCGTCGGCTCGCGGCCGAGCTCCATCCAGAGCGTCCGCTCGGCCCGGTTCATCTTCTGCATCCGTTCCACGATGTGGACGGGCATCCGGATCGTGCGCGCCTTGTCGGCGAGCGCCCGTGCGACCGCCTGCCGGATCCACCAGGTCGCATAGGTCGAGAACTTGTAGCCGCGGCGCCAGTCGAACTTCTCGACGGCGCGGATCAGGCCCAGCGTGCCTTCCTGGATCAGGTCGAGGAAGGGGAGACCCTGGTTGCGGTA
>DASYOZ010000132.1:0-2901 GCA_036007185.1 Gaiellaceae bacterium | reverse complement strand
CGGGGACGAGCTCAGTGAGCGACCTGCGCGATGAGTTCGCGCGCGCGGGTTGGGTGAAGTAGGCGGCACCCTCAACGGGCCACGAGTCGCTTACGGGCGAAAGTACCCACTGGCGAGGTCACGAGTGACCGCGTCGATCGGATGGCCGCTGACGATGATGGGGCCGCGCCAGGGGGTACCGAGAACGAAGAGCAGGGCGACACTTAGCCCGATGACGATGGTGAGGCCGCTGATGAGTAGCGCGACGCGCCGTCGCGTGCGGATGGTGAGGGCGGCAGCGTTCGCGATCAAGGCGATTCCGCTGACCACGAGCGTGATCACATAGAGGCTGGGTGGCTCCCTCGATGCGGCAGCGAGGCGCGCGCGACGGTCGCTCGTGAGCGCGTCGAGCGCGGTGAGGAGCTCGGTGGTGGTGGGTGTCCCGAGCTTCGGGCGGACGGATTCGCCACGCACGACCCGCTCGAGAGCGGCGAGTGCGCGGACCGTGGCCGAGTCGTTGCCGTCGGCCGCGCTCGAACCGTGCCATTCGTACGTCCGGGTGGCTCCGAGGTAGCGTCCCAGGGCCGCCTGGATTGGTTCCCGACTGAGACCCGGCATCGTTGAAGCCCAGGCAAGCCGGGAGGCATCGGCGGCCTCGCTGCTCACGATCTGCTGTGCGGACGTCAGGGCGCCAGCCTCATTCGCGAGCGTCAACGCAGCCAGAATCGCGAAGGCCGCGCCGAGCGCCGGCATCAAAGGCGCCGCAACCGCGTGCGCGCCGTCGCGCTCCGACTCCGGTACCAGAGCACGCATCGCGAGCCTGCTGCCGACAGCCACCAGCAGCGCGATTGCGAGGCAGCCTCCCACGAGCAAGCCGACCGGCTGTGACGTCAACCAGACCAACCGTTCGACTCTACGCGGATGCGGAGCGTCCGCCCCGGAACGGAGGAGCGACGGTCACGTACCGCCTCCACTTCGAGGACGGCTCCGACGCAGGCAACGCCGTCAGAGCGCTCGATGGAGGGATGCGGCATCGGGGCCTCGTCGAGGCCGCTAAAGCGGCTCCGCTACAGGCCTCCCGACACTTCCCGCACCTCGGGCCACGTCGCCCGATCGGTCTGGGGACCAAAGGTCGCCGGTTCGAATCCGGCCGCCCCGACTGGAATCACCCGCGGAAGTCGTCCACGAGCATGTGCACGTGGCCGACGGGCTCGAATCCCAGCCGCTCGAGGATCGGGCGCGACATCGAGCCGCCCTGCGTGATCAGTGCCGGACTTCCGAGCGAGACAGCGTCGTCCCAGCGGGCGCGGATGAGCGCGCGGTAGGCGCCGCGACCGCGGGCCCGGGGGAGCGTTGCCCCGCCGTAGAGGAGAAGGCCGTGCGGGGTCGGCGCCGCCGTCCCAGTACAGACGATCTCGCCGTCGAGCCACACGGCGTGGCGGAGGATCGGTGAGTCGCGCCACCTGCTCTCGAGCACTGCGCGTGCCTCCTCGATCTCTTCCGCCGACGCCTCGAACGCCTTCCACTGCACCTCACAGGCGGCGACGAAGTCTTCGAATGTCTCGACGCGACGCGCAACGGCGTCCGGAGGGCCTGGCGGCGGCTCCTCCTTGAGGACGAGCGCGACGGCGAAGGGGTCTTTGTCGTGGACGAGGCCGCGCTCGAGCAGCGCGTCGACGAGTCCTGCCGGCGCAGAGCTGCCGACCTCCCACTGCGTCTTCGTGCGTCCGCGCTCGCGCAGCGTCGACCGCACCTCCTCGAGCACGTCGTCGACGTCCGCGACGGGGAAACGCTGCTGCTGCACGGTGTTCCATGACGCGCCGGCGCCCATGCAGAGGGTGTACCGCCCGGTCTCGATCCGCTCGTCGCCCGGCCCGAGCGGCGAGAAAGAGTTCGGATATTCGGCGACCTCGCGCAGCATCTCGGTCACGGCACGAGCACCTCGGACGAGCACGCGGCGACGAGCGCGTTGCGCCAGTCCCCGACCTCGGAGAGTTGAGGATTCCCGACGTCGACGTTGACGTCCGGCCACGACTCCAGCCCGAGCGTGCGGGCGCCGTTCGCCGAGCCGATCGCGAGCAGGTCATCCACCCCGAAAACGTCGCGCCTCCCTGACTGGCGGCGTGCGATCCCGTCGAGCTCACGGAGCTCCTCGAGTGGGTCGATGCGCACGTTCGAGTCCGAGCCGATGCAGAGCTCGATGCCTCGGTGGAGGACGCGCTCGACGGGCAGGAATCCGTCGCCGAGGTTCGCCTCCGTGGTGGGGCACGCGCAGACGCGGGAACCGGCCGCCGCGAGCAGGTCGAGCTCGTGCCCGTCGGCGTGCGTCGCGTGGACGACGGTCGTGCGCGGGCCGAGGCAGCCGCACGCGTCGAGCAACTCGATCGGCCGCAGGCCGTGCTCGGCCTGGCACTCCTCGATCTCGCGGGGCTGCTCGTCGGCGTGGACGTGCAGCGGGAGCTCGTGCCCGGCGGCATACCGGCCGAGCTCCTCCAACCAGTCGCGCGGGCAGGCGCGGACCGAGTGGGGGGCGACGCCGACGCGGACCCCGGCGGCCCGTAGTTCCTCCAGCTCGCGCAGGTACGCCGCCACCGACTCCTGCCGGAACCGCTCGAGCCCGCCGCGCGCATAGGCGACGTGGAGAAGGACGAGCTCGATCCCGGCCTCGGCGGCCGCCTCCGCCGCGGCGCGGGACTCCTGGAGCCCGAGGTAGTGGAACTCGCCCACGGCCGTGTAGCCGGCCGAGCGGAGCTCGCCGTAGACGTCCGCGTACTCCCTGCGGACGCTCTCCGGAGTCTGGGCGGCCGCCAGCTCGAGCATCGTCTCGCGCCAGGCCCAGAAGTCGCCGCCCTCGGCGCGCCCGCGCAGCGCCCGCTGGAAAGCGTGGCAGTGAGCGTCCACGAAGCCCGGGATCCGAGGCAG
>DASYOZ010000131.1:0-7004 GCA_036007185.1 Gaiellaceae bacterium | reverse complement strand
CGGACTTCGGAGAAGTGGCCGAGTGGCTGAAGGCGGCGCCCTGCTAAGGCGTTATGGGGCTGAATGGCTCCATCGAGGGTTCGAATCCCTCCTTCTCCGCTAGCGCAGCGCCCGCCGCGGTTCTGCGCCCACCCGCGGAGGGGTGGCAGAGCGGTCGAATGCGGCGGTCTCGAAAACCGTTATCCGTCGTTAGGCGGATCGAGAGTTCAAATCTCTCCCCCTCCGCTCGTTCGCCCGTGAGCCGCATGGTTAAGCGAATCCGGCGGCTGACCGGCGTGCGCGACGCAAATGGAGTAGGGTCAAGATCGGATACACCGAGCCAGTCGCGCTGACGGTCTGGATCTGTCCGTCAAGTCGCCAGTTCTTCTTCCTCGTTGCACCCCGTCTCGGCCGAGCTGAGCAGCTGACCTCGGAGGCGATGCCTCTCGAGAGCTGCGTGTTCGAGCACCCCATCGAAACAGAGGAGCAAACCATGACGGCACTACAGACCGAAACGCTGACCACGGACGAGCTGACCAAGGTCGCCGGCGACCAGATCGATGCCTTCAACAAGGGCGATTGGGAGCAAATGCGAGCACTGCTCACCTCCGACGCGCGCTACGACGAGCTCGGTACCGAGCGCAAGATCGAAGGCCCCGACCAGATCATCGAGCTGTTCAAGGGCTGGAAGACCGCCTTCCCGGACGCCGCCGGCACCGTGACAAGCTCCGTCGCCAGCGGCAACACGGCGGTTCTCGAGGTGACCTGGAAGGGCACGCACACCGGCCCGCTCGTGACCGCGGCAGGGACGGTCCCGGCCTCGGGCAAGCACCAGGAGACACCCGCCGCCGTCTTCTACGACTTCGAGGGCGGCAAGATCAAGGCGAGCCGCCACTACTTCGACGCGATGACACTGCTGAAGCAGATCGGCGCACAACCCAGCTAGCAGACAGGCGCAAGACGGAGGGGCCGCCGCTCAGGCGGCCGGTCCCTCCGGCTGCGCTTGATCGGCGCCCACATGCGCGGGATACGGAGGTACTAGTGTCTCGTAGGCATCAGGCGTGAGCCAACGTCGAAACGAACCGGAAGGAGTTCACCCATGGGATTCAGGCGACGAGCAAGGCGCCGCGGGCTGATCGCCGGCGCGGCTATCGGTGCGGCGGCTGCGCACCACCGGGGGCGTAACGAGGAGGATGACCAAGCGCCGGCCGAAGAGTACGAGACGGCCCCTGAGCCACCTCCAATGGATCCGGTCGACCAGCTCGGCCAGCTGGCACAACTGCACGCCTCGGGCGCGTTGACAGACGAGGAGTTCGCGGCCGCCAAGGCCAAGATCATCGGGGGGTAGGTCATCGCACCTTCAGAAGACGGGCCTCGCTGGTCGAGCGGATCGTCGGCATCTGAGAGGGCTGTTGGTGTGGAGTTTGACGTCGAGAACAATCCGGATCCACGCGATCTCGAGTTCCTCGAGACGCAGATCCGGCGCGAAGCATCCACTGCGATGGGCCTGGGCGATGAGGCCGAGCTGGCGATCTTCGTCCGTGACGCCGGCAGGATCGTCGCCGGCATCAGTGGCTGGACGTGGGGCGACTGCTGCGAGTTGCAGAGCCTCTGGGTTGAGCCGAGTCTCCGGGGTCGCCGGCTGGGGACTCGGCTCCTCGCAGCTGCCGAGGCCGAGGCGGCGGCGCGCGGGTGCTCGCAGACCGTCCATTTCACGTACGCCTTTCAGGCTGGTCGCCTCTACAAGCGGAGCGGTTACGAGCTGGTGGGGCGAGTCGAGGGCTTCCCGTCGGGGACGGACGTCCTCTGGTATCACAAGCGCCTGAACCCACTCTCCTGATTCCCCAGCCGCCACCTCCGCCTCTCGAATCCGGCGCCGATACCCTGAGCCGGCTCGGAGAGGTGTCCGAGCGGTCTAAGGAGCGCGACTGGAAATCGCGTACGTGCTGAAAGGTGCGTCGCGGGTTCAAATCCCGCCCTCTCCGTTAGCGGCCGGGCCTCGCGCCCGGCCGCGATACTTGGGAGATGCCGTCGGAGTCGCCGTTCGTCGAGCTCGAGGTCGGAGCGCGAACAGTCAAGGTGACCAACCCGGACAAGGTCTTCTTCCGCACGCGCGGCGAGACCAAGCTCGACCTCGTCCAGTACTACCTCGCCGTCGGCGAAGGGATCGTGCGGGTGCTCTACGAGCGCCCGACCCAGCTCAAGCGGCACCCGGCCGGAGCCGAGGGCGAGGCGATCTATCAGAAGCGGGTGCCGAAGAACCGGCCCGACTGGATCGAGACCGCGACCGTCACCTTTCCCTCCGGCCGCACGGCCGACGAGCTCTGCGTGACCGAGCCCGCGCACGTCGCGTGGGCCGCCAACCTCGCCACGATCGACTTCCACCCCTGGCCGTCGCGAAGGCGTGACGTCGAGCACCCCGACGAGCTCCGCATCGACGTCGATCCCCAGCCCGGCACGGGCTTCGCCGAGGCGAAGCAGGTTGCGGCGCTCGTGCAGGAGACGCTCGACGAGCTCGGCTTCACGGGCTGGCCGAAGACGTCGGGCAACCGCGGCATCCACGTCGCCTGCCGGATCGAGCCGAAGTGGGGCTTCCGCGAGGTGCGGCGCTGCGCGCTCGCCTTCGCGCGCGAGGTCGAGCGGCGGGCGCCCAAGCTCGTGACGACCGCGTGGTGGAAGGAGGAGCGCGGCGAGCGCGTCTTCATCGACTACAACCAGAACGCGCGCGACCGGACGATCGCCTCCGCCTACTCCGTCCGCGCGCGGCCCGACGCGACCGTCTCGGCGCCCTTTCGCTGGGACGAGCTCGACTCGCTCGAGACGGAGGACTTCACCATGGCGACCATGCCGGCGCGCTTCGCCGAGCTCGGCGACGTGCAGGAGGGGCTCGATGACGCCGTCTGCGACCTCGGCAAGCTGTTCGAGTGGGTCGAGCGCGAGGAGGCCGAAGGCGAGGGCGAGGCGCCGTACCCGCCGAACTTCCCCAAGATGCCCGGCGAGCCGAAGCGCGTTCAGCCCTCGCGGGCGAAGAAGACGAGCTAGCGGAGCAGGTCCTCGACGGCGAGATCGTCGCCGCGGCGCGGCGGGCGCACCTCGCGCCACGTGCAGTCGCCCGGGTCCTTGTCCGGCCGGAAGCGGATCAGGCGCGTCCCGTGGCGGAAGCGCCGTTTCTCGAGCTTGTCGAAGCGCACCTCGACGACGAGCTTCGGCTGCAGCACCGTCTCCTCGAGCGCGCCGGTGCCCCAGCGGTTCGGCTCGCTGAAGCGCCGCTCGCTCTTCTCGTCGACGAGGGGCAGCACCTTCGCCGCGATCTCCGCCTGGTTCTTCGCGCCGACGGCGGCCGAGCCGACGTAGTCGAGGTGCCCTTCGTCGTCGTAGAGCCCGAGCAGGAGCGTCGCGATCGTGGAGCGGCCGCCCTTCTTCCAGCGGATCCCGGCGACGACGCAGTCCGCGGTGCGGTGCGGCTTCACCTTGACGACGCCGTCGCGGGAGCCGGGCAGGTACGCAAGGCCGAGGCGCTTCGCGACGACGCCGTCGAAACCGGCGGCGCGCAGGGTCTGCAGCCACTCTCGCCCCTGCTCGACGTCGTCGGAGACCGGCGACAGCTCGAATCCCTCGCCGACCTTCTCGAGCTCCTTGCGCCGCTTCTCGATCGGGCGCTCGTGCACCTTCTTGCCCTTCCACAGGAGAAGGTCGAAGGCGACGAAAGTGGCCGGGATCTCTCCCGCGAGCTTGCGCACGCGGCTCTCGGCCGGATGGAGGCGCATCTGCATCGCGTCGAAGTCGAGCGCGCCGCCGCGGGCGATCACGATCTCGCCGTCGAGCGCGGAGTGCGGCGGCATCAGCTCGCCGAGCGGCCGCAGCTCGGGGAAGTAGCGGAGCAGCGGCCGTCCGTTGCGCGACCAGAGCGCGAGCTCGCCGCCGTCGTTCTCGAGCACGCCGCGGAAGCCGTCCCATTTCGGCTCGTACCGCCAGCCACCCGCCGGAAGCTCCGCCACGAGCTCGGCCTCCATCGGCGGGAAAGGGACGTTTGCGCCGGGTGCGTCAGCCATCTCCGGCTAGGAAGCATGCCTAGACGAGTCCATCGGAACGCGCGATACTCGTTGTCGTGGGCGACCATCCGATCGACGTGCGATGACGCCCGGCGCTGATTCGCGCGCTGCCAAGGTGCAGGACGCGTTGTACCGCATCGCCGAGCTGGCGAGCGCCGCGCATGACATGCAGGAGTTCTACCTCGCGATCCACAAGGTCATCGGCGAGCTCATGGACGCGCGGAACCTCTACATCGCGCTCTATGACGAGCAGCGGCAGCTGATCGGCTGGCCCTACTACGTCGACGCGGTCGACGACGACATTCCCGACGCGAACCAGTGGGATGCGTTCGGAACCGGTCACGCGCGTGGAGCGACCGCGTATGTGCTCCGCACAGGCGAACCGCAGCTCATCGATTACGGGCGCTATACCGAGCTCATCGAGCAGGGCGAGATCGAGGCGCTCGGCGTCACCGTCGAAGACTCGAGCTGGCTCGGCGTCCCGCTCAAGGACGACAGCCGCACGATCGGCGTTCTCGTCGTGCAGTCGTACACGAAGGATGTCCGATACACGGAGCAGGACAAGGAGCTGCTCACCTTCGTCGGGCAGCACGTCGGCTCGGCGCTGTCGCGGGCTCGCGCCATCGAGGAGACCCGGCAACGGAACGCCGAGCTCGCGCTGATCAACAGCGTGCAGGACGCGCTTGCCGGCGAGCTCGAGCTGCAGGCGATCTATGACGCCGTCGGAGACCGGATCCGGGACGTCTTCGACGCGCAGGCTGTACAGATCGCGATGCTCGACGAGGCGGCGGGGATCCTGAGTTACCCGTACATCATCGAACGCGGCGAGCGGATGCAGGCGGAGCCGGAGCCGCCGAGCGGCTTTGCGAAACACGTGCTGGAAACGCGCGACACGATTCTGATCACGGAGAACCTGAACGCTGAAGCTGAGCGGTACGGAAGCACGATTCTGGCGGGCGAGGTGCCGAGGTCGGTTCTGTTCGTTCCGCTCGTGACCGGCGGGAAGGCGACCGGCGTGATCTCGCTCCAGAACGTCGACCGCGAGCATGCCTTCAGCGAGTCGGACCGGCGTCTGCTGGAGACGCTGGCCGCCAGCCTCAGTGTCGCCCTCGAAAATGCGCGGCTCGTGCATGAGACGCGGCAGCGGAATGCCGAGCTGGCGCTGATCAACAGCGTGCAGGAGGCGTTGGCCGGCGAGCTCGAGATGCAGGCGATCTACGACGTGGTCGGGGACAAGATCCAGGAGATCTTCGACGCTCAGGGCGTCGCCGTCGCGATCCTCGACGAGACGACCGGCATGGTGAGCTTCCCGTACCTCATCGAGCGCGGCGAACGCCTGTGGCCGGAGTCGAGGCTCATGGGCAGCGGCTTCACGAAGCACGTTCTCGAGACGCGTGAACCGCTGCTACTCGGCGAGAACCTTGCCGCCGAGGCCGAGCGCTATGGCAGCTTCGTGCTGGCCGGCGAGATGCCGAAGTCCCTTCTCTGGGTCCCGCTCATCAGTGGGGGGCGCGCGAGCGGCGTCATCTCGCTTGACAACTTCGACCGCGAGCACGCGTTCAACGAGGCGGATCAGCGCCTGCTGACGACGCTCGCGGGCAGTCTCAGCGTCGCGCTCGAGAACGCGCGGCTCGTGCACGAGACGCGGCAGCGGAACGCCGAGCTGGCGCTCATCAACAGCGTGCAGGAGGCGCTGGCGGGCGAGCTCGAGCTGCAGGCGATCTACGACGCGGTTGGCGACAGGATCCGGGAGATCTTCGACGCCCAGGTCGTGGACATCGCCATGTTCGACTTCGCGGCCGGGCTGACGCGCTACGTGTACGCGCTCGAGCGAGGCGTCCGCTTCCCGGACGAGCCGACGGTCCTCGATCGCTCGCCCACGACAAAGGAGCTCCTCGAAACGAGGGCTCCGGTTCTCATCAACGACACGGAGGCCTGGTTCGCCGAGCGCGGTACGCAGCAGATGGTCTCTCAGGGAGAGCCGGCGCGCTCGATGCTGATCGTTCCACTGGGCTCCGCCGACGACATCCGCGGTCGGATCTCGTTGCAGAACCTCGACAGAACGAACGCCTTCTTGGAGAGCGACGTCCGCCTGCTGACGACGCTCGCCGGCAGCCTCAGCGTCGCGCTCGAAAATGCGCGGCTGGTGCACGAGACGCGCCAGCGGAACGCCGAGCTGGCATTGATCAACGGTGTGCAGGAGGCGATCGCGGGCGAGCTCGAGCCGCAGGCGATCTACGACGCCGTCGGGGACCGGATCCGGGAGATCTTCGACGCGCAGGTCGTCTCGATCCGAACGCTCGACGACGCGACGGGGCTCACGCACTACCCCTACATCATCGAACGCGGTGAGAGACTGCAGGCGGAGCCGACCCCACCGGGCGGCTTCGAGAAGCACGTGATGGAGACGCGCGAGCCGCTGCTGCTCGGCGAGAACCTCGACGTCGAGGCCGAGCGCCACGGAAGCGAGATTACGGCCGGCGAATGGCCGAAGTCGGCTCTGTTCGTCCCCCTCGTCACCGGTGGCAAAGCCACCGGCGCGATCTCCCTCCAGAACAGCGATCGCGAGCACGCATTCGGCGAGTCCGACCAGCAGCTCCTGGAAACGCTTGCGGGCAGCCTCAGCGTGGCGCTCGAGAACGCGCGGCTCGTGCACGAGACGCGGCAGCGGAACGCCGAGCTCGCGCTGATCAACAGCGTGCAGGACGCGATCGCAGGCGAGCTCGACACGCAGGCGATCTACGACGCCGTCGGCGACAGGATCCAGGAGATCTTCGACGCGCAGGTCGTCTCGATCCGAACGCTCGACGAGGCGACGGGGCTAATACATCAGCCGTACATCATCGAACGCGGTGAGAGACTGCAGGCGGAGCCGACCCCACCGGGCGGCTTCGAGAAGCACGTGATGGAGACGCGCGAGCCGCTGCTGCTCGGCGAGAACCTCGACGTCGAGGCCGAGCGCCACGGAAGCGA
>DASYOZ010000130.1:0-13150 GCA_036007185.1 Gaiellaceae bacterium | reverse complement strand
GCGACGGTCGCTGTGGACGTGTGGATACGGCCGGCGCTTTCGGTCTCGGGGACGCGCTGGACGCGATGGGTGCCGCCCTCCCACTTGAAGACGGAGTAGGCGCCGTCGCCCTTGACCGCGAAAGTGACCTCCTTGTACCCGCCGCCGTCGCTCGGGCTCGCCTCGAGCTGCTCGACCTTGAAGCCGCGCCGCTCGGCGTAGCGCGCCAGCATCCGGTAGACGTCGCCGGCCCAGAGCGCCGCCTCGTCGCCGCCAACGCCCTGGCGCACCTCGAGGATCACGTCCTTGCGGTCGGCCGGATCCGTGGGCGCGAGAGCGAGGCGCAGCTCCTCCTCCAGCCGGCCCGTGCGCTCCTCGAGCTCGGGGACGAGCTCGCGCAGGTCGGCGTCCTCGCGCGCAGCGACGAGGTCGTCCCGCACGGCGTCCCACTCCTGGGCGAGCTTGTGCGGCCGCTCGAGCTCCTTCAGGCGCCGGCCCACGTCCGCCGCCTCCCGGTGGTCGTTGTAGACGGCCGGATCGGACAGCCGTGCCTGCAGCTCCCCGTAGTTGCGCTCGAGCTCCGCAACGAGATTGTCGAAGTCCGTCGCCATCGCGACGTCAGGGTAGACGCCGGGTCAGGCCATGACCTCGACGCGCTGGGCGCCGGGCTTCCCCGTGCCCTCGAGATCGAGCACCTCGCGCAGGGCGCGGATCGAGACCTCGAGCTGGTCGAGGCTCGGCTCACGAGTCGTCAGCCGCTGCAGCCAGAGCCCGGGCGCAAGCAGCGCCATCAGGACGCGGTTGTCCTGATGCTTGCCCGCGAAGCGGATCAGCTCGTACGCGAGCCCCGCGATCACCGGCAGGAGGAGGATCCGGGTCGCGATCAGCCAGTACCAGGTCGGCCGGCCGAAGAAGGCGAAGACGAACACGGCGATCACCATCACCCAGAGAAGGAATGCCGTCCCGCAGCGCGGATGGATGAGCGAGTAGCGCTGCGCGACCTCCGGCTCGAGCGGCTCGCCCGCCTCGTACGCGTTGATCGCCTTGTGCTCGGCGGCGTGGTACTGGAAGACGCGGCGCAGATCGGGCAGGAGCGAGATGAGCGCGAGGTACGCCACGAACATCGTGACGCGGATCAGGCCTTCGACGATCACGAACCAGCCGCCGCTACGGATCGGCAGAGAGTCGGTGATCAGCGCCGGCCCGACCTTGAAGACCATCACCGCGAAGCCGATCGCGATCGCGAAGGCGAAGATGAGCGCCCCGCGGGAGAGCTCCGTCTCGACCTCGCCGTCCTCGCCTTGCTCCTGCGACGCATAGTTCGCCGAGATGGCGAGCGCGCGGAAACCGATGGCGAGCGACTCGCCGAGCGCGATCACGCCGCGCACGACCGGCAGCCGGAACACCGGGTGACGCGCCATAGCCGAGTCGATCGGCCGCGAGACCTGCGCGATCTCGCCGGATGGAGTACGCACGGCGACGGCCCAGTTGCCCGGGCCGCGCATCATCACGCCCTCGAGGACCGCCTGTCCGCCCACATTGGCCATAGCTCGGAAGCGCTAGCCGCGACTGGCCTGGCCGGCGCGCTCCTGGCGGCGCCGGAAGCGCTCGACGCGCCCGCCCGTGTCCACGAGCTTCTGCTTCCCCGTGTAGAACGGATGGCACTGCGAGCAGAGCTCGACGTGCAGCTCTGGCTTCGTCGAGCGGGTCTGGAACGTGTTTCCGCAGGAGCACGTCACCGTGGTGATGACGTACTCGGGATGGATGTCGGCCTTCATGCTTCTCCCAAGATAGCAGCGGCCTGCTCGGCTGCCACGTTGCCGCCCGAGACGACCGACACGACCGTTTCCCCTGCACGCACGGGCACTTTGCCGCTCAACAACGCCGCCGTTCCGGCCGCCGCGCCGAGCTCGCAAGCAAGCTTCGTCCGCGCGTACAGCCAGCGGAACGCCTCGAATAGCTCCTCCTCGCTGACGAGCACCGACTCTACGCCGAGCTCGAGGCAGATCTCGAGGCAGTTCTCGCCCGCGAACGGCCCGGTCAGCGCGTCTGCCGCAGTGTGCGGCGTGACCGGCACCGGGTGGCCGGCCTCGAGCGCCTGGCGCAGCGCGTCCGAGCCCTCCGGCTCGACCCCGATCACGCGCGTATTCGGGTTCCGCGCCTTCATCGCGACCGCGATCCCGCTGATCAGACCGCCGCCGCCGACGCCCGCAAGAACAACGTCCGGCGCCGGGCAATCCTCCAGAATCTCGAGCCCAACCGTCCCCTGACCGGCGATCACAAGCGGGTCGTCGAACGGATGGACGAGCGTCCGTCCCGTCTCGGTCATCAGCTCATGCATGCGAGCGAACGCAGTCGTCGGCCCGTCAGCCTGGGTGTCGACCGTCGCGCCGTAGCCGCGCATCGCCGCTAGCTTGAGCGCGTCCGCGGTGCGCCAGGTGACAATCAGCGCGTCGACGCCCTCCTCGCGTGCCGCCCACGCGACCGCCTGGCCCGCGTTTCCGGCCGAGACCGTGATTACCCCCCGCTCCTTCTCCTCCGGGGAGAGCGAAGCGATCTTGTTCAGCGCTCCGCGGACCTTGAACGAGCCGGTCTTCTGGAACAGCTCCGCTTTGAGTGAGACACCGAGCGTTGCCGAGAAGAACATCGGCGTGCGGTGGATCCGACCGGCGAGGACGGTCCGCGCCCGCTCGACGTCCTCGCGGGAGACGCTCACGCAGGCTGCGTCTCGCGGGCGGCGACCGGGACGCGCAGGCGCACAGTGAAGACGGTGAGCCTGCCGGGGCGGCTCTCGACGTCGACGCTGCCGCCCATGGCGAGCGTCAGCTCCTTCACGATCGCGAGCCCCAGGCCGGTGCCGACCCGCCGCTCCACCCCGTAGCGCTCGTGGAGGTAGAAGCGCTCGAAGGCGCGCTCGGTGTCCGTCTCGGCGAGACCCGGTCCGGTGTCCTCGACGCGCAGCACGCCGGGCGTCGCGACGACACGCACCTCGCCGCCCGGCGGCGTCAGCCGCAGAGCGTTCTCGACGAGGTTCGAGACGACCTGGAGGACGCGGTCGGCGTCGCCGATCGCCGGCGCGGCAGCGTCTGCGACCGCGTGCAGGGCGACGCCAAAGCTCTCCGCCTGCTGTTGGTAGCGGCGAACGGCGTCCTCTGCCACCTCGGCGAGGTCGATCTCGGTGTTGCGCACGCTGAAGTCGGTGCGGTTCATCCGCGCGAGATCGAGCAGATCGTGGACGAGCCGCTCGAGCCGCCGGGCCTCGGAGGCGACGGTCGCGGCGGCCTCGCGGGGGTCGACCGCGCCGTCCTCGACCGCCTCGGCATAGCCGCGGATCGCGGTGAGCGGCGTCTTCAGCTCGTGGCTGACCGAGAGGAGGAAGTTCCGCTCCGCCTCCTGCGCCCGGCGGAGCTGCGCGGCGAGATCGTTGAACGCAACGGCGAGGGTGGCGATCTCGGCGGCGCCCTCGACCGGCACCGGCTCGGGATGGGTGCCGCGCGTGAGGCTACGCACCGCCGCAGAAACCTTGCCGACCGGACGGGAGATGCGGCGAGCGAGGAGGAACGCAGCGAGCGCCGCGAGCAACCCGCCGGCGGCTGCCGCGACCAGCAGACCCCATACGTACGGCGACCAGAGCGACCCGAGGGCGCTCCGCGGCCGGAGCAGGATGAGGAAACCCGGGTTCACCGAGCGCGCCGCGAAGTAGTAGGGAGCGTCCCCGAAGTTCATCGTCCCCTGGACGCGCCCCTTGTTCGCCAGCCGTTCCTGCGCCCACTCCGGCAGGTCGGCCTTCCGAACGAGGACGAGCTCGTGCTGCCGGTTGAGAATCGCCTCGATGCGTGGCTGCAGGCTCTTCAAGGAGGCGACCGAGTTCCGCTGCCCGGCGGCGATGAGGTCCGCCTGGTGCGCGACGTCGCGCAAGGTCGCCTTTTCGACGGCACGCCTGGTGAGAACGAGGCCGAGGCCGATCGTGAGCGCGACGCAGATCAGCACGACGACTCCGATCGCCCGGAACAGCTGCGAACGAAGGCCGCTGCCTCTCATCTCAGGCCGGGACGAGCTTGTAGCCGGCGCCGCGCACCGTACGGATCCCCTCGGGGTCCCCGAGCTTGCGCCGCAGCTGCGCGACATGCACGTCCACCGTGCGTGTGCCGCCCGGATAGGTCATGCCCCAGACAAGGTCGAGCAGGCGCTCGCGCGAGAGGACGATGCCGGGATGCTCGAGGAAGCAGGCGAGAAGGTCGAACTCCTTGCTCGTCAGCTCCACCTGCGCTCCCGCGACCGTCACCTCGTGGGAGTCGCGCCGCAGGACGACCTCGCGTGCAGCGAGCACCTCGTCCTCGGTCCGGCGCTCGGCGCGACGGAGAATCGCCTTGATGCGTGCGGACAGCTCCCGCGGCGAGAACGGCTTCGAGACGTAGTCGTCGGCCCCGAGCTCGAGCCCGGCGACCCGGTCCGGTTCCTCGTCGCGGGCGGTCAACATCACGATCGGCACCTTCGAGCCCGCCCGGATCCGGCGACAGACCTCGAAGCCATCGATACCGGGGAGCCCGAGGTCGAGGACGACGACCCGAACCGGCTGGTCCCGCAGCTCGGTCAGGGCCTCTTCCCCGGTCCGGCGCCAGACGACGCGCCAGCCGTCCTGCTGCTCGAGGTATTGCTTGACGAGACGCCCGATGGAGTCGTCGTCCTCCACGAGGAGGAGCGCGCCCCCGGTTGCCCTGGCGGTCACGGCCTCAGGATAGGCATCGCATCGGCGCGGTGGTCACGCGATCCCTACCGACCGCGCGGGATGCGCTCGACGTCGACAGACTGAGCCGGGCCGTTCGGGGCGGGCCAGGTCACCAGCACATGCCAGCGCCGGGCGAGCACGCTCAGCGGCAGGCGATGCCCGAGGCGAATCACCTTGGTCGTGACGGCGAGCGGAATCGCCTGGACGCGACCGTCCGCTTCCCGCAGGGTGACCTGTGTGCTGTTGACCGAGGTGATGACGCCACGGTCGAGCCGCCAGTCGGCTCCACCCTTCTCGATCACCTCGGCACGGACCATCGCGGGGCCGAAGAGCTCCTCGATGACGGCTTTGCGAAGAGCGAGGCCGGGCGCCGCGAACCAGAGCGCGAGGTTGAGCGCCACGAGGACGCCTGCGAGGAGGACGAAACGCCTGCTGAACATGGACACATTGTCGAGTCTCCCCCGTTCTCTCGTGGTAAATCCCCTGTAAATCAGGTCAGGGTGTACTCGGGGCCTGAGCCGCCCTCCGGGGGCGTGAGCCGCCCGCCCTTGGCCGTGATCGCGCCGCATTGGACGCAGTTCGACGGTGCGAGCTCGACCCGGACGGTGCCGTCGCCCTCCTCCGTCCCGATCTCGTACACCTGCGCCGGGCACATGTGCGCCCAGAGCTCCGCGACCTCCCGCGGCACGCGCCGCTCGACCCTGATGTGGTTCGGCTGGTCGTCACGCGTCTTGTTGCCCGAGGCGAAGACCGAGGAGAGCTTGTCGAAGGTGAGCTTCCCGTCGGCCGCCGGATACCTCTTGTCGCGGTCGGTGGAGAGAAGGGGCTGGTCGGCGTCCGGCTCGGCCGGCAGCTTCCCCAGCTCGACGCGCCCCTTCGACATCGTCATCGCGCTGGCGAGCGCCCCGCCGACGAAGAAGCCGTGCCCGAAGACCTGGCGCATGTTCCGCACCTCGTACAGGTCGCGCCAGATGAAGCTGTCGCGCACCGCGTCGTCGTACGACGAGAGCGCGCTCGCGGGCGTCTCGCCGCGCTGCAGGGCCCGGAACGCCGCCTCGGCCGCCAGCCGTCCCGACTCGATCGCGTAGTGGACGCCCTTGAGGCGGGGGATGTTGACCATGCCCGCACCGTCGCCGCAGAGCAGCAGGCCCGGCGCGTGCAGCTCTCGGGGCAGCGAGTGGAAGCCGCCGCTCGGGATCGTCTTCGCGCCCCACTGCACGCGCTCGCCGCCGGCCAGGATCCGCCGGACCAGGGGGTGCGTCTTCAGCTCCTGCAGCAGGTCGTGCACCGACAGCGAGGCGTCTCGGTAGTCGAGCCCGACGACGAGGCCGATCGTGACCATGTCCTCGCCCATTGGATAGATGAACGAGCCGCCGAACTCGCGGTAGCGCTTGCCGGTCCGCAGCGGCCAGCCCATCGTGTGGATGACGCGATTGAGCGGCTTCGCGACCTTCCAGACCTCCTTCACCCCGAGCTCCCACACCTGCGGGTCCTGGCCGCGCAGCCCGAACCGGTCGAGGGCCACTCCCGTGAGGTGCCCCTGGGTCCCCTCGGCGAGCACGGTGACCTTGGCGACGAGGTCGGAGCCGGCCTCGAAGTTGCCGAGCTCGCCGCCTTCCCGGCCGCGGCCCTTGTCGCCGGTGCGGACGCCGATGACGCGTCCGTGCGAGACGAGGAGCTTCTGCGCGGCGGTCTCCGGGAGGATCATCGCGCCCCCCTCCTCCGCCCGCTCCGCGAGGAAGCGACCGAGCTGCGACAGCGAGAAGATCCAGTTGCCGTGGTTCCGCATCGGCGGCGGCGGCGGAATCGCGAGCGAGGTACGCCGCGTCAGTAGGTAGACGGACTCCCCGGGCACTGGGCCGAACGACGGCAGGTCCTCCATTCGCAGGCGCTCCCCGAACAGGCGGCGCAGCGCTCTGGGGTCGACCACTGCGCCGGAAAGAAGGTGTGAGCCGGGCTGCTTGCCCTTCTCGAGCAGCGCCACCGGCACCTCGCCGAGCCGCTCCGCCACGTCGGGGTGCTCCTCGAGCAGCTGGCCGAGCCGGATCGCGCACGCGATGCCGGCGGGGCCCGCGCCGACGATCAGCACGCCGACCTCGATCCGCTCGTCGGCCGGGTCGGTCGGCTCGGTGACGTAGTCGGCCGCCGAGAACGGCGGCGGGAAGTTGGACGGGCGACTCATCCGCGACGCTGGCGGACGAGCTCGGTCAGCTTCGGCACGATCTCGTGCAGGTCGCCGACGACGCCGAGGTCGCTGAACTCGAAGATCGGCGCGTTCGCGTCCTTGTTGATCGCGACGATCGTGCCCGAGCTCTGCATCCCGACCTTGTGCTGGATGGCACCGGAGATGCCGAGGGCGACGTAGAGCTTCGGTGAGACGGACTTGCCGGTCTGGCCGATCTGGGCGGAGTACGGGTACCAGCCCGCGTCGACGACGGCACGGGTCGCGCCGACCGCTCCGCCGAGCGCCTTCGCGAGCTCCTCCGCCAGCGTGAAGTTCTCGGGCGAGCCGAGGCCGCGGCCGCCGGCGACGATCACGTCGGCGTCCTCGATCGAGGGGCCGCTCGACTCCTCCGCATCGTGGCCGGTGAGCCGCACCGCCGTCGAGTGCTCGGCATACGACGGCGAGACGTCCGCGATCTCCGGTTCGCCGCCGCCCGCCGGCGTCGCGTCGAACGAGCCGGCGCGGAACAGCGCCAGCCGCGGCGTGCCGCTCCAGCCGACGTCGACGTAGACGGAATCCTGCAGCGCGGGCCGCTTGCCGACGATCTCGCCGTCGCGGAGCTCGACGTCGACGAGATCCCAGTTGAGGCCCGCGTCGAGGCGCGCGGCAAGACCGGCCGCGACGTCTGCCGCGAGGACGGAGTTGGCGAAGAGGACGGTGTCGTAGCCGCCTTCCTCGACCACGTGGGCAAGCACCTCGACCCGCGGCTGCGGCAGCGGCTGAGCGACCTCGGCGTCCTCGCAGACCCAGGCCTTCGCCGCACCGAACTCTCCCGCCTCGGCGGCGAGCGCCCGCGCGCCCTCACCGGCGATCACGGCCGCGACGTCGCCGTCGAGCGAGGCGACCTTCGAGAGGACGCCCAGCGAGCCCTTCTGCAGCTCGGCGCCGTGGTGCTCGAGAAAGACGAGCGTCGCCATCAGACGAGCCACCGACCGGTGGCAGCCACTGCACGCCTTTGTAACGAGATTCGGCGCATGATCACGCGGTTCGCGCAGGAAACGTCACGCATGAGTGACGGTGGCTGCCACCGGTCTTTCACAGGAGCCTCTTCTCCGCGAGAAAGTCGACGATCGCCTGCGCCGCGTTTCCGTCGTCCTCGATCTTGCGCGCGTCGCCGCGCGCCGGCGGGTCGCCGAGCGCGAGCACCGTCGTCCGCGAGCCGGCCTCGCCCGCCTCGCCCGCGTCGACGCCGAGGTCGGCAATCGAGAGAACGTCCTGCGGCTTCTTTTTGGCGCCCATGATCCCCTTGAGCGACGGGTAGCGCGGCTCGTTGATCGCATCGCTCACCGCGACGACCGCGGGCAGCGGCGCCTCCAGCGTGTCGTAGCCGAACTCCGTCTGCCGCTTCACGCGGACGGAGCCGCCGTCGACCGAGAGCTCCATCGCCTGCGAGACGACGGGCCGGCGCAGGCGCTCCGCGACCGCGGCCCAGAGCACCGCGCCGTCGGCGTCGGCGGCCTGCTGGCCGAAGAGGACGAGGTCCGCCTCCTCCCGCTTGAGCGCGGCGGCGAGCAGGCGGCTGGTGGCGACGAGGTCGGAGCCCGCGGCGCCCTCGTCGGAGACGAGGACTGCGCGGTCGGCGCCCATCGCGAGCGCCTTGCGTAGCGAGTCGAGCGCTTTCTGAGGCCCGAGCGAGACCGCCACGACCTCGGTATCGGAGTCGCCCTTTAGCCGCAGCGCCTCCTCGACCGCGTTCGCGTCGAAATGGTTGAGCGCGCCCTCGCCGGTGCGGTCGAGGCGCTTCGTCGACGGATCGATCCGGCTTGGCCCTTCGGGCACGTGCTTGACGCAGACGGCGATCTTCATCCCGGCGGGATGCTAGTGATGCAGCCGAGCGCGCTGGTTCACATGCGCCGGGCGAGCGAGAGCACGTCCTTGACGAAGACGTGGCTCACCTTGTACAGGCCGTGCCGCCGCACCGCCCGCTCGCCCTGGTACCACCCGGCGAGCGCGAGCCGCTCGTTGCCGTGGAAGTCGTGCAGCAGGTGTGCGAGGTAGGCAACGCCGACGCGGACGTTGCCGTTGGAATCGTGGCGCACACGCTGCCTGATCAGGACGGTCTCGACGAAGCGCCACGTCGTCGGCAGGAGCTGCATGATGCCGCGCGCTCCGACCGGCGAGACGAGCGCGTTGTTGTACCCCGACTCCATCCACGCGAGCGCGCGGACGAGGTGGACACTGACCCCGTACTGCGCGGCCCAGTGGTCGAGGAGAGAGCGGACGGCGGCGACGCTCTCGGTGCGGTAGGCGACGCGCGTCGCCGTCACGTGCCGCGAGACCGGAACGCGGAGGCGCGTCCCGATGAGGAGCACGCGGGCCGGATCAAGATGATTGACCCGCGCGAGCTTCGCGACCGTGGTGTGGTACCGCCTCGCGAGTGCCGAGAGCGAGTCGCCGGCGTGGACGACGACGTGGATCCGTCGCCCGCCGGAACTGTGCTTGTGGCGAGCGACGATTACGACGTGTCCGGCGAGCGGCACGGGCTCGCGCCGGGCGATGGCGCTGAGCGTGTGCGGGCCGACCACACCGTCGCGGCGCAGGTGGAGACGGTGCTGGAGGAGTCGCACGCCATGGAGCGTCGGAGCGTCGAAGTACGCGTTCACCGGGACGCTGATCCCCTGGCGGACGAGCATGAACTGAAGCACCGCGACATCCCAGCCGAACGCTCCGCGGTGAAGAGTCCGCGCGCCGAAGAGCGGGCGCCCGAGCGGCCCGAACGCAGCTCGCGTGCGTGCGTCGGCGAGGCCGGTGACGCGCAGTCCGTGGATTCGCTGGAAGGCGCGGACGGCGGCGACGGTCTCCGGCCCCGAGATCGCATCGATCGCGCCGCGGTAGAGACCCTGGGCGCGCAGGGCCACCTGCAAGCCGGCCGTCTGCGGGTTCCGGCCCGAGGCCAAGCCGGCCGGAGCAGCGGCCATGGCGGCGAGGGCGACGAGCAGCAGGAGGAGGACGAGACGCGCGCGCATGGACGCGGACTACGACCCGCTCGCGCCGACTCCTCTCTCCGTCAGCGCCCGACGAAGCGCGGTGCGCGCTTCTCGGCGAAGGCGGCGAGGCCCTCCTTGGCGTCCTCGCTCGCGAACAGATCGCCGAACTCCTCCGCCTCCCGCTCGAGCGCGCCCGGCGAGAGGTTGAGCAGCCGTTTCGCGATGCGCAGCGCCACCGGGCTCTTGGCGGCGAGCTTCTGCGCCACCTCCAGTGCGTGCTCGAGCACCGGATCGGCGATCGCGTTCACGAGCCCGATCCGAAGCGCTTCGTCGGCGTCGACCTGCCGGCCGGTGAGGATCAGCTCCTTCGCCACGCCGAGCCCGCAGATGCGCGCGAGCCGCTGCGTGCCGCCCCAGCCGGGAACGATGCCGAGGTCGATCTCGGGCTGGCCGAGCCGAGCGCGGCTCGACGCGTAGCGGAGATCGCAGCCGAGCGCGAGCTCGCAGCCCCCGCCGAGCGCGAAGCCGTTGATCGCCGCGATCGTCGGCTTCGGCATCTCCTCGAGCAGGCGCGCAGCCTCGTGGCCGAGCGCACCCCACTCCTTCGCCTCGCCGGGACCGAGGCCGCCCATGTACTTGATGTCGGCGCCGGCGACGAAGGCGCGGTCGCCCGCGCCGGTGAGGACGACGACGCGCGCCGACTCGTCCTCGGCGAGCTCGCGGAGCCGGTCGCGCAGTTCCGTCAGCGTCTCGACGTTGAGCGCGTTGAGCGCCTCCTGCCGGTCGATGGTGACGACGGCGACCGCGTCCTGGCGGTCGACGCGAACGCTCGTTTCCGGGGATTTCATGCGGCGACGGCGCCTTTCAGGAAGTCGACGATCTCCGTCGTCGGCGCGCCCGGGCCGAAGACGCCCGCGACGCCGAGCTTGCGCAGCTCCTCGGCGTCGTCGTCGGGGATCGTCCCGCCCACCACGACGACAACGTCCTCGACGCCGTTCTCGCGCAGGAGCCCGAGGATGCGCGGTACGAGGGTCATGTGCGCGCCGGAGAGGATCGAGATGCCGACCGCGTCCGCGTCCTCCTGGATCGCCGTCTCGACGATCTGCTCGGGTGTCTGGTGGAGGCCGGTGTAGATGACCTCCATGCCGGCATCGCGGAGCGCGCGGGCGATGATCTTCGCGCCACGGTCGTGCCCGTCGAGGCCCGGCTTCGCGACGACAACACGGATCTTCCCTGCCATCGCGCGGAGGCTACCTCAGCGTCAGAAGACGGGCGTCTCGCGCCATGTGCCCCAGACCTCGCGCAATGCGTCGCACATCTCGCCCATCGTGACGTAGGCCCGAGAGGCGGACATGATCGGCTCCATGAGGTTGCGCCCTTCGTGCGCCGCGTCCTCCTTCAGCCGCGCGAGCGCCGCCTCCGCAGCCGCCGAGTCCCGCCGTTCCCGCACCGCCTGCACGCGCTCGATCTGTTTCTGCTCGAGCGCCGGATCGATGCGGAGTAGCTCGACCGGCTGCTCGTCCTCGAGCTCGTACCGGTTGACGCCGACGACGACCCGCTCGCCGCACTCGACCTCGGACTGGTAGCGGAAGCTCGCCTCGGCGATCTCGCGCTGCATGAAGTTCTGCTCGATCGCCGGGATCACGCCGCCGAGCTCCTCGATCCGCTCGAAGTAGTCGTTCGCCTGCCGCTCGAGCTCGTTCGTGAGCTGCTCGAGGTGGTAGGAGCCGCCGAGCGGGTCGATGGTGTTCACGACGCCCGTCTCGTGTGCGATCACCTGCTGCGTGCGCAGCGCGAGCCGCACCGCATGCTCGGTCGGCAGCGCGAGCGCCTCGTCGAAGGAGTTCGTGTGCAGCGACTGCGTCCCGCCGAGCACGGCCGCTAGCGCCTCGATCGCCGTCCGGATCAGGTTCACCTCCGGCTGCTGCGCGGTCAGCGAGACGCCGGCCGTCTGTGTGTGGAAGCGCATCAGCCACGAGCGCGGGTCTCGCGCGCCGTACTTGTCGCGCATCTGCCGCGCCCAGATCCGGCGTGCGGCGCGGTATTTCGCGATCTCCTCGAAGAAGTCGAGGTGCGCGTTGAAGAAGAAGGAGAGGCGCGGCGCGAACGCGTCTACGTCGAGGCCGCGCTCGAGGCACGCCTCGACGTACGCGAACCCGTCGGCGAGCGTGAAAGCGAGCTCCTGCGCGGCGTTCGAGCCCGCCTCGCGGATGTGGTAGCCCGAGATCGAGACCGGGTGCATCAGCGGCAGGCGCTCCGAGCACCACTCGATCATGTCCACGACGAGCCGCATCGACGGCGCCGGCGGGAAGATCCACTCCTTCTGCGCGATGTACTCCTTGAGGATGTCCGTCTGGACGGTGCCGCGCAGCTGCTCGAGCGCGACGCCCTGCTCCTCGCCGACGCACGCGTAGAAGGCGAGGAGCATCGCCGCCGGCCCGTTGATCGTCATCGAGGTCGAGACCTCGCCGAGCGGAATCCCGTCGAACAGCCTCTCCATGTCGGCGAGCGAGTCGATCGCGACGCCCTCGCGCCCGACCTCGCCGAGCGAGCGCGGGTGGTCCGAGTCGTACCCCATCAACGTCGGCATGTCGAACGCCGTCGAGAGGCCCGTCTGCCCGTGGTCGCGGAGGTAGCGGAAACGCGAGTTCGTCTCCTCCGCCGTCCCGAAGCCGGCGAACTGGCGCATCGTCCAGAGCCGGCCGCGATACATCGACGGGTAGACGCCCCGCGTGAACGGGTACGCACCCGGCCAGCCGAGATCGCGCTCGTAGTCGAGCTCGAGGTTCTCGGGCGAGTAGAGCGGCTCGTTCTCGACACCGGAGATGGTCGAGAAGAGCTCTCCCTCGCGCTCGGGCGTCGCCTCGTAGCTCCGCCGCCACTCGCCGGCGCCGCCGGTCAGCTCGTCGCGGTCGGTCGTGGCCATCCGGCCCCGAAGTCTAGAGAGCGTCTCGCTTTCGGCGATTAGCGCGCCGCGAGCTTGCCGGCGAGATTCGACGGATTGCTCACCGAGCTCGCCGCGGCGCAGATGGCGATCACGTAGTTGGTCGGCCTGTTGTGATTGGTGAAGTTGTCGAAGTAGGCTCGCACGCTGTCCATCGCTGTTGTGGTCTTGAACACCTCGACCTGGTTGACCTCGACTCCCAGCGCGTTGCTGTGTGTCGCCGTGCCGATCACGACCGTGCCCGAGGGGCACCTCGCCACCGAAGCATTGCTTTCCTGGAAACCGGAACCGCCGTTCGCCGGAGCATCTGCGAGGCTGCCCTTCACGTACGTGACCGCGCCGATGGC
>DASYOZ010000129.1:0-2294 GCA_036007185.1 Gaiellaceae bacterium | reverse complement strand
CGAGTCGATGAAGCGCACCTCCTCGAGGTCGATCACGAGCACCCCCGGCTCCGAGGCGCAGGCGTCGAGCAGTGCGCTCCGCACCTCTTCGGCGTTGTAGAGGTCGAGCTCTCCCGCGAGCGAGACGACGACTGCCCCGTCCCGCCGGTCGACCCGTGTCACCGCGGCCTCGCGTCCTCCGAACGTCCCGGGACCCGGTGCTCGCGCGTCGGACAAGATGCCCTCCCCCTTCTCATCGGCTCGCGCGCGGCGCCTGCCGCACGCGCGGCCATTCAAGCAAGAATGCTCGCGTGGAGCTCGCCGAGATCGCAGCGCGTGCCGCCGGCGAGAACTTTCCGGTCGGCTCTGTCCTCTTTCCGCGCCCTCTGCGGCCGCACATCCGGTCGCTCTATTGCTACGCCCGGCTGGTCGATGAGTTGGGCGATGCGTACGAGGGCGACCGGCTCGCGGCCCTCGACGAGCTCGAGCGGGAGGTCGATGCGGCTTTCGCCGGGGAGGCGACGTGGCCGGTGCTCCGGAACGTGGAGCCGACGATCCGTGAGTTCGACCTGCCGCGCGAGCCGTTCCTGCGGCTGATCGAGGCAAACCGTATCGACCAGCGCGTCAGCGAGTACGAGACGTGGGCGGAGCTGAAGCACTACTGCGTCCACTCCGCCGACCCGTGCGGACGGCTCGTGCTCGGCGTCCTCCGGCGGCTCGGCGACTCGGAGCTGGTCGCCGCGAGCGATTCCGTCTGCACCGGGCTCCAGCTCGTGAACTTCCTCCAGGACGTGCCGCGAGACCTCGAGCTCGGGCGTGTGTATCTCCCGGGAGAAGACCGCCGGACCTTCGGCGACCCCCCGCTCGACCGGCCGACGGAGGAGCTACGTGCGCTGCTCCGGTTCGAGGCCGGCCGCGCGGCCGAGCTCCTCGCCGCCGGAGACGTGCTCCGCGAGCAGATCGGGGGGCGGCTCGGCCGGGCGGTCGCGCTCTTCGCGCGCGGCGGCCTCGCCGCGCTCGACGCGCTCGAGTCGGCCGGCTGGGACATCTTCAGCCGCCGCCCGCGGCCGTCTCGCGCGCGGCTCGCGCGCGAGGCTGCGCTCGTCCTCGTCCGATGAACGTGCAGGACTCGTACGCCGAGGTCGAGCGCATCACGCGGCGCGAGGCGAAGAACTTCGCGTACGGGATCATGGTGCTGCCGCGCGAAAAGCGTCAGGCGATCGCCGCCATCTACGCCTTCGCGCGGAGGGTCGACGACGTCGCCGACGGCGAGCTGCCGGCAGAGGAGAAGCGGGCCCGGCTCGAGGAGCTACGCGCCGCGCTCGACGGCGGGCCGGCGGATCCGGTGTTCGTCGCGCTGCGCGACGCGCGCGAGCGCTTCGGCATCCCGCACGCGCCGCTCGCCGCGCTCGTCGACGGCGGGCTGCAGGACATCGACCGGTCCACCTACGCCGATTTCGCCGAGCTGCGCGGCTACTGCGAGAAGGTCGCGGGCGCGGTGGGGCTCGCCTGCGTACCGGTCTACGGCTCCGAGGACACGGACCACGCGATGACGCTGGGGATCGCGCTCCAGTTGATCAACATCATCCGCGACGTCGACGAGGACCGGGTGCTCGGCCGGGTCTATCTGCCGCAGGACGAGCTCGCCGCTTTCGATGTAGAGGAGCTCGCTCCGTCGCCGGAGTTTCGCGAGCTGATGGCCTTCGAGGCGGAGCGGGCGCGTGCGTACCTCGCCGAGGGGCTGCGCCTCCTCGACTCGCTCGACCGCCGCAGCGCTCTCTGCGTCGGCACCTTCGCGGGGCTGTACCGCGAGACGCTGGACCGGATCGAGGCGGGCGGCTTCGACGTCTTCGGCGAGAAGACGCGGCTCTCGACGCCGCGCAAGCTCGCCGTCGTGGCCAAGGGGCTGCTCCGTTGAAGGTCGCCGTCGTCGGTGGAGGTCTCGCAGGCCTCGCTGCGGCACTCGAGCTCGTCGACGCCGGCCATGCCGTGACGGTGCTCGAGGCGCGGCCGACGCTCGGCGGCGCCGTCCAGACCTTGCCCGAGCGCGAGGGGGATCCCGAGCCTCCTCCCGACAACGGGCAGCACATCGCCCTCGGCTGCTTCACGGAGTACCTCCGCTTCCTCTACCGGATCGGCGAAGGAGGCTCGTTCCTCCGCACGCGGCTCGCCCTGCCGGTGCTCGACGAGGACGGAGCGGCGGCGGCGATCGCACCGAGCCTTCACGGGGTGCTCGCGTACCGGCACTTGCCGCTTCGGGAACGGTTCCGGCTCCCTATCACGACTCTGCGACTGCGCTCCGCGCAGTCGCAACC
>DASYOZ010000128.1:0-15172 GCA_036007185.1 Gaiellaceae bacterium | reverse complement strand
GGGTTCCCCGCCGTGCTGTCCGCCGGAGCCTCGTAGGGACCGACGCAGGTCAGGGAGAACGGGTCGCCGGCCGTGAACCCCAGCAGCCCGCCGGTCGCCGGGTCGGACAGGGATGAACACGGCGTCCAGTGCCCGATCTCGAACTGCGTGCTGATGTCGGTCTGCAGCGCAGCCCAGGGCACGATGTTCCCCTGCGCGGCAGTCGAGTACTCGGGCTCGTAGTTGAACGGCACACCCTTGCAGTTGCCGATCTTCGTCGCCATGTAGCCGTTGGCGGCGGATGCCTGCATGAACCCGCTCGTATTGCTTGTCGTGTCATCGATGTGCACTTCGAGCGCGTGGCCACCGCCTTCGAGTGCCGCGTCGAAGATGTGGACCGTGATCGTGTCGCCGGGATTCATCAGCAGCGTGTTCTCGTTCGGCGTGAACGTGGAAAGCGTCGCCACCTGTGGCCCGGCGGGGCCGGTCGGAACGCCGTCCTTCTGGATGAAGGCGAAGTTCGTCGGCTCCTCGCAAGCCGTATTGCACTTGTTGAAACCCACGGTGCACTCGAGGTCGTTGATGTGCAGCGACGCGCACCAGTGTGTGTTGTCGCAGCTGATGTTGTCGAAGAACGGTGCCTCGCCGGGCGGATAGAACTGGACCTCGAGGAATGAGCTGCCTCCGCCCTGGTTGCGGCCATGCGGCGCATTGGTGTCGCTCATCGGCTTGCACGCCGCCTGCGGATACGAGTACGGGTCGCACAGCGCCATCGAGAACCAGGGCGCCACCGAAAGCTCGAACCAGTGCGTCACGTCGCTGCCGGGGGTGCCCACGGTCGGAGCCGTGGCGGGATCCTGCGGGAGCGTCTCCGTCCAGGTCACGTCGTTCCCGGATCCCGGTTGGTTCGACAGGAACGTCAGGTCGGGCTCGTCGTGGCCGATGTAGTGGCCGTTGTCGTAGAAGCGGCCGTCCTCGGTGTTCGCGTTCTCACCGGGGAAGCCTCGGATGTCTGTACATGCCCCCGTCGCCTTGATGGTCTGCTGGATCGTGCTGAACCCGTTGCAATCCAGCGCGCCTCTTGCTGCGGGCGTGACGCTCCCCGTCGAATTGGCCACCGCGGACCCACTGAAAACGGCGGCCGCTGCGACGGCGAGAAGGAGGCCGACGAGTACACGGCGTGCATCTCGCGTCATATGTTCCTCCAGGCGATCCGTCCTGCAGTTTCGGTGCCAGGCCGAAACCGGTCACGGATGACCCGTGCCGGCGACACCCCCTTCGAGCGGGCCGATCCTAAACGGTCGCGCATCTCGTACGCGTCAGTTCTTGCTACACGAGATTGTCGGACCGAAAGCGCTCCTGGCCGGAACGCGCGCGTGCGCTAGCCGCCGCTGATGGCGGCGATCACATCGAGCCGCGAGCGCTCTGGCACGGGCGTGTCGAGCGCCGCACGCTCGCCGTCGACGTAGACGTGGATGTGGCTGCGCAGCGCCGGGCCCTCCGCGACGAGGCGGTCGCGGAGGCCCGGCCAGCGCTGCTCGAGCTCGTCGATGGCGCCGAGCACGTCTCCTGCCTCGACCTCGACGCGGCGCGGTAACCCGGGGAAGAGCGGGGTCAGGGTTCCGGGGAGCCGAAGGTCGACCACGTCAGTCGAGCACCGCCACGTCGACGGAGGAGATCGCGGGCAGGTAGCTGGCGATCTCGGTCCAGGTGTCGCCTTCGTCGGCGCTCGCGAACACCTGGCCGGTGCTCGTGCCGAAGTAGACGCCGGGAACGTCCTGCGTGTCGATCACCATCGCCTGGCGGAGTACGCCGAGGTGCGCGTCTTCCTGCGGCAGCCCGTTGCGCATGGGCTCCCAGCTCGAGCCCGCATCGCGCGTGCGCCAGACCGTTGCCTTGCCCTCATGCATCGTCCGCCCGTGCCCGCCGTCGACAGGGATGACGTAGAACGTCTCACGGTCATGAGGATGGACGGCCGCGGCGAAGCCGAAATCGCCCGGCAGGCCCTCGGTGATCTCGGTCCATGACTGGCCGCCGTCGTCTGAGCGGTGCATGCCGACGTGGTTCTGCTGGTACATGCGCTGCGGGTCGGCCGACCGGACGAGCTTGTGCACACAGAAGCCGACCTCCTCGTGCTCGGCCGGCCAGTCGCGGCGCAGGCCGCGGTTGCGCGGCGTCCAGCTCTGCCCCCCGTCCGGCGTCTCGAACGCGCCCACGCCCTGCACGATCGCGAAGAAGCTGTCGGAGTCGTCGGCGTCGGCGACGAAGCCGGAGATCCCGAGGTGTCCGGGCGGCTGGTTGGCGGGATCGTCCCAGTCCTCGCTGCCCGGCTGGCCCGACAGGGTCGACAGGAGCGACCACGTCTGGCCGTTGTCCCGGCTCTCGAAGATGCCAGGCGCCTCTACGCCGACGAGCAGCCGGTCCCCGGCGCGCGCGAGCGTCGACACCTTCGAGATCTTGCGCCCATCCCCGTCGCCGTAGGAGAGGCCCTCGCTCGACTGCTCCCACGTCTCGCCGAGGTCGCTGCTGCGCCAGATGGTGGAGCCGTGCCACTCGCTCGCGGCGGCGGCGTAGATCTCCCCTGTGGTCGGGTCGTAGATGGCGTGGTAGACGGGCCACGCTTCGCAGAACGGGCCACGCAGCGTCCAGTCGCGCCGGTCTTCGCTCTCGAGCAGAAATGCGCCCTTGCGTGTTGCGACGGTCAACAGTGTCTTCGGCATCGTGCCTCCTCGGCGTTCGCGGGACTGTCGAGAGTGTCGCATCGCGCGACCCTCTGGGGCAGAGACCACGCGGCCGCCCGAAACTCATCGCTTCCGGCGGCCGCGAGTCTCCGATTCGGGCTCAGCCGGCGAGCGGCTTCCCCGTCTCGAGCAGGGTCTTCAGTCCGCTGAGGATGTACATCCAGCCGCCGGCGACGCTCTCCGCCGTCTTCGGCGCGCTCTCGAGTTGGTCGTGGACGACCGTCAGCTTCGTGATGCCGCCATCCTGGGGCTCGATCTCCCACGTCACGCGGCTCGGCTCCTCCGCGCCCATGTCGGGGTCGTAGGCAGCGACGAAGCGGTGGACGAGCCGGCTCGGGGCCTCGGCCTCGAGCACCTCCTCGTCCCACTCCATGTCTCCGATGTTCGAGAAGCGGCGGCCGCCTCGAATCTCGATGCGGGCGCCGTAGAAGTACTGCTGGGTGAAGTCCGGCTTCGTGATCGCCTCCCAGATCTGCTCCGGGGTGGCGCGGATGAAGACGGAGTACACCTGCGTGGTCAGTGCGGTAATCGTGCTCATGCCGTGTCCTCCAGTTCGTGCTTGAGATCCGCGAGCGCCGCGACGCGGTGCTCCGTGTACTTGTCGATCCACCGGTCGTGGATCAGCCGGATCGGAACCGGGTTGAGGTAGTGGAGCTTCTCCCGGCCCTCCCGGCGCGTGACGACGAGCCCGGCCTCCGCGAGCACGCGGAGGTGCTTCATCACACCGAAGCGGGTCATCTCGAGCTCCGACTCGAGCTCCGTGAGCGTGCGGCCGTCGCGCTCGAAGAGCCGGTCGAGCAGGTGGCGCCGGGTCGGATCGGCGAGCGCCTTGAAGACCTGGTCGTCATCCACGCCGCGATATTACGTGACCAAAAGGTCACATGTCAACTCGGCTCTCAGCTAGCTGAACGGCTTGAGCAGCATGTCGGCCACGACGATCAGGAGAACGGCCACGTCGAAGCGGGCGATGATGAGGATCCGCCCGATCGCCGCCTGCGTCTCGGGCGCGGTGGGTCCCACCGTTTCGGAAAGCATCGTGATCTTCCTCGCCTGCGGCGCTAGGACCGCCACGCCGGTCGTGAAGCTGAGGGCGTAGCCGACGAGCCCGATGTCGACCCACGTCGTGCCGAAGCCGATGTGGTCGTTGATCACCATCGTGATCCCCATCGCGAGCACGACGAGGCCTGCCGGTGCGAAGAGCTTCTCGCCCGCGAACACCGCCTGGCGCGCGATCGTCATGAGCTCCTCGGGGCTCCCCGCCCGCTCCGCCCGCATGGCGAGCACGGTGAGGAGGAGACCCCCTCCGACCCAGAAGACGGCGACGCCGACGTGGATCAGCTTGAAGACCGCGAACCAGTGCGAGGGCGCATCCGTGGTGTGCAGGGCGAACGTGAGGCCGACCACGAGGACCGCCGCGGCGACGCCGACGGTGAGCCAGGCGGACGAGCGGCTCGGGCGTGGTGCCTCTGCGAGGGGAGTCGTGGCCATAGCGGGGAGTAAAGGGAATGCGGCGGCGAACTACAAGGCTCGCGCTGCCGCGAGGAGCTCGTCGAGGTCGGGGAGCTCGGCCGGCTCGTACGCCCAGGCGCCGCGGACGACGCCGCTCGCGTCGACGAGGAACGCGCTGCGCCGGGAGACGTCCCGCATCCCGTTGTACTCGAAGGCGACGCCGAAACCGCGCGTCGCCTCGGCGTTCCAGTCGGAGAGGAGCGGGAAGTCGAGGTCGAGCGCCTGCATCCACGCGACGTGCGTGTACGGCGAGTCGCGCGAGATCGCAAACGGCTCGACTCCCACCCCCTGCACCTCCGCTCTCCTGTCACGCAGGAGCTCGAGCTCGCTCGTTCAGGTCGAGGACCAGTCGAAGAGATAAAAGAGGAGGAGCAGCGGACGATCATGGAGGAGGTCGCCGATGCTCGCTCGCTCGCGCGGCGTCGTCCATACGACGGCCTCGAGCGGCGCTCTCTCTCCGGTCTCCAGCACGCGGCGATCCTACGCGGCGGCCGGCTCCGGCGCGACCTCGGTGGCCTCCGCGATCTCGCGCGTCACCTCGACGATGTCCCGGTTCGAGCTGAAGACGTGCAGCTGCCGGTCGGCGCCGTTTCCGCGGCGGAGGATCTCCTCGATGCCCGCGAGCTCCTCCTCCGAGCCGAGGTCGCGCGCGTGCGGGCCGAGCGTCTTCAGCGTCCGCCGCACGAGCGCCGCCGCCGGCACCCGGTTGCGGCGGCCCGTGTGGAGGTCCATCACCGGCGCGGACAGCCCGTAGCGCGCGGCGAGCCACTTGTTCTCGGTCGTGAGGATGCGGTGGAACGACGGAATCTCCTCGCCGCGCTCGACGAGCTCTGCGTAGTGCTTGACGAGCGCCTGGCAGTAGGCGGTGATCGCGATCACGTCCTCGAGCCGCGTCACCGCGTCGCAGATCCGGATCTCGACCGTGCCGAGGCGCGGGTGGAGGCGGATGTCCCACCAGATGTGCGTGTAGTCCTGGATGCAGCCGGTCTTCTCGAGCTGGTTCACGACCTGCGCGTAGTCGGAGTAGTCGCGGAAGCGCGGTGGAGGGCCCGAGCGCGGGAACGCCGCGAAGACCATGTGGCGGGACGAGCGGAGCCCTGTCGGCTCGCCGCGCCAGAACGGCGAGCTGGCCGACAGCGCGACGAGGTCCGGCAGGTGGGCGATCAGCGCGTTCACGACCTGGATCGCCTTCTCCGGCTCGTCGACCGCGACGTGGACGTGCAACCCGAAGATCAGCTCGCGCCGCGCGATGTACTGCATCTGGTCGACCATCGCCCGGTAGCGGTCCTTGGCGGTGATCCGCTGCCGCTCGAAGAGCGAGAACGGGTGCGTCCCCGCCGAGCCGACGCGCAGCCCCTTCTCACGCGCGATGTCCGTGACGTAGCGGCGGATGCGGAGGAGCTGCTGCTGCACCCCGGCCGGCGTGTGGCAAACGGGCGTCGCCACCTCGAGCACCGACTGCATCAGCTCCGGGTTGATGTGCGGCTCGAGCTCGTGCCCCGCCACCGCGGCGAGCACGGTGTCGATGTGCTGGACGAGGTCGAAGGTCTCGCCGTCGAGCAACATGTACTCCTCCTCGACCCCGAGCGTGTAGGGGTCGCTCGTGCCGAAGGCGTGGTCGAGCACGCTGCCGCCGGGCGGGAACTGCGAGCCCTTGCCGGTGATCGAGCTTGGGATGAGCGAATCGCTCATGTTGGGACGATATCCCGCTTGTTTGCAGGAAGAAAGCGCCGGCCCAACATCACGAGCGGGATGCCGATCACGACCGACGACGCGATCTTGCCGACGAGCTGGCCCTCGAAGAAGTGCAGTCCGGCCGTGCCGAAGGCGAGCACGAGGAAGACGGCGCTGTCGATGGGCGCGCTGACCCCGACCGAGACCACGACCCGCAGGCTGTCGTGGATGCGTCCGCGGAGCGGCGCGCCGACGAGGTTGTCCACCGTCTCCGAGGCGATGAAGGCCACGAGGCTGGCGCCGACGATGCGCCACGTCGAGCCGACCGCACGGTCGAACTCCTGGCTCGGGAAGGCCGGTTGGGAATGGACGACGAGCGCGATGTAACCCGCGAAGAACGCGGAGCCGACGAAGCCGAGCCCGATCAGGAGCTGCGCATTGACTGCCCCGTCACGCCGGCTCGCGCCCGTGTAGTGCGCGAGTTGGACGAGCGCGAGCGCGACGCCGATCGAATAGACGCCGCCGGGCGCGGCGAGGTGCGTGAACGGCAGGCGGATGATCTTGTTCGCGCCGATCTGCGCCGAGAGGACGACGGCTACGTAGAGGCCGCTGAGGATCGCGAGCCTCATGGCGCGGCGAGCCTACACTCGACCGGGTGGAGGCGCTGCGCGCGATCGACGGCTGGGGCGCGGGCGTGGCCGCCGCCGGGGTGGCGCGCGGGGACGGCGTCGTCGCGACGCACGGCCCGCGAAACGCCGAGCTGCCCTGGGCCTCGGTCACGAAGCTCCTCACGGGCCTCGCGCTTCTGGTCGCGCTCGAGGAAGGAACGGTGGACCTCGACGAGCCGGCAGGCCCGCCGGGCGCGACGCTGCGGCACCTGCTCTCGCATGCCTCCGGCTTGCCGCTCGACGGGGAGCAGCCGATCGCCGAGCCCGGCCTCCGCCGCATCTACTCGAACACCGGCATCGAGCTCGCGGCCCGTCTTCTCGAGGAGCGGGCCGCGATGCCGTTCGCCGACTACTTCGCCGCCGCCGTGATCCAGCCGCTCGGACTGGCGGGCAGCCTCGCCGGCTCGCCGGCCCACGGGTACCGCGGGCCCCTCGACGACCTCCTGTCGCTGGGTCGGGAGCTCCTCCAGCCGACGCTCGTCGCGGCCGAGACGCTCGCCGAGGCGACGGGCGTCCAGTTTCCGGGATTGTCGGGCGTCCTGCCGGGGCTCGGCCGGATGGAGCCGAACGACTGGGGGCTGACGTTCGAGCTGCGAGACGCTAAATCGCCCCACTGGACCGGCTCCGGAAACTCGGAGCGCACGTTCGGCCACTTCGGCGCGTCCGGAACCTTCCTCTGGGTCGACCCCGACGCGGGCCTCGCGTGCGGCGCTCTCACCGACCGGCGGTTCGGCGACTGGGCGAAGCAGGCCTGGCCCGCCCTCAGTGACGCCGTGCTCGACGCAGTTTCGTCTTAGGTCCTGCCGCCCGCGAAGTTGAGCCGAACGGCCCATAGCGATTGTCCGGTTTCGTGCCGATCATGCGCACAGATGAGTGAACGCGGCTTTCACTGCATCGAGGACGACATCTCCGAGACCTGGCTCGAGGACTGGGCCGGCGCGGGTCTCGGAGAGCTCGAGGAATACCTCGCCAAGCATGCGGACTTCCTCCGGTTCGTCGAGGGCCGCGAAGCGGCCCAGCCGGCGGAGTAGTTCCGCCCCCTCCTAGCTCTCGAAGCCGAGCTGGCGCTCGAGCATGCCTTTCGGCATGGCACCCACGGCCGAGGCCTTCGGCGCGCCCCCCTCGAAGAGCATCATGTTCGGGATCGACTGGATCCCGTAGCGCATCGCGAGATCCTGGTTCTCGTCGATGTTCACCTTGACGAGCTTGAGGTTGTGCTCGTCGGCGATGCGCTCGAGCACGGGCGCGACCGCGTGACACGGCCCGCACCACTCCGCCCAGAAGTCGACGAGCACGGGCTCGTCCGCCTGCAGGACCTCGCTCTCGAAGGTGGCGTCGGTGACGTTGTTTGCCATTGGTTCCTTTCGATTTCGCTGGTTCAGGAGGACCTGTACCCAGGCTCCCTGTAGTGAGAACGCATCGGCCTAGACTTGCCTTCCCTATGCGGGAGCCAATCTTCCAGCCTCTGCCGGACAAACCCGATCATCCCGCGCTCGAACGGGAGATGCTCGCGCGCTGGGATACGGAGCGGACGTTCGAAAAGCTGCGCGAGCAGAACCGTGGCGGCCCGACCTTCTCCTTCATGGACGGGCCGATCACGGCGAACAACCCTGCCGGCGTCCACCACGGCCACGGGCGCACCCTGAAGGACGTCTTCCAGCGCTACCGGGCGCAGCGCGGCCACGAACTCCGCTACCAGAACGGCTTCGACTCGCAAGGCCTCCACGTCGAGGTCGAGGTCGAGAAGTCGCTCGGGCTCAACTCGAAGCGCGAGATCGAGAAGTACGGGCTCGCCGAGTTCGCCGCGCGCTGCAAGGAGCGCGTCGCGCATTTCGCCGACGTGATGACCCGGCAGTCGAAGCGGCTCGGCATGTGGATGGACTGGGGCAACGACTACTTCACCTTCTCGGACACCAACATCGAGTACATCTGGCGCTTCCTCGCGACCGTCCACAAGCGCGGCTGGCTGTACAAGGGGCACCGCGCGACGCAGTGGTGTCCCCGCTGCGGAACCTCGCTCTCGAAGCACGAGCAGGCCGGCGAGGAGAACTACGCGGAGCTCGAGCACCCGTCGCTCTTCGTACGCTTCCCGCTGCGCGGCCGGGAAGGGGAGTCGCTCGTGATCTGGACGACCACGCCATGGACGCTGCCGGCGAACGTTGCCGCGGCGGTGAAGCCGGATGCCGAGTACGGGCGCAACGACGCGGGCGAGTGGGTCGCGGTCGAGCGCTACCCAGAAGAGCATTTCGACCAGCGCGTCCTCGGCGCCGAGCTCCTCGGGCTCGAGTATGACGGGCCATTCGACGATTTCACCGCCCAGGACGGCGTCATCCATCGCGTGATCCCGTGGAAGGAGGTGTCGCTCGACGAGGGCACGGGCATCGTCCACATCGCGCCTGGCGCCGGCGCCGAGGACTTCGAGCTCTCGCGCGTCCACGAGCTGCCGGTGCTCGCTCCGATCGACGAGGCGGGGCGGATGCTGCCCGGTTACGGCGAGCTCGAGGGCTCGACAACGGAGGAGGTCGTCGTGCCGGTGATCGAGTCGCTGCGCGAGCGCGGCGTGCTCGTCGAGGCGACCTCGATCGTCCACCGCTACCCGGTCTGCTGGCGCTGCTCGACGCCGCTCGTCTTCCGCGTCGTCGACGACTGGTTCATCTCCGCCGACGAGATCCGGCAGCCGATGCTCGACGGCAACGCGAAGGTGGAGTGGACGCCACCGCAGTACAAGAAGCGGATGGACGACTGGCTGCGCAACATGGGCGATTGGAACATCTCTCGCCGCCGCTACTTCGGCCTGCCGCTCCCGTTCTACGAGTGCGAGTGCGGGCACCTGAACGTGATCGGCTCGCGGGCGGAGCTCGAGGAGCGCGCCGTCTCGGGGCTCGAGCAGCTCGAGGAGCTGCACCGGCCGTGGATCGACGGCGTTCGCGTCCGCTGCGAGGCGTGCGAGCGCGAGGTCGAGCGGATCACGGAGGTCGGCGACGCCTGGCTCGACGCCGGCATTGTCCACTTCTCGACGCTCGGCTGGCGCAATCCCGAGTGGATCCCCGGCGGCTACGCGACCGGCGCCTCACGGGGGATCTCCGGCGCCGACCTGCCCGACAACGTCTACTGGGAGAAGTGGTTCCCGGCCGACTGGGTCTCGGAGATGCGGGAGCAGATCCGGCTCTGGTTCTACTCCCAGTGCTTCATGGCGATCACGCTTGACGGGCGGCAGCCGTACCGGCGCGTCCTGACCTACGAGAAGGTCTACGACGAGGACGGCCGCGAGATGCACAAGTCGTGGGGCAACGCGATCGAGCTTGATGACGCGCTCGAGCGGATGGGCGCCGACGTGATGCGCTGGCTCTACTGCAGCCAGCCGCCGAGCCAGCCGCTGCGCTTCGGCTACGGCATGGCGGAGGAGGTGAAACGGCGCTTCCTCACCTTCTGGAACTCCGTCAAGTTCTTCGTCGACTACGCAAACGTGCAGGCGTTCCGGCCCTCCTGGTCGGAGCTGGAGCCTGTCGACCTCGGCACGCCGCTCGACCGCTGGCTCGTCGAGCGAACGCACGCCTTCGTCCACGCTGTGGGGGCCGCCTACGAGAGCTACGAGACGGTCGCCGTGATGCGCGAGTTCGAGGCGTACTACGACGACCTTTCGAACTGGTACATCCGCCGCTCGCGCCGCCGTTTCTGGGCCGAGGACGAGGCGGCGCTGCGGGCCCTCTGGTACGCGCTCGTCCAGGCACTACGCGTGCTTGCGCCGATCCTCCCCTTCGTCAGCGACCAGCTGTGGCGGACGCTCGTCCTCGACGGCCCGGAGTCGGTGCACCTCGCGGGCTGGCCGGAGGTGCCTGAGCCCGATCGGCCGCTGCTCGACGAGATCGCTGCGGTGCGGCGCGTCGTGGAGCTCGGGCGGCAGGCTCGCTCGAGCTCGGGCATCAGGCTGCGGCAGCCGCTGCGCCGGCTCGTGGTCGAGGGCGCGGACGTCGACGGCCATCTCGAAGAGGTGGCGGACGAGCTGCGGGTGAAGGGCGTCGAGCTCGGCCCCGTCGAGGCGGTCGAGCTGCGCGTGAAGCCGAACCTGCCGGTGCTCGGCCCGAAGCTCGGCAAGGAGCTGGGCGGCGTGCGGGCGGCGCTGGCGGCCGGCGAGTTCGAGGAGCTGGCGGACGGCCGCTTCCGCGTGTTGGGCCACGAGCTGGAGTCGGGCGAGGTGCTCGTCGAGCGGGGCGGCCGCGAAGGCTGGGCGGTTGCATCGGGCGACGGCGTGACGGTCGCGCTCGACCTCGGCCTCGACGACGAGCTCGCGCTCGAGGGCGAGGCGTACGAGCTCATCCACCGCGTCAACTCTCTGCGCAAGGAACGCGGCTTCGACCTGACCGATCGGATCGTCCTCACGGTCCCCGCGTCGCAACGTGAGCTCGTCGACCGCCACGGCGACTGGATCGCCCGCGAGGTGCTCGCGACCGAGATCCGCGCCGCCGGCGCCGAGTTGGAGCTGCTGAAGAGCTAGCTCGCGAAGCTGGCGCTTTCGCTCGCTGGCCTTTTGGCCTGGTTCTGGTTCAGGCGTTTCGAGCCTTGACCTCGGCAGGGGCGGTGGCGTAACGGCACGTTACGACGCCGCCGAAGTAGCGAGCGGACGCGCGTAGGCCCGTCCGCTCGCGACGGAAGCGCGGCCTGAATCCTGCGTCAGCCCCTTGTGCTCTCAGCACGGAGCCAACGGGAGACCGCGCTCTCCCGTTGGCGGAGTTCCTTCGCTACCGGGCGGAGAGCGCAGCTCTTCGCCCGGATTCGGCGCGCCGGAGCTCGACGGGAAGCTTGAAGCTCACGTCCTCGTGCACCGGCGCTTGCTCGCTCACCTCGGCGCCGCGGGCCGTGAACCAGGCGCAGACGTCGGCCACGAGCCGCTCCGGCGCCGATGCGCCGGAGGTGAGGCCGACGGTCTCGCAGCCCTCGAGCCAACTCGCGTCGATCCCTCGCAGGTCGTCGACGAGATGGGCGGGAGTCCCGTCTGCGCGGGCGACGTCGACGAGCCGCTGCGAGTTCGACGAGTTCGGCGAGCCGACGACGAGCAGCAGATCGACCTCGCGCATGAGCTCCTTCACCGCCCACTGGCGGTTCGAGGTCGCGTAACAGATGTCCTCGCGAGCGGGCCCTTCGATGTGAGGGAAGCGGCGGCGTAGGACCGCGACGATCTCGTTCGTCTCGTCGACCGAGAGTGTCGTCTGGGTGACGTACGCAAGCGGGCGGTCCTCCGGGAGCGAGACGTGCTTCGCGTCCTCGGTGGACTGGACGAGAACGATCGCATCCGGCGCCTCGCCGAGCGTTCCCTCGACCTCCTCGTGCCCCGCGTGTCCGATCAGGACGATCGAGTACCCGGCCTCCGCGTAGCGGCGCGCCTGCGCGTGCACCTTGGTGACGAGCGGGCAGGTGGCGTCGATCGTCGTCAGGCGCAGCTCGTCCGCCTCCCGGCGCACGGCCGGAGCGATGCCGTGGGCGGAGAAGACGACGGTCGCTCCCTCGGGCACGTCCGCTAGCGCGTCGACGAAGACGGCTCCGCGAGCCCGCAGGTCCTCCACGACATGGGAGTTGTGGACGATCTGCTTCCGGACGTAGACGGGGCGCCCGTAGAGCGCGAGAGCCCGCTCGACAGTCTCGACCGCCCGTTCGACTCCGGCGCAGTAGCCTCGCGGCGAGGCGAGGAGAAGGCGCTTCACCACCGCGGCCACCATAGCCGTGACCGGTTAGCGCTTCGTGAGAAGCACGGGCCGGCTGGGACGTACTCCGCTGCATCTGCGTTGCAAAGATGGGCCGGACGGCCCATTGTCAGCGATGGGAACGATTTCTAGGCTCCCTGTCACTGGGCGATGCGAACCGCGGCGTCTCTGACGCTCGCGGGGAGCAATCGGGAGAGCCCGCCGCAACGACCCCCCGAGCGGCGGGCTTTTCCACGTCCGGGCGCGGTTTTGGCCCCGCTGTACCGCGCTCCGTACAATCTGTCGCCCCAGTGAGGATCGCAATCGAGCCCACGACCGTTCGCGCACTCGGCCGCGCTGCGGCCGCAGTGGCGCTCCTACCTGCGATTCGCCGCCGTGCCGGCGCGCGCAACCCCCGCGGTTCGGCCGGCCGGGAGCTCGAGAGCATCAGCCGCGTCGCCGACGAGCTCGCACGGAGCGCGGACGTCGAGGGCGTCGCGCGGACGTTGCTCGATGAGCTCGCAGCGCTTTTCGACGTCGGCTTCGTCGCTCTCACCTTCGTCTCCGACGATGGGCGCGAGGCGTCCGGGTGTCTCGCCCGCTCGCTCGGGGAGGACCTCGACTGGTGGCGCGAGCTGCGCCTCGACCTCGAGCGCGAGCCATCGGGGATCGCGAGCGCGGTCTTCGAGGCGACGGCCCTCACCGTCTACGACACGGAGGCCTCCGGCGTCGTCAGCCGCCGCCTCGTCTCCGCGGTGGGAGCGAAGAGCGCCGCGTTCGTCCCGCTGCTCGTAGAGGAGCGGGTGACCGCGGTGATCTCGGTTGCGACGCTCGACGAGCCGCGGGTCTTCTCGAACGAGGATCTCGCGGTGATGCAGACGCTCGCCGCGGAGGCGGCCGTCGCGCTCGAGCGGCTGCGGACGAGCCTCGCGCTCGAGGAGGCGCTGCAGCGCGAACGGCTGCTCGCCTCGATCGCACGCCAACTCCGGAGCGAGCTCGATCTCCCGGCCGCGCTCGCCGGCGCAGCCGAGGCGACGGCACGCGCTCTCGACGCCTCGCGCTGCCTCGTCCGGATCGGCGAGCTCCCGCACGGCTTGCACGTCGGTGCCGAGTGGCATGACCCGTCCCTCGAGCCGTTCGGAGAGGAGACGCCGGAGCTCGAGCTGCTCGAGCACGCAGCCGAGGAACAGCAGCCGGCGATGGGGATGCTCGACGCGCTGGAGGCGGTGGCCGTCCCGGTTCTCGCTTTCGAGCGGCCGGCCGGCTTCGTCAGCGTGTACCGCCCGCAGGGCCGGGCGTGGAGCAAGAGCGATCTCGCCCTGCTCGAGGCGGTCGCCGCGGAGATTGGGCTCGCGCTACGGCTCGCCCGTCTGCTCGAGGAGAACGAGGAGCGCCTGGCGCAGCAGGGCGCCCTGCTGCGCGCCGCGCATGTCCTCAGCAGCGAGCTCGACCTGGCGGTCGTCCTGCAGAGGCTCGCCGATCAGCTCGCGCAGCTGCTCGACGCCGACGCAGCGGACTGCTACCTCTTCGACCGCGAGCGCGGCCTCTTCCGCTGCGTCGCGGTACACGGCTTCGACCGGTCCCTGCTGGGCTTCGAGTTCCCGGCGGCGCAGGGACTCGCGGGCGCGGCCGTGCGCGAGGGCCGGCCGCTGATCGAGAGCGCCTACGGCGAGATCGCGGCGCCGGTGCCCCATCCGGCCTACGACGGGTTCACGGACGTGATCACCTCTCCGATGGTCTGGAGCGATGAGGTGCGTGGAGTCCTCGGCGTCGGCCGCCGCGAGGGTCGCCGCTTCGCGGAACGCGACGCGAACGTCCTGGAGGCGTTCGCGAACCTCGCGTCGCTCGCGTTGCGGAACGCCGAGATGTTCACGCAGAGCGCGCGCCAGGCGCGCATTCAGCGCGGCTTCTACCGGATCGCGTCGGTGCTCGGGCAGTCTCTGTCGCGCGCGGCCACGCTCGAGGCCGTCGCGCAGGCTGCTGCCGAAGCGCTCGGAGGAAGCTCGGCGGCGGTGCTTGTGCCCTCCGGCGGACGGCTCGAGGCGGTAGGCGCGTACGAGCTTCCGGCCGACTTGCGCGAGATCCTCGCCGAGCGAGCCTGGGGTGGTCAGAGCCCGCTCTTCCGTGCTGCCCTCGAGGGACGGGTCCTCGTCTCTTCCTCGATCGCGGACGACGAGCGGCTGCTGCCTGACCTGCGCGGCGCCGCTGGTACGAATCGCTACCGGTCGCTCATCTCAGTACCGGTGGACGCACCACGCGACGCAGCGCGCGGCCTCGTGCTCATCTTCTTCGCGGAGGAGCGCTCCTTCAGCGACGACGATCTCGAGCTCGCGCGCCACCTCGCCGACGCGACGCGCGGAGCCCTCGAGCGGAGCGAGCTGTTCGAGGCAGAGCGCGGCGCCCGTGCCCTCGCGCAGCAGCTGACGCGCACCGGCCGGCTGCTCACGAGCGAGCTCGACCCGGCGGCGGTGCTCGACGAGGTCGTCCAGCAGGCGCCGGCGCTCGTCAACGCCGACGCCGCAGCCTTCCGTCTGCTCGAGGGGGAGGAGCTCGTCGTGACCGCCGCCGACGGGGTGGGCGCCGAGGAGACGCTCGGCTCCCGCAGCCCGGCAGGGGGCTGGCTATCGGGCGACGTCGTCCAGTCGGGCGCGCCCGTCGTCCTCCCGCAGGCCGGGGAGGACGAGCGCCTGCGCGGCCTCGATCCGCTGCTGCAGGCCGGCCACACAGCCTTCCTCGGCGTACCGGTCGGCGGTCCGGAGGGAACGACCGTGGGCGTGCTCGCCGTCTACGCCTCCGTGCCGCGCGAGTGGCGCGAGGAGGAGATCGAGGCGCTGCTCGCCGTGGCAGCCAGCACGTCGGCTGCGCTCTCGAACGCCGAGCTGTACCAGCGCGTCGCGCTCGAGCGGGAGCGGTCGGTCGCGAT
>DASYOZ010000127.1:0-2451 GCA_036007185.1 Gaiellaceae bacterium | reverse complement strand
GCGGCGCCGGCGCCCACGCCGACGAGGAGCGCGATCCCCAGGACGATCCAGTACAGCCGGCGGGACACCCGGCGGAAGTATGGCATCGCGGTGGAGGGAGCTATACGCTCTCCGGCCGTGGCCGTCAGCTCCTCCCTCAGCGCCACCGGAGTCCGCTGGGATCTCGGCGATCTCGAACCGGACGCGGAGCGGGCGCGCCTGGAGTGGGACGAGCTGCTGGCCCGCTCACGCGACTTCGCGGAGCGGCGGCGCGGCACGGTCGGTCGGGCCGGCGCGCCGGCGCTGCGGGACCTGCTCGACGAGCTCGACGAGTTCGCGCAGGACATCTCCCGCGTCCATTTTTACGCGACGGCCCGCGAGCACACCGAGGCGACGGATCCCGAGACGAACGACCTGGTGACGCTCGCGCGTGACCGGGCCTCCGACCTCGAGAGCCTCCTGCTCTTCGTCGAGCTCGAGTGGCTGGCGCTCGACGATGCCGAGGCGGACGCGCTGCTCGAAGCCGCGGAGCTCGAGCCGTACGTGCACCGGCTGCGGGTGTCGCGGGAGGAGAAGCCGTTCGTCCTCCCGGAGGGGGAGGAGCAGGCGCTCAACGCCCGCCGCCCGGCGATCTCGGCCTGGGAGTCGCTGCACGGACGCGAGCTCGCGGTGCTGACGGTCGAGTTCGACGGCGGCGACGGCCCCGAGCCGCACACGATCGACCGCCTGCTCTCCTATGTCCACCACCCCGACCGCGAGCTCCGGCTCGCGGCCCTCGACGTGCTCTACGAGGCGTTGGAGCGTGTGGCGGACGTGCAGGCTGCCTGCTACGACGCGCTTGTCGGCGACCGGCTCTCCCTCGACCGACTACGCGGGATCCCAGACGTGATGTGGCCGACGAACCAACGCAACGAGCTTGACGGCGCGGTCGTCGAGGCGATGATGGCCGCCGTCGAGGAACACCATCCTGTCGGCCGCCGCTGGTTCGTCCGCAAGGCCGGCGTGCTCGGGCTCGACCGGCTCCAGCTCGCCGACCAGTACGCGCCGGTTGGCAGCGACCGCCGCGTCGAGTGGCCGGAGGCGATCGGGATGGTCGAGGACTCGCTGCGCGACTTCGAGCCGCGCCTGGGCGACATCTTCCGAACCTGCCTCGACCGCTCGCACGTCGATGCGGAGCCGCGCCCCGGCAAGGTCGGCGGCGCGTACTGCAACTCCGTCTCGAAGACCGTGCTCCCGTACGTGCTCCTCAACTACACCGACCAACTCCGCGACGTCGTCACCCTCGCGCACGAGTTCGGCCATGCGGTGCACGGGACGCTCTCGCTCGAGCGGCAGACGTACCGCTCGTACCACACGGGCCTGGCGCTGGCCGAGGTGCCGTCGACGTTCGCGCAGCTGCTCGCGGTCGAGCGGCTGATCGACCTGGAGGAGGACACGGCGACGCGCGTGATGCTTCTCGCGGACCGCGCCGAGAGCGCGATGGCCTCGATCTTCCGCCAGACGATGATGGCGCGTTTCGAGCAACGGGCGTACGCCGTCCGCGGCGAGGGAAAGGCGCTGACCCGTGACCGGCTCGCGGAGATGTGGATCGAGGAGAACGCGCGCTACTACGCCGACTCGCTCGAGCTGCCTCACGGCTACCGGCTCGGCTGGTCGTACATCCCGCACTTCATCCACGTCCGCTTCTACACGTACGCCTATGCGTTCGCGCACCTCGTCGCGTTCTCGCTTCTGGCGCGCTACCGGGAGGATCCTGAGCGGTTCGCGCCCGCCTATCTCGAGTTCCTCGCGAGCGGCGCCTCCCGCTCGCCGCAGGACCTGCTGGCCCCGCTCGGCGTCGACCTCCGCGACCCGCAGACGTGGGCGCACGCCTTCGCGGAGTTCGACCGCTGCGTCACCGAGGCGGAGGAGGGCGTCGCCGCGCTCTAGACGGCGGTACGACCGGTGGCAGCCACCGATACGTAGGCGTCGCGACTTCCTCGCGCGGGTGTGTCGGCCCGGCTTGCGTAGCGGGATTTTTTCGTCACACTTCTGTGCGGTGGCTGCCACCGGTCGTTCCTAGGCTGCAGCGAATCCTTCCCGGCGGAGGAGCTCGCGGGCTCTCTCGGCGTTGTCGGCGCCTGCGACGAGGAGGACGAGCACGCCGCCGTACTCCGGCGACACGTGACGGAGCTCGAAGTCTTCGAGGTTGATCTGCGCGGCGCCGAGGATCTGCGTGATCCGGGCCAGCACGCCCGGCCGGTCGGGGACGCGGACGCGGATCCGATTCAGCTGCGCCGGCTCGGTGTCGTAGGCGAACGACTCCAGCCGCTCACGCGCCGCCGCCGCCGTGGCGATGGACGCCTCGAGCGAGGCGCGGTCGCCTCTCCGGAGTGCCTGTTCGAGCTCGTCGAGTAAGCCGCGGAGCCCGACGAGCGCCGACGCGATCTCGTCGGCGTTGCCGAGGAAGATGTCGCTCCAGACGGCCGCGTT
>DASYOZ010000126.1:0-9474 GCA_036007185.1 Gaiellaceae bacterium | reverse complement strand
CCCGAGCAGGGAATCCGCGGTCATCTCACGTGGGACGAGGCGCTGGAGGCGCACGAGACGTCTGGCGCACGCCGGCTCGTGATCATTCACCGACCGGACGAGCTCCCGCTCCCCGATGGCGTCGAGCGCGCCTATGACGGGTTGGAGCTCGACGTCTGAAGCGGCCCTGTCTAACTAAGTAACAGACTGTTACTTGGGAAGCCCAAAGGCACGCTCGCCGAGCAGGCGGTGGCCATCTATCGACGGATGATCGCCGTCGTCGGTCAGCCCATCCCGCATCCGGAGCGGGTTCGCGGGATCCGCCAGCGTGTCGTGGAACGGGAGGAGCGTTGCGCCCGCGGTTGCAGCGAGATCCCGGATCAGCGCGTTCAGGCGCCCGATGGCGGCGGCCGCCCGCTCGTCTCCGTTGTTCCACGGGAGCACGTCGGCGACGGCGAGCTCGAGCCCGGCGGCGCCGCCGCGGACGAGCATCGTCTCGATGTTCCCCGCGGCTTCCTCGACCGGCCGCCGCTGCACGACGTCGTTGATGCCGCCCTGGACGACGAGGACGTCGGCGCCGGTCAGGACGAGGTCGAGCCGCCGCGCGATCTCGTCGGTGCGCTCGCCGTAGACCGCGGTCGTCCGGAACTCGAGCCGCGGGTCCGCCTGCGACGCCCACCACTGCCACTGGCTCCGCTCGTCGGGAACCGCGATCCGCGCGCGGACGGCCGGATCCGGATCCCACAGCGGCGAGCCGGCCGAGATCGAGTCGCCAGCGACGGAGACGACGATCAGCTGCGGGGCTCGAGCTCGACGACGAGCTCGCAGTCGAGCGCTTCCGCGATGCGTAGCAGCGTGTCGATGCGCGGCGGGCGCCCGCCCCGCTCGAGCCGGGCGATCGCCGACTGCGTCGTGCCGCAGAGCTCCGCGAGCTCGCGCTGCGAGAGCCCCATCGCGGCTCGCCGCTCGGAGACGCGGCCCGCGATCTGCGCGAAGAACCAACCGCGGTCGCCCGCGACGATCCGCTCGTGCAGCCGCTCGACCGGCCCCTTTGCCTCTGCGCGCGCCTTTGCCGCCATGCGCAGAGGATAGCGACTCTGCTATGCCCACACTGGGAGCGGCACGGGCCGCACGAGGTCGCCGATGCGCACCCGGCCGGGCTGGACGACGGCCGCGTGAACGCCGAACGGCAACGGCTCCGTCCGGCCTTCGCGTTGACCGCGATACACGGCCAGCGTCCCTAGCGTGTCGAGGTCGGTCTCGCCCGTGTCCGGGTTCTTCGTCGTCACGGCGCATCGCCCCACGTTGCCGACAGGCGCGACGACCGCGTCGCCGATCGCCACGCGGCGGCCGATCCACTCGTCCTCCTCGTGCGGCTCGACGCCGTCGATCTCGAACAGCATCCGGAAACGGCGGCCGTCGACGGGGCCGGCGACCCCCGCCTCCTCCCCGAGCTGCTCGAGCGACGAGCAAGAGACGACGGTCACCGCGCCGCTGCCGATGCCGCGATCGACCGCGCCGGGCTCGGACCAGAGGAGGGTCAGCGGCTCACCGGCGTACTCCGAGAGCGCCTCCTGCCACGGGCCGGGCACGCCCCGGGAGGGATGCGGCCGCCCGTACAGCGTCGCGTCCACGGGCTCGCCCGGCTCGACAACTCCGTCGATCCTCGGGCCGTCCGGAAACGCGAGCACAAGCCGTCGCGTCGCCTCGTCCCACTCGGCATGCACGCGCAGGAGCTCCGGACGGCGCTTGTCGTTGACGAGCCTGCCGTCGGCGTCGACGAGCCAGAAACGGCGGTCGCCGGCGACCCCTGCGTGCCCGAGCTCCACCTCGTGCGGGTTCGCGACGTGCAGCGACTTCAGCGGCGCGATCGAGATCCGTGCAACCCGGCCCTCCATGCCGCCAACGTAACTACTGAGGCGGCCTCGCGCACCTCCACGACCTCGCCGCCGCGCCGCGCGCCGCTGCCGTCGAGCTCGAAGATCCAGAAGTTCCGGCCGGTCACGTGGACGGCGACGTTGTAGACCGGGATGTCGCCGATGCAACCCTCGAACGAGCCCGCGTGGGCGTGTCCGTGCAGGACGAGGTCGGCGCCGTTCTCGGCGATGGGCGGCCTCCGCACCGAGCGCCCGCCGGAGGGCTGGCTGTACAAGGCGTGGCACGACAACGGCGCGCTCATCGACCTCATCTTCGCGCCGTCCGGCGGGCCGATCACCGACGAGACGATCGAGGGGGCGCCGGTACTCGAAGTGGCCTCGGTGCGCATTCACGTCTTCTCGCTCGAGGACGTGATGACGACGAAGCTCCTGACCCTCACAGAACAGGAGCCCGACTACGCGCAGTTGCTGAGCTACGCGCGGGCGCTGCGCGAGCAGATCGACTGGGACGAGGTGCGCGCCCGCAGCGAGGCCTCGCCGTTCGCCCGTGCCTTCTTCACCCTGGTGGAGGGCTTCGGAATCGTGGAGCCGGCTCGCCTAGAAGAAGAAGCTCGACCACGCTGACCACCAGTCGTCGCCGCGGACGACGAGCGAGCTTGCGCCGGTCACCTCGACGCCCTTGCGGTTGGTGTACTCCTGCAGCCGGTCCGGCGTGGTGAACTCGATCTCGATCTCGCACGGGCGGCCAGGGTCGTAGGGTGCGACGGTCGACACGTCCGCGAGCGCCTTCCGTGCACCCTCCTCGATCAGCTCGCGCGCCCGGTGCGACGTCTTCATCCGCGCGCTGAAACGGCCGAGCCCTTCCTTCACCTCGACCGTCGTGAGCCCTTCGCCGAGCAGCTCCTGTCCCTCTCTGCAGACCGCGCGGTCGCCGGTGACGAGGAGGACGGGGACGCCCCAGTTCCCGCAGAGCGCGGCGTTGATCCCGGTCTCGCCGACGAGCGTCCCGTTGAAGCGAAGGTTCTGCCATGACTGCCCCGAGACGGTGTGAGAGAGGACGCCATCCGCAGTGCCGGCCATCGCGTGCATGCCGACGAAGAGCGCCGCGTCGCAGCCGGCTTCGAGGAAGGCCGTGTACTCCGTCCACTCCTGCTGTACGACGTACTCGCAGTCCGGGTCGAGGAGGTCGGGGAGCAGCGAGTTGAAGTCGTAGGCTCCGCCCGCCCCGTGGCAGTCCATGACGACGATCTCGGTCGCGCCGGCGGCCCTCGCGCCGCGCACGGCCGCGTTGATCTCCTCGGTGTAGAGGACGCGACCTTCGTCGTAGAGCTTCTCGCCGCCGGAGGTCTGCTGCCACTTGACGATTCCGGCAACGCCCTCCATGTCGCTGATCACGTGGACGCGCACGACGGGACGATAACGTCAGCCCGTGGAGACGGGACTGGCCGGGAAGAGCGTCCTCGTGACCGGCGGCGGGGGCGGGATCGGTTCGGCGTGCGTGCGCGCCTTCGCGGCCGAGGGCGCGCGGGTGGCCATCCATTACCGCACGAGCCGCGACCGCGCGGAGGAGCTCGCCCGCGAGACGGGGGGCGTCGCGCTGCAGGCCGACCTCACCGTGGAGGACGAGGTGGACGAGCTGTTCGAGGCGGCGGAGCGGGAGCTCGGCGGCGTCGACGTCTGCGCGGCGGTCGCGGGCTTCTGGCCGCGCGAGGACGAGCCTGTCTGGCGCCTGCCGCTCGAGCGCTGGGAGGCGACGCTGCGCACCAACCTCACGGCCACCTTCCTCACGGCGCGCGCATTCCTCGGCGTCGTCGAACGGAGTGGCCACGGCAGCCTCGTCCTCGTCGGCTCGACCGCCGGGCGCTTCGGGGAGGCCGGCCACGCCGACTATGCCGCCGCGAAGGCGGCGATTCAGGTCGGGCTGCTCCTCAGCCTCAAGAACGAGATCGTCCGGGTAGCGCCGCGCGGCCGGGTGAACGCCGTCGCGCCGGGCTGGACGTACTCGCCGATGACGCGCGGCGAGCTCGACGAGGAGCTCGTGTCTCGTCTCAGCCGCACCATGGCGCTGCGCAAGGTCGCGCAGGCCGAGGACGTGGCACGCACGGTCGTCGTGCTCGCGTCCGACGAGCTCTCGGGCCACGTCACGGGCGAGTTGGTGACCGTCGCGGGCGGGATGGAAGGCCGCACCGTCCACGACGCATGAGCCGCTTCCTCGAGAGACTCGGTGAGGTGACGCCGATCGTCGCCGACGGTGGCATGGGTGCCCTGCTCTCGAGCGCCGTGCCCGGCCTTCGTTGCCCGGAGGAGGCGAACCTCCGCGCGCCCGAGAGCGTGCTGGAGGTGCACCTCGGCTTCATCCGGGCCGGCGCCGAGCTGATCGAGACGAACAGCTTCGGCGCGAACCGGGCCAAGCTCGCGCGGCAGTTCCTCGCCGAGGAGGCCGAGCAGATCAACGCCGCCGCCGTGCGCATCGCGCGCGAGGCGCGGGAGGTCGCCGGCCGCGACGTGTTCATCGCCGGCTCGATCGGGCCCCTCGGCGACCTCGAGTTGGGCGGCCTCGACCCAGCCGAGCTGTTCGCCGAGCAGGCGCGGGTGCTCGAGGGCCGCGGCGTCGACCTGTTCATGGTCGAGACGTTCTTCGACCTCGACGAGCTCGAGACCGCGATCGCGGCGATCCGTTCCGTCTCGGCGCTGCCGCTCGTCGCGCTCCTCACGTTCGACGCCGGCGGCGAGACGCTGGCGGGTGTGAAGGCGGAGGACGCAGCTGCACGGCTGAGCCCACTCGGACTCGCCGCCTACGGCGCCAACCACGGCGCCGGGCCGGCGGCGGCGCTCGCGGCGCTCGCCCGCATGAATGGCGGCGACGGAGCCGTTCTTGCCGCGCTCCCGAACGTCGGCCTGGCGAGCATGACCGGCCAGCGGATCGTCTTCCCCCACGCGACGCCTGCCTACTTCTCCGAGTTCGCGGCGCAGGCCCGTGCGCTCGGCGCGCGGCTGATCGGCGGCTGCTGCGGCACGACGCCGGCCCAGGTCGCGGCGATCCGCGAGGCCGTCGACGCAAACCGCCGCCCCGCCGGCTCCTTCCTCGTCCACGAGCGCGAGCAGGCGGTGCCGTTCGAGCCGGCCACGGGAGAGACGCAGCTCGCGCGGCTGCTCCGCGAGGGCGAGTTCGCGGTCTCCGTCCAGGTCGACCCGCCGCTCGGGGCCAACCCCGAGGGCCTGATCGAGACGGCGCGCGCCGTCCGCGAATCCGGCCGCGCGCAGTTCCTCGACGTGAACGACAACCCGCGGGCGCGGGCGCGAATGAGCGGGATCATGGCGTCGGTCGCGATCGAGCGCTTCACCGGCGTCGAGACGATCCCGCACCTGACGCCGCGCGACACGACGATCGCCGGGCTCGAGTCGCTCCTGCTCGGCGCGCACGCGGAGGGCGTCCGCAACATCCTCTCGGTCACGGGCGACCCGCCGGAGGCAGGCGACTATCCCGGCACTCACGCGGTCTACGACGTCGACTCGATCGGCCTCGTCGAGCTGGTCGCGAAGCTGAACGCGGGCGAGGACTGGCACGGCCGGGCGATCGACGCGCCGACGACCTTCTTCCCCGGCGTGGCCGTGAACCCGACGGCCGACGACGTCGGCCTCGAGGTTGAGCGCTTCCACCGGAAGGTCGCCGCAGGCGCACGCTTCGCAATGACGCAGATCCTGTTCGACCTGGCGGCACTCGACGAGTTCCGGGTGCGGCTGGGCGGCTGGCCGATACCGGTGCTCGTCGGCGTCTGGCCGATCCGGACGACGGAGACGCTCGTCCGCGTCCATAACGAGGTGCCCGGGATCGTCGTGCCGAACCACGTGCAGGAGCGGTACCGCGCCGTCGGGCCCGCGGCGCGCGACGTCGGGCTCGCGCTCGGGCGGGAGCTGATCGAAGGGGCGCGCAAGGTCGCGAGCGGCGTCTACGTCGTCGCGCCGTTCCGCCGGCCGCTCGACGTCGTCGAGCTCCTCCCCGAGCCGGCCTAGGGAGCGCAGGCGCCGGCCGCGACGCGCTGCGTCCCGGCGCGGGCGAGGTCGCTGCGGACGATCGAGGCGGGGACGCCGTAGCCGCTCGCCGACCCGACGCGCGCCGCGAAGATCGTCGACTCGACCCTGCCGGCGGCGTCGACCGCCGGGCCACCGGAGTCGCCGTGCTCGACCCGTCCCGCCACGGCCGTGATCGTCCTCCCGACCGGCCCGTGGCCCAGCGCATCCTGCGTCAGCACCGTCGCCGTCAGGCCGATCCGTCCAGGCGTCGCCGTGAGCCCCGCGTCGAGCGGGTAGCCGAGGATCGCCACGGCGGCGCCGGATTGCGGATCTGCCAGCGGCAACGGCGTCTCGTCGACTCCCCGAACGCGTAGCACGGCGATGTCGTTGTGGATGTCGAGCAGGACGACGTCCGCCGGGCTCGGAAGTGGTTGGCCTTGTATGCGGACGATGGTGTCCTCCTCGCCGGCGACGACGTGTGCGGCCGTAACGACGAGGTTCCGCCCTGCGAACCAGCCGCTTCCCTCGACGCCGATACCGCAGGCGGTGCCGAGCACCTTGACGACGCGCGTGGTGGCGTCCCGGATCGACGGGTCACGGAGGACGCCCTTGCTCGGCGGCAGCGACGGCGCCTTCGGGCCGACGATCGACGGGAACGGATCGATGCGTGCAAGCAGGTTGAGGAGCGTGCGCGGCGGCAGAGCCGAGTCGAGCTGCTTCACGATTGCCGAGCGCTCGACCTCCTGCCGCAGCCGCGTCTGGCCCGGCGAGAGGAGCGCGACCGACGCGCCGACCCAGACGATCGCGACGCCGAGGGCGCCGCCGAGGAGGAGGCCGCCGGCCGAGTCGAGCAGCCGCAACGGCGTCACCCGCAGCCCGCCGCGGACGAACGAGCCGGCGTAGAGCGCTCCGAACTGGAGGAGCATCGCGCCGAGCACCGCGCCGACGAGCCCCGCGACGGGCGTCCAGCTCGAGCTCGACCCGCCGCGCAGGAGGTGCGGGGCGATCCGGGAGCCGACGTACGCGCCGACCGCGAGCCCAACGAGGGAGAACGCGCTGAGGACGAGCCCGCGCCGCAAACCGGCGAGCGCCGAGAGGACGACGACGGCAATCGCGATCCAGTCGGCGGCGTTGAGCCCCACCGCCGCAGCGTAGAGACGGAACCGGCGCGAAGCCTCCCGGCTGCGCCGGCCCGGCTACACTGGGCCGTCCGCGGGGGCGTAGTTCAGTTGGTTAGAACGCCGGCCTGTCACGCCGGAGGTCGCGGGTTCGAGTCCCGTCGCTCCCGCCTCACGGTACGCGGAATCAGGCTCTTAGCCTTCGACTCCACGATGTATTCGGCGACCAATCGCCGCTCATCCGAGTTGATTGGTCCCCGTAAGTTCATAATCGTCACGAGGCCGGAGCCATCCTCCTGCGGGGGTCAGGACGGATTCGGCCCACCAAAACCGCCAGCGTTGCCTAGGTGATCGTGAAGACGCCCTTCATGCCGAACGAGGCGTGGCTGTCGACTGTGCATTTGTACGGATAGTGGCCCTTGCGCAGGAAGGTAACCCGCAGGGTCGCCGACTGGCCGTGCGAGAGCTTCCTCGTACTGCGTCCCTTGATGCTGAAGTCGTGTTGGACTGAGCCGATGTTCGTGACCTTGAAGATCACGATGCCTCGCTTCGCGGTTTGCTTGCTGAGGATGAACTTGAAGTTCTTGGCTGTGACGTTGATCCTCGTCACGAGCGCGGCTCTGTGAGTTGCATGTGCCGACGCCGGTGCCTGGGCGGGAATCCCAAGGGCTACGACTGAAGCTGCGAAGACCGAAACGATCGTGGCGCGGCTCATGATCCTGTTCACTTCTTCTCCTTGCCGATGGTCGAAGCGAATCGTAACGGCCGCGTCCCGAATAACTCGGCGGTCAGGCTGCCTCGCCTCAAGACCGCATCAGCGGATACCAAGGACAACTCCGCACTCGCGTTGACCCAGACGTGCCCGACGGTCGGCTGAGGGCGGCGGGCACCGTTGCATGGGGCGGCGGACGAGGTTTCCCGACGGCACGCCACATCCGCCGCCCCGCTCTGTCACCGGATGGCGGGCACTTGACCGATGCCCTCGCGCCGAAGGGTGCCGTTGGTCGTGATGACTTCGCCCTCCAGCTCGTGCGCCCGAACCGCCAACTCCCGAATGCGCGCGATCTTCGCATCCGTGTAGACCGGCAGTTCACCGGAGCCGAGGATCGCAATCGATTGACGCTGCACGAGACGGTGTCGTCTGATTCGGAGGTCGTCGTTGTCCGTCCGCTTGACGCTGCGCGCGTCGATCGAGACTGGTTGGCCGGCGCGGACGTAGCGAAGGGGGAGCGGGTTGTCGTCTTCGATCACGACATCTGCAATGTGCCATTCGCGGTGCGCGGTGACGCAGGCGCGTAGCCGACGTCGCGACCGTCGTGCGCGAGCTTGGCCCGTGCGCCCTTGTCCGCCGGCGAGCCAAGCTCCGAGCCCGAAGCTCTCGTGCCACGTCTGGCCGTCGTCGCGGTCGACGACGGGAAGCGCGTGCCGGACCGCGAGCAGCTCGGTCTCGCTGCGAGCCGAAGAGCATGAAACGCCGACGCCGCCGGTGGGCACCACGGCGGCGGGCGTTGTTCCGAGGGCGGCCTCGGCGGAGGTCGGCGAGGACGCATCCGTCCATCTCGGGGGCAACGGCGACGCTTTCGGCGCACGCGGATGTGTGCACGCGTCAGTCCTCGCACCCGCATCGCGATCGGCCACGCTGCCGAACTCGCCGTCGACACGAGCCGCCTCTACTTCTTCGACCCGCAGACACGCGACGTGGTCGAGCGGTAGCCCTCGAGGGCACCGGCGGTGAAACCGGGGGCGCGGCAGGCAACTCGGCTCCTGGGTGTATGACTCCGAGCGTGGGATACGCCGCGGCTGCCGGCCGTTACGAGGAGATGACGTACAGGCGCTGCGGGGCGAGCGGTCTGAAACTGCCCGCGATCAGCCTCGGCCTCTGGCAGAACTTTGGTCACGAGCGCCCGTTCGAGACGTCCCGCGCGATTCTCCGCCACGCGTTCGATTCCGGGATCACCCACTTCGACCTGGCAAACAACTACGGGCCGCCCTACGGGTCGGCGGAGCAGGTGTTCGGCGAGGTGCTCCGTCTCGATCTCGCGCCGTACCGCGACGAGCTCGTCATCTCGACGAAGGCGGGGTACGACATGTGGCCCGGCCCCTACGGCGAATGGGGCTCGCGCAAGTACCTGCTGGCAAGCCTCGACCAGAGCCTCAGCCGCATGGGGCTCGAGCACGTCGACATCTTCTACTCGCACCGCTTCGATCCCGAGACGCCGCTCGAGGAGACGATGGAGGCTCTCGCGGCGGCGATCAGCCAGGGGAAGGCGCTGTATGTCGGCATCTCGTCGTATTCGGCCGAGAAGACCCGCGAGGCGGAGGCGATCCTCCGCGACCTCGGCGTGCGCCTCCTCATCCACCAGCCGTCGTACTCGCTCCTCAATCGTTGGATCGAGACGGAACTCCTGGATACGCTCGGCGACCTCGGCGTCGGCTGCATCTGCTTCTCGCCGCTCGCCCAGGGCGTGCTCACCGATCGCTACCTC
>DASYOZ010000125.1:0-9970 GCA_036007185.1 Gaiellaceae bacterium | reverse complement strand
GCCGACACCACGATGCGCAATCTCACGGAGGACGAGTTCCTCCGCGGTAAGGAACGTCTCCGCCGCGCCGTACGAGAAGCGGAGGGCACGGCGAGCCCGGAGGCCAGAAGCAACTGGCTCGACCTCCTGGTCCTGCGCTAGACGGTCACGTTCGTGAGCCCCGCCGGACCGTGCGTCGTTCGGCGAGTGCCGGCGAGAGGCTGGCGGCCCAGACGATGATGGCCGAGCTGAACGCGATCCAGAAGTAGATCGCGAGCACGACCCCGAACCCGCCGTAGTCCCGCGCGTACAGGTCGACCCAGTACTGCATGACGTAGCGCGAGACGATCATCACCAGAACGAGCCCGAAGCCGGTCAGAGCTGCGGCGGGAAGCAGGTCTCGCTGTGGGATCAGCTTGTGTGTCAGCAGCCACGGCGCCCAGGTGAAGAACAGCACGAGCAGGGCGACCCAGCCGATGGCGAGGACCTTTCCGACCCATGACGGGCTCCCCCGGAGCTCGGTCAGCTGCACGAGCAGCAACAGGATCAGCCCGTAGAAGCCCAGCAAGACCGCTGCATACAGGGCTTGATCGGTTTGCCGCGCCGGCAACCGGATCTGCCAGGCGCGTACGTGCACGAGCTGCAGAACCCGGCCGAAGCCGAGCCCGAAGAACAACGCACCGCCGATCGCGAGCAGCGCCGAGCCCAGCTCGTGTGCCTTTCCCTCGCCGAGCACGCCTCGGATCAGACTTGCGGTGGGCGCGTTGAGCCCGAACTGGTGGACGATGCGGGACGCGAGCCCGTTTGCGTTCGGGTCGAGAAACTCCTCCATCACCAACAGAGCCGGCAGAACCGCGATCAACACGTACAGAGAGAGCAGCGCCGACTGCAGCGGCCCGTCCACCGCCCGGTAGCGGCGCCACGCGCCGATCGCGACACCGGAAGCCGAATCGGGATCCTGCCGGTCGACCCACTCGTGAGCCCGCCTCGACGCGGCGGCAACCCGCGATCGCGCCCTTGTTCCCACCATGCTGGCAATGTTTGCGCAAGAAGTGCCGCGAGGCTAGGTATACGCGCAGGCCGATGCGGTTAGTGCTCGAGGCTGAGCTGCCACTCGCTGCGCGGCAGGACGGCGAACGTCTCGCCCTCGCCGGGCTCACGTCCGAGCGCGTCTCGAACCGCCTGCGCGCGCGACTGGCGCGCCGGCAGCCCGGGTTTGCGGCCGACCTCGCCGACGACCCGCCAGGTATCGGGCGTCACTTGCTGCAAGACCACGTAGCGCCCGGCGTCAGGGCTCACGATTGTGAACTCTACGAGCGATCGGGGCTAGCGGTCGTCGTCGCCGATCGCCGCCGGGCGCTGGTCCTGCTTCATGCGGAGCATCGCCTCGATGTAGAGCTCGCGCACCACGTCCATGTTCGGCCGGGGATCGTTCCGCCACGACGGCGGCAGCGAGTCCCGGAGCCGGGCCCGTGAGGACTGCTCCTTTTCCCAGTGCTCGAGAAGGCGCCGATCGATCATGCAGGCGGTATGTCGGCACCGGGGTCGACCCGCTTTAGGATTTCGGCCGTGATCCCAATCGAGGAGCGGTTTTTGCGCCCGTCGGTGATGGGCGTCGTCAACGTCACTCCCGACTCGTTCTCGGACGGGGGCGTTCACCTCGACCCAGACGCTGCAGCCGGGGCCGCGCGCCGCATGGTCGAGGAGGGAGCGGCGATCGTCGACGTCGGAGGCGAGTCGACGCGACCCGGCTCGGAGGGCGTTTCCGCGGAGGAGGAGCTGCGCCGTGTCGTTCCCGTCCTCGATCGGCTCGGCGGGGCGCTTCCGCTCTCGATCGACACGTCGAAAGCGGCCGTCGCGCGCGCGGCGGTCGAGCGCGGCGCGATGCTTGTCAACGACGTCACGGCCCTTCGCGGCGACCCCGCGCTCGCCGGCGTCGTAGCCGACTCGGGCGCCTACCTCTGCCTCATGCACATGCAGGGCGAGCCGCGGACGATGCAGACCGAGCCGCGTTACGACGACGTGGCCGCCGAGGTCGCCTCCTTCCTGGAGGAACGCATCGCTTTCGCCGTCGCCCAGGGGATCCCTGAGGAGCGGATCTGCCTCGACCCCGGGATCGGCTTCGGCAAGACGGTCGAGCAGAACCTCGAGCTCGTCCGTCGTCTCGACGTCCTGCTCGCGCTCCAGCGGCCCGTGCTCGTCGGCTTCTCACGCAAGAGCTCGCTGCGGAGGCTCACGGGATCTGACGACCTGCTCGGGGCGAGCGTGGCGGCCGCCGTGGCCGCGTTCGACCATGGCGCCACGATCCTGCGCGTCCACGACGTCAAGCCGCACGTCGACGCTCTGACCGTCGCGGCGGCCGTCGCGTGATCACGGTCGAGCTTCGCGACCTGCGCATCTTCGGACGGCACGGCGTCCACGAAGAGGAGCGCGAGCGCGGCCAGGACTTCGTCTTCGACGTGGAGCTCGAGGTGGGGAAGCGAGGGACGAGCGATCTGCTCGACGACGCGGTCGACTACGTCGCGGTGGCGGAGGCTGTGCGCGAGGTCTCGGACGCGAGGCAGTACGCGCTGCTCGAGGCGCTCGCGTCGGCGGTCGCCGACGAGCTCCAGCGGCGCTTCGCTCCGGAGCGTGTCCGCGTGCGCGTCCGCAAGCCCGAGGTGCGGCCCGCAGGCCTCGACGGCACGGTGGCAGCCACCGTTACGAGACCGTGACGCGCGCCTACGTGGGCCTCGGCGCCAACCTCGGCGACCGTGAGGGCACCCTCCGCGCAGCCGTCGACGCGCTCGCTGCGGAGGAAGGAATCGAGGTCGTCGCCGTCTCGACGCTTTGCGAGACGGAGCCGGTCGGCGTCGGCGGGCAACCGCGCTTCCTCAACGGTGCCGTCGCGCTCGAAACGTCGCTCGGGGCACGCGAGCTCCTCGACCGCCTGCTCGCCGTCGAGCAGCGCTTCGGCCGCGTCCGCGTCCCCGGCGAGCACGGACCGCGGACGCTCGACCTCGACCTCCTCCTCCTCGGCGACGAGCGAATCGACGAGCCGGGGCTCACCGTCCCGCACCCGCGCCTGCACGAGCGCCGTTTCGTCCTCGAGCCGCTCGGGGAGCTGGCTCCAGGCCTTGTCGTCCCGGGCCGCGGCGCCGTGGAAGCCCTATTGGCAGGAGTAGACTGACCCGCATGTCCCACCTGGACGACCTCGACGAGTACGAGGCCGAGCTCGAGCTCGCACTGAAGAAGGAGTACCAGGCAGTCTTCGCGCTCTTCCGCTACTGCGTGCTGACGCAGGACGCGACGTACCTCTGCAACAAGCTCCACGTCGAGCAGGCGGCTGCGAGTGCCGCAGGCGGGCTTCCGTTCTTCCAGCTCGAGCTCGAGGACGTCTGGGTCTGGGACAAGAACCGGCCGACACGGATCATCCCGCGGGCGAAAGTCTTCACCTCCGGCGACGTCACGATCGAGGAGCTGCGCGGCGAGGGCGACGAGCCGCAGCTGACGGCCGAGGCGCTCGCCGAGCGGATCGGCGAGCCGCTCCGCGGCGACGACGACCTGTAACGGGCTAGGCTCGCGCCGCGATGCTGCTCGCGGTCGACGTCGGCAACACGCAGACGGTATTCGGCCTCTACGAGGGGGCCGAGCTCGGCGAGCGGTGGCGCATCGCGACCGAGGCGCAGCGGACGGGGGACGAGCTCGGCGCGCTGCTCGGCGACTTTCTCGACTTCGCCGCGATCGACGGGATCTGCCTCTCCTCGACCGTCCCGCGCCTCGTCCCGGAGTACGAGCACCTCGCCGAGCGCTGGGCGAAGGCACCGCTGCTCGTCCTCGGGCCCGGCGTCGCGACGGGGATCGCGATCCGCTACGACGACCCGCGCGAGGTCGGCCCCGACCGGATCGCGAACGCTGTTGCGGCGCGCGAGCGCTTCGGCTCGCCGGCGATCGTCGTCGACTTCGGCACCTCCACGAACTTCGACATCGTCTCACCGGAGGGCGAATACGTCGGCGGCGTGCTCGCTCCTGGGATCGAGACGTCGATGGAGGCGCTGTTCAGCCGCGCGGCCCGGCTCGTCAAGGTCGACTACGTCGAGCCGCCGCAGGTGATCGGCAAGACGACCGCCGGCGCGCTGCAATCGGGGCTCGTCTACGGCTTCGCCGGCCAAGTGGACGGCATCGTCGACGCCATCCGCGGCGAGCTCGGCGCCGAGGCGCCCGTCATTGGGACCGGCGGCCTCGTCGACCTGATCGCCCCGCACTCCCGCACGATCGGCCACGTCGAGCCGTTCCTCACGCTCGAAGGCCTGCGGATCGTCTGGGAACGCAATCAGGCTTCGTAACCGCGCCACGGCCAGCTGAGCAGGCCGAGCCCCGCCGCGATGCACAGCCCTCCGGTGACCGCCCAGAACGTGCTGCCCGTCATCGACGAGCCCTGGATCAGTTTTAGTCCCTGTCCGAGCCAGACAGCGCCGGTCAGGACGAGCACAGCTCCCAGAATGCGTCGTGCGACGGTCAGCGTCTATCCGCCGCCGTAGACGGAGATCGGCAGCGCGTCGAGCAGCACCTCGTCCTCGGCGGCAGGCAGCTGCGCCTCGAGCCGCTCGACGAGCGGCGCGGCGCCGGGCGCGGCGGCGAAAAGGCGCGTGACGACCTCGTCCGTCGTCCGAAGCTGGACGAGCTCCTGCTTGAACGGCCTCGGGAAGCGGCCGTGGCCGAGATACCAGCCGTAGAACTTCTTCAGGAAGCCGACCGCCCGCTGCTCGCCGAGCTCGCGCACCGCCTCGCGGACGAAGACGACGAGCTCCGCCGCGACCTCCTCGCGGGTGGGGCGGAACGACTCCCCCTCGACGATCTCCCGCAGCACCCATGGGTTCCCCTGCGCGCCGCGCGCGACCATCACGGCCGCGGCGCCCGTCTGCTCGAGCACCGCGAGCGCCCGCTCGCGCGACGTGACGTCGCCGGAGGCGATCACGGGGACGGCGATGCACTCGACGAGCTCCGCCGTGAGCGCGTGGTCGGCCTCGCCGGTGTACATCTGCTGCGCCGAGCGCGGATGCAGCGTCAGCGCCGCCGCGCCCGACTCCACGAGCCGTGGCCCGAGCTCGAGACACGCGCGCGACCCGTTCTCGACACCGCGGCGCATCTTCACGGTCACGGGCACCCGGACGGCCGCTGCCACCGCCTCGACGACCCGGCAGGCGAGCGCCGCATCCTCCATGAGGTGGGCGCCGGCGCCGGTCTTCGTCACCTTTCGCACGGGACAGCCGAAGTTCATGTCCACGATGTCCGCGCCGACGGCCTCGACCATCCGCGCCGCGTCCGCCATCGCATGGGGATCGGAGCCGAAGATCTGGATCGCGAGCGGATGCTCGTCCGGCGCGACGCGCAAATAGCCGAATGTGCGCTCGTTCCGATGCTCGATCCCGGCCGCCGAGACCATCTCCGAACAGACGAGACCGGCGCCGAAACGGCGTCCTTGCCGCCGGAAGGCCTGGATGCTGACGCCCGCCATCGGCGCGAGCACGATCCGCGTGGGCACCTCGACGCCGCCGATCGACCACGGCTGCTGGAGGTTCAGCGGCATCGGGCGATGGTATCCGTGGCGTGTTGACGGCAGTTGATCGCGGGGGTACCATCCGCCCCCGCCGGACGGCGGATCGCCGCCGGCCGTTTCATGTTGCGGGGTCCAGGAGGACATCGGTGAAGGAAGTCATCCTCACGCCTAACGGCTTCAAGAAGCTCCAGGCGGAGATAGAAGAACTGTCGACGGTGCGGCGCCGCGAGGTCGCGGAGCGCATCCGCATCGCGCGCGAGTTCGGCGACATCGCCGAGAACGCCGAGTACGACTCGGCGAAGAACGACCAGGCCCATCTCGAGGCGCGGATCGCGACGCTCGAGGAGCGTCTCAAGAACGCGCGCGTCGTCACGAGGAAAGAGATGCGCTCCGGCGAGGTCTCGGTCGGGACGAAGGTGCGGCTCAAGGACATGGGCTCGAACAAGACCGTCGAGTACCACATCGTCGGGTCGGCCGAGGCTGACCCGGCCGAGCTGAAGCTCTCGAACGAGTCCCCGGTCGGCAAGGCCATCATGGGTCACAAGAAGGGCGACGTGGTCGAGGCGCCGACGCCTCGGGGAGCGAAGAAGTTCAAGATCATGGAGATCAAGGCCGCCTAGCAGTACCCTCCGCTCGAGTGTTCGAGCGGTTCACCAAAGCGGCTCGGGACGTCGTCGCCCTCGCGCAGGACGAGGCGCGGGAGATGCGTCACAACTATCTGGGCACCGAGCACCTCCTGCTCGGGCTGCTTCGCGAGGAAGAGGGCCTCGCCGCGCAGGTGCTCGCCTCCCTCGAAATCACCGTTGAGCAAGTCCGGACGCAGGTCGCGGGCATTGTCGGAGAGGGCGAGAAGGTCAACGCCGGCCAGATCCCGTTCACCCCGCGCGCGAAAAGAGTGCTCGATCTCGCGCGGCAGGAGGCGAGGCAGCTCGCCGACGGCAACATCGGCACCGAGCACATCCTCCTCGGCCTCGTCCACGAGAACGAGGGCGTCGCGGCCCGGATTCTGCTCGATGCCGACGCAGACCCGTGGACCGTGCGCGCGAAGGTGCTCGAGGCGCTCGGTCATTCCAGCAGTCAGCCCGCTCGCCGCCGGCGACCCGCTCTCGCGGGCCGGCTCCGCGTCGGCGGTGCCCTTGGCGCCGGCCTCGTCATCGGCTGGGCGGTTCGGGGGCTGAGGCGAGGCCACTAAACTCGGCCGCCATGGCCGCCGCCAAGCGCTTTCCCGACCGGGACGAGGTCGCGGCTGTCCGCGCCGAGGCCGAGCAGCTCGAGCCCGGCGCAACCGATGACGCAGCGAAGCGCCGCCTGGCCGGGCGCATCATGGCGCGGAGGGACATGGGGAAGCTCGTCTTCCTCGACCTCGTCGACCGCTCCGGCCGCATCCAGCTGATCTGCCCGGCGGACCGGACGGGCGAGCTCGACCTCCATCTCGGCGACGTCGTGGGCGTGGCCGGCTCGCCTGCCCGCTCCCGCCGCGGCGAAGCGTCGCTGCAGGTGGACGAGCTCGAGGTTCTCGCGCGGATCCGGGCGCCGCTCCCTGACACCTTCCACGGGATCGAGGACGTCGAGCTCCGCTACCGGAAGCGCTATCTCGACCTGCTGATGAGCGAGGAGTCGCGCAGCGAGGCGATCCTGCGCGCGCGGATGGTCTCCGCGATTCGCGCCTACCTCGACGGCGAGGGCTTCCTCGAGGTCGAGACCCCAATCCTGCAGCCGCGGTACGGCGGAGGCTTCGCGGAGCCGTTCGTCACACATTCCGAACTGCTCGACGCCGACCTCTACCTCCGCATCGCCGATGAGCTCTACCTCAAGCGGCTCATCGTCGGTGGGCTGGAAAAGGTCTACGAGCTCTCGAAGGATTTCCGCAACGAGAGCTACTCGTACAAGCACTCGCCCGAGTTCACGCAGGTGGAGTGGTACGAGGCGTACGCCGACTACAAGGACACGGCCGCTCGGTTGAAGGCGCTCATCCTGAGCGCGGCGGAGGCGACGATCGGCGGGACGACGACGACCTTCCGCGGCCACGACGTCGACCTCGCGGACTGGCAGGAGATCCGCTTCGTCGATGCGCTCGACGCGCACGGCGTCTGGACTCGCGACGAGGCGGAGCTGCGCGCGAAGCTGACCGAGGCGGGAGTCGACGTCTCGAGCGACCGCAGCTGGGCCCAGCTCGCCGACCATGCCTACTCCCACTTCGTCGAGCCCCAGCTGATCCGGCCGACGATCGTCTACGACTGGCCGATCGAGCTGTCGCCGTTCGCCCGCACGACCGACGGGGACGAGACGCTCGTCGAACGTTTCGAGGCCGTCGTCAGCGGGATGGAGATCGCCAACGCCTTCAGCGAGCTCAACGACGCGGAGGAGCAGGCGCAGCGATTCGCCATGCAGGAATCCGAGCGCCAGGCGGGCGCCGCCGAAGCCGAGCCGGGCGACCCCCACTACGTCGAGGCGATGTCCTACGGCATGGCGCCCAACGGCGGCTGCGGCCTCGGCATCGACCGTCTGGCCATGGTCCTGCTCGGGAAGGACGCCATCCGCGACGTGATCCTCTTCCCGGCGCTGCGCACGCGCGACTAGGCCCCGAGCCGTCCAGAAAGGCCCGAATGGGTCACTCTGTACAGCCGGGAGGGTCGGCTACGATGGGCGGACCTTCGACCGGCTGACGGCGTCGACAGGAAAGGAGTCGAGGGACTTGTTCGAACGGTTCACCGAAAGGGCTCGCCAGGTTGTCGTCCTCGCCCAGGACGAGGCTCGGGCGCTCAAGCACAACTACATCGGCACCGAGCACATCCTGCTCGGACTGCTCCGCGAGGAGGAGGGTCTCGCGGCGCGGGTGCTCGAGTCCCTCGACATCACCGTCGAGGAGGTGCGTGCCCAGGTCGCGCGCATCGTCGGCCAGGGCGACGAGGTCACGACCGGCCAGATCCCCTTCACGCCGCGCGCGAAGAAGGTGCTCGAGCTCGCGCTGCGCGAGGCGCTGTCCCTCGGCCACAACTACATCGGCACCGAGCACATCCTGCTCGGCCTCGTGCGCGAGAACGAAGGCGTTGCGGCCCGGATCCTGCTCGACTTCGACGCCGACGCCGAGAAGATCCGCAACGAGATCATCCGCATGCTTTCGGGCCCCGGTCGCCGCCAGGCGGGCGCGGGTGGCCCTGCGGGAGAGAAGTCGAAGTCCTCGAAGCTGCTCGACCAGTTCGGCCGCAACTTCACGAAGCAGGCGCAGGAGGGCAAGCTCGACCCGGTCGTCGGCCGCCAGACGGAGATCGAGCGGATCATGCAGATCCTCGCGCGCCGCCAGAAGAACAACCCGGTGCTGATCGGCGAGCCGGGCGTCGGCAAGACCGCGATCGTCGAGGGCCTCGCCCAGCGCATCTCCTCGAACCAGGTGCCCGAGATCCTCAAGGGCAAGCAGATCTACAGCCTCGACCTCGCCGCTCTCGTCGCCGGCTCGAAGTACCGCGGTGAGTTCGAGGAGCGGCTGAAGAAGGTCATGAAGGAGATCCAGCAGCGCGGCGACATCGTCCTGTTCATCGACGAGCTCCACAACCTCGTCGGCGCGGGCGCGGCCGAGGGCGCGATCGACGCGGCCTCGATCCTCAAGCCGGCGCTGGCCCGCGGCGAGCTGCAGACGATCGGCGCCACGACGCTCGACGAGTACCGCAAGTACCTCGAGCGCGACGCCGCGCTCGAGCGCCGCTTCCAGCAGGTGCGCGTCGAGGAGCCCTCGGTGGACGATTCCGTGCAGATCCTGCGCGGGCTGCGCGACCGCTACGAGGCGCACCATCGCGTCACGATCACCGACGAGGCGCTCAAGGCCGCGGCCGAGCTTGCCGACCGCTACATCCAGGATCGCCACCTGCCCGACAAGGCGATCGACCTGATCGACGAGGCCGCCTCGCGGCTCCGGATCAAGTCGATGTCCGCGCCGCCGCGCTACCGCGAGCTCGAGGACGAGATCGAGCGCGTCCGCAAGGAGAAGGAAGCTTCGATCGAGAACCAGGAGTTCGAGAAGGCCGCCTCCCTCCGCGACAAGGAGCGGAAGCTCACGCAGAAGAAGCGGGAGCTCGAGGAGCAGTGGCGGAGCTCCGAGAACCAGGAGGAGCAGCCGCAGGTTGGCGAGGAGGAGATCGCCGACATCGTCTCGATGTGGACGGGCATTCCCGTCTTCAAGCTCACGGAGGCCGAGTCGGCCCGCCTCGTCCGCATGGAGGAGGAGCTGCACAAGCGCGTCATCGGCCAGGAGGAGGCGATCGTCGCCGTCGCCAAGTCGATCCGCCGCGCGCGTGCCGGCATCAAGGACCCGAAGCGGCCTACCGGCTCGTTCATCTTTCTCGGCCCGTCCGGCGTCGGCAAGACCGAGCTCGCGCGCACGCTCGCCGAGTTCCTCTTCGGCGACGAGGACGCGATGATCCAGGTCGACATGTCGGAGTACATGGAGAAGCACTC
>DASYOZ010000124.1:0-3200 GCA_036007185.1 Gaiellaceae bacterium | reverse complement strand
ATGCGCGCAACCCCTGATCCGTTCGGGAAGTAGAGCTGGATCGAGCCGTCCGGCAACTGGACGAGCTGCGTCTGGCCGGCGATCGGGTCGCCGGTCACGATGGTGTGCGGCGCGCCCCCGGCTCTCGCGACGGAGATCGTCCCGGCGACGGGCGAGTCGAATGAGACGAGCTCCGTCCCTGAGCTGGTCACGATCATCGACGGGACGACGATGTTGCTCACCCCGGTCGCGAGGGGGTGCCACGCGAATGCGGACGGGGCAGCGAGAAGCATCGCCACGGACGCGGCGAGCACCAGGGCGATGCGGCGCATGCCTTGACCATCGCAGCCCGATCAGAGTCCGTCAACCCTCGTCCGAGCGATCTCGCACTCGAAGCTGGCGGAGGGTCGCTATCGTCGCACGCCGATGGCGGACTACGTCTACACGATGTACCGGGCCGACAAGTTCTTCGGCCCGGACCGGCAGGTGCTCGCGAACATCTCGCTCTCCTTCCTGCCGGGAGCGAAGATCGGCGTGCTCGGCCCGAACGGCGCCGGCAAGTCGACGCTGCTGCGGATCATGGCCGGCCTGGACGAGCCGTCGTCCGGCGTCGCGGAACTCGCGCCGGGAGCGACCGTCGGGCTGCTAGAGCAGGAGCCGAAGCTCGATCCGGCCAAAGACGTGCGCGGGAACGTCGAGGACGGCGTCCGCCCGTTGCGCGATCTGCTCGACCGGTTCAACGAGATCAGCGCCGCGTTTGCCGAGCCGGACGCGGACTACGACACGCTCCTCGCCGAGCAGGCGAAGGTGCAGGACGCGATCGACCGCGCCGGCGTCTGGGAGCTCGACGACCGGCTCGACCACGCGATGGACGCGCTCCGCCTCCCGGAGGGAGACCGCGACGTCGAGACGCTGTCCGGCGGCGAGCGCCGCCGGGTCGCGCTCTGCAGGCTGCTCCTGTCGGCGCCCGACCTCCTCCTGCTCGACGAGCCGACGAACCACCTCGACGCCGAGTCCGTCCTCTGGCTCGAGCGCTTCCTCGACGACTACCGCGGCACGGTCATGGCGGTCACGCACGACCGCTACTTCCTCGACAACGTCGCCGGCTGGATCCTCGAGCTCGACCGCGGCCGCGGCATCCCGTTCCAGGGGAACTACTCCTCCTGGCTCGAGCAGAAACAGGACCGGCTCGCACACGAGGAGAAGCAGGAGTCGGCGCGCCGGCGCACGCTCGCGCGGGAGCTCGAATGGGTGCGGGCGAGCCCGCGCGCGCGCCACGCGAAGGCGAAGGCGCGGCTCGGCGCCTACGAGCGGCTGCTCGCCGAGGAGGAGAACGTCAAGCTCGACCGCGTCGAGATCCACATCCCTCCCGGCCCGCGGCTCGGCGACCTCGTGATCGACGCCGACGGCGTGCGCAAGGGCTTCGGCGACCGGCTGCTCGTGGACGACCTCACCTTCTCGTTGCCGCCCGCCGGCATCGTCGGCGTTGTCGGCCCGAACGGCGCGGGCAAGACGACGCTGTTCCGGATGATCGCCGGCGAGGAGCAGCCCGACGGCGGCGCGCTTCGGATCGGCGACACCGTCGAGCTCGCCTACGTCGACCAGGCGCGTGCCGACCTCGACCCGGCGAACAACGTCTGGAAGGAGATCTCGGGCGGCCACGACACGATCGAGCTCGGCAAGCGGGAGGTGAACTCGCGCCAGTACGTCTCCTGGTTCAACTTCAGGAGCGGCGACCAGCAGAAGCGCGTGTCCGACCTCTCCGGCGGCGAGCGGAATCGCGTCCATCTCGCGAAGCTCCTCCGCTCGGGCGGCAACGTCCTCCTGCTCGACGAGCCGACGAACGACCTCGACGTCGACACGCTGCGCGCGCTCGAGGAGGCGCTGCTCGAGTTCGCCGGCTGCGCCGTCGTGATCACCCACGACCGCTGGTTCCTCGACCGCGTCGCGACCCACATCCTCGCCTTCGAGGGGAACAGCGAGACGATCTGGTTCGAGGGCTCTTGGGGCGAGTACGTCGAGTGGATGAGGGAGACGCGCGGCCCGGACGCCCTCGAGCCGCACCGGATCAAGTACAAGCCGCTGACGCGGGCCTGAACTGCGTTACGCCTGCGGGATCCGCGCCTCGAGCGCGGCGGTGACCGCGTCGCGCACCGGCTCGAGCTCGATCCGGTCGAGCACTTCCTGGAAGAAGCCGCGCACGATCAGCCGCTCGGCCTCCTGGTGGGTAAGCCCGCGACTCATCAAGTAGAACATGTCCTCCCGGTTGACCCGCCCGACCGTCGCCGCGTGGGTACAGCGGACGTCGTTGGCCAGGATCTCGAGCCCCGGGATCGGAACCGCGTGCGTCGTCGGGCTGAGCATGAGGTTCCGGCACTCCTGGTACGCGTTCGTCTTCTGCGCGTTCTCCTCGACGCGGATCATCCCGCGCCAGACCGCGGTCGCCTCGTCGCGGAGCGCGCCCTTGAAGGCGAAGTCGCTCTCGCAGTCGGGCGCGATGTGCTCCTGGAACGTGTCGTAGTCGAGGTGCTGCGTGCCGTCGGCGAAGTACGCGCCGGTGACGCGCGAGGTGGCGCCGCGGCCGTTGAGGTCGTTCTGGATCCGCGTCTTGCCCTTCTTCGAGCCGAAGCCGCCGGCGACCCAGTCGAGCTCGGCGTCGCGCTCGACCCGCGCGTGGTGGCTCGCGAAGTGCCACGTCTCGCGCGAGAGGTTCTGGAGGGAGACGTACTCGAGCTTCGCGGCCGGCTCGACGAAGAGCTCCGTGACGGCGTTCGAGTAGGCCTCGGTGTCCTCCGACGGCGAGGCGTACTCCTCGATCAGCGACGCACGGGCGCCCTCCTCGACGACGACGACGAGCCGCCAGAATGTCTGGCCGGTCGCGGAGATGCGGACGTATAGGGGCTTCTCGAGCTCGACGCCCTTCGGCACGACGACGAGCAGGCCGTGCTGCCAGAGGGCGGCGTTGTGCGCCGCGAACTTCTCGTCCCAGCCGACCAGGGAATAGAGCCGCTCGTGCTCTTCCGGGAGGGGGGCGAACGTGATGCCCTCGGGCGCCTTCTCGATCTCGATCCCGTCGGCGGTGACGGTCGCGTAGCCGGCGACGTCCAGGTCGAGCAGCGTCTCGATCTCGGCCGACGCCGCACCCTCGAACGTGCCGGGGTCGAAGCCGCGCAGGTCGGTGAAGCGCCAGTGCTCCTCGGTCGTGTCCGGGAGCGGCAGTG
>DASYOZ010000123.1:0-1915 GCA_036007185.1 Gaiellaceae bacterium | reverse complement strand
CCGCCGCCGGGCGGGAAGTGGCGCGTCACGAGCAGGATCTTCACCGCCGCAAAGGTAGTGCGATCCGGAAGGCGACGAACCGGCTGTCCTCGTAGGCCGGCCGCGGGCCGGCACTCTCGAGCGCCTGCACGCGCTCCGTGCGGCTGAGGACGATCAACTGCGCACGCCAGTGCTGCGCCACCCCGACAGTCGGGTGCTCGAGGAACCTGAGCACCGCGAGCCTCCGCTTGCGCAGCTGGTTCGGCCGCGTGTTCGCGGCGTGGGTCGGCGGTACCGCCACAACGTAGACGGGAGCGAAGGCAGTGGCCCGGTAGCTCGTCCCCAGATCTGCGAGCACGACCGAGCGCGGGCGGACGTCGCGCTGCAGGAAGCGGATCAGCCCGGGCGTCAGCGCGTTGCCGTCGTGCGGAGTCGCCGGCGTCCAGTTCGCGAAGCCGTGCACGGCGACGGGCAGGACGAAGAGGAACACGGCGAGGGCGGCCGTGGCCCCGCGTTCTGGCGGAACCGAGGACGGCGGGTCACGGCGCCGCCACGCGAGGAGGGCTCCGATCACGAGTGCGGCGATGCAGCCGTACAGGGCGAACCAGACGATGACGGCCGGCTCGGTACGCGGGGCTCGGATGCCGAAGTCGCCGGCGTAGGCGACCTCGAGCCAGATCCCGGACGCCAATCCGCCCAGGAGCGCGAGCGCGCGGGAGAAGCGGCCGATGATCGCGGCCCCCCCGGCGAGGGCCACCGCGAAGGGGATGAAGCCTGACGCCCGCCGCGCCTGCGAGAGCGAGACGGCGTCCGAGAAGTGGGGGAAAACGAGCGGCCACAGCTCGATGCCGAGCACCGCGACGGTGCCGCCGAGCACGAGCGCGCTCCACCGCCGCCGCCGGGCGAGGAGCGCGAGCGGTGCGAGCAGCAGCGCCGCGACCGCCACCGATCCGTTCCGGTCGAGGCGCGCCGGGGCGAGGCTGTAGCGCGTGAGCGAGTGCCGCACGAGATCGGCGCGGTAGTGGTAGAGGTTGTTGGCGAGCTGCTTCGGCCCGGGGGACACCGGGATCGTCTGCTGGATGACCGGGTAGAGCCAGAGGAAGGCGAGCCCCATCGGCAGAGCAAAGACGGCGAACGCGAGCACTCCGTTCCGGAAATCGGCGGCGCGGGTGAGGAGCGTGCGGGCGACGACGAAGGCTCCCAGCGGGATCGCGAGAAACAGCGCGTACGTCGGATGGACGAGCGCGAGCGTTCCCGAGGCAGCGGCGAGCATGACCGCGCCCGGCCAGGCCGGCCTGCGGGCGAACTGGAAGAAGAGGGCCGCCGCGGCAGGCACGAAGAGCTGAGTGGCGACGGTCCCCGGCTCCCAGAGGAAGGGGTAGACGCCGGCGTGCCCGGGCGCGAACGCCTTGAACGCCACCTGTGCGAGCACGACGGCGACGGCGAGGCCGGCCGAGCGGAAGATCGCCCAGCCCATCTCGAAGGCGAGGACGAGCGCGAGCGGCACGAGCACACTCGACTCGTGCGCCGCGACGCTCGTGGGATCGACGCCGGCCAGCCGCGCCACGAACGCGAGCCAGGCATGCCAGAGCGGGAAGGCGTAGCCGGGATGGAGGCCGCCGTGCGCGAACTCGCCGACGTCGTGCAGCGAGAGCGAGCCGAGCGTGTCGAGCTTCCGCACGCGGCCGAGGTGGAAGAAGGCGTCGCCGCTGAAGGCGCCTTGGACGAACCACATGCCGACGCCGAGCCCCAGGCCGGCGACGGCGAGGACGCCGCGCGTGAACCGAGCGGTCCCGGGAAGCCTGACCTCCCGCGCTTCGCGGCCGGCCAGCGACCAGACGAGGGCGACCGCGCCGGCAGCGAGCTCGAAGGCGAGCGCCACGTCGAGCGAGGCTCCGAGGGCGAACGTGAGCGCGAGCCCGGCGCCGACGAGCGT
>DASYOZ010000122.1:0-7271 GCA_036007185.1 Gaiellaceae bacterium | reverse complement strand
TCGCGCTTCCGGTAGCCCTCGAGGATCTCGACGGTCGTCGTCTTGCCGGCGCCGTTCGGGCCGAGCAGCCCGAAGACCTCTCCCTCCTCGATCGTGAAGTCGACCCCGCGGACCGCCTCGAGGTTCCCGTAGGCCTTGCGCAGGCCGCTGACCTCGATCGCGTGCATCCGCGGAAAGCGTAGACGGGACTCGCTCGCGCGGCGCGGTTCCGAATGCGACTTGGAAAGAATTTGAAAAGAAGCCGCGGGCTTTACCGGCCTCTTACGCTCTCAGGTTGGCAATCCCTTCGGCCCGGGTACGACTCCGTCCGACTGCGGGGAAATCGAACGAATCGAACTCCGAAGGAGTCGGAACATGACACGAAAGCATCTGACGCCAACAAGGCTCGGAGCCGTGCTGGCAGTCGTCGCCGGCGTACTGCTCGGCGCCGTCTTCGGGCAGCCAGGTAGCGGCCGGGCCGCAACCGAGGCGGTACCGACGAACAAGACGCTGCCGACCATCTCGGGCACGGCCGAGGCGGGCCAGACGTTGACGGCCATCCGGGGGACATGGAGCGGAAACCCGACGTCGTTCAGATTCACGTGGGGTCGATGCGATACCGGCGGAAACGCGTGCGGCGGGATCGCCGGCGCGACCGCGAGGATTTACACGGTCACCGACGCCGATGTTGGCCACACGCTCCGCGTGACGGTAACGGCTAAGAACTCCGACGGTTCCGCCCATGCGGCGTCGGCGCCCACGGCGATCGTGTCCCCCGATGGTTGCCCGCCCGGCACCGGCACGCTCCAGATCGCTCAGCTCACACCGCCGGGGCGCCTCCTGATCGGCGGCGAGTCGGTCTCACCGTCCGTGACGCGCGCGACGCACACGATCCACATCCACATCCTGATCACTGCGTGCGGTCGCCCCGTGCAGGGCGCGACCGTCTTCGCGACCCCGATCCCGTACAACCAGTTCAAGGGAGCGGCGGTGACGACAGGTGCGGACGGCACGGTCACGATCACGGAGACACGGCAAAGCGGCTTTCCGGCCGGCCGCCATCAGCGGCTTCTGGCGGTGTTCGTCCGAGCATCGAAGCCGGGCGAATCGGTAGTCGCCGGCGTGTCCACCAGCCGGGTGGTCTCGTTCCGCATCTCCCACTAGCGAGAGCGAACCCAGGTGGCACCCCCGCCGTGTGGCGGCGGGGGTGCCACCGGACCTTTCCGCTCGCTGTGTTTCACTGCGGCCATGGACCACAGCTTCCGCTTCGTCGTTGCCGACGTCTTCACCGACACGCCGTTCGCCGGCAACCAGCTCGCCGTCTTCACCGACGCTCGCGAGATCCCCGAGGAGCGGCTGCAGCCGCTCGCGCGCGAGATCAACTTCTCAGAGACCGTCTTCGTCTATCCGGCGGCCGGCGACGGGCACGCCCGGATCCGCATTTTCACGCCGACGCTCGAACTGCCCTTCGCGGGGCACCCGGTGCTCGGGACGGCCTTCGTCCTGGGCGGGCCGTTGCAGCTCGACGAGCTCTGGCTTGAGACCGGGGCCGGCGTCGTGCCTGTGCGGCTCGAGCGCGAGAGCTCGCGGATTGCGTTCGGCTGGATGCGGCAGCCGCCCTTCACCTTCGAGCCGTACGACCGCGCCGACGAGCTGCTGGCCCTGCTCGGCGTCGAGGAATCGGGGCTGCCGGTCGAGCTCTACCGCCAGGGGCCCGGCCACGTCCTTGTCGAGCTCGGCTCGCCCGAGGCGGTGGCGGCGCTCCGTCCCGACTTCGCCGCGCTGCTGGAGCTCAGCCCCTACGGCACCGACTGCTTCGCACGCGACGGCGAGCGCTGGAAGGCGCGCGTCTTCGTCCCCGCCCACGGCGTTCCCGAGGATCCGGCGACCGGCTCGGCGGCCGGGCCGCTCGCCCTGCACCTCGTCCGCCACGGCCGGATCGCGTTCGGCGACGAGATCGAGATCCGCCAGGGAGCGGAGATTGGGCGGCCGTCGACGCTCCACGCCGTGGCCCGCTCGCCGGAGGAGATCGAGGTCGGCGGCTCCGCGGTTGTCGTCGCACGCGGCGAGTTCCGGCTGTGAGGAGGATCGCCGTCATGGGCGGCTCGTGTGTTGGCAAGACGACGGTCGGCAAGCGGCTCGCGGCGGCGCTTGGCGTCCCACACGTCGAGCTTGACGCTCTCCACCACGATTCGGGCTGGCAGGAGGCGCCTGCAGAGGCGCTCCAGGCACGGGTGCGTGCCGCCCTCGACGGCGCGCCCGACGGCTGGGTGGTCGACGGCAACTACCGCGCGAAGCTCGGCTCGATCGTGCTCGAGCGCGCCGACACTGCCGTCCACCTCGAGCCGCCCCTCCCCGTCACGTTCGGGCGCGCGTTGCGGCGGACGGTCGGCCGGACGATCACGCGCGAGGAGCTGTGGAACGGGAACCGAGAGCAGATCCGCTTTCTGTTCACCCGTTACTGGATTCCGTGGTGGGTGTTGCGGACCCACCATCGGTACAGGGGGGAGATCGCGGAGCGCGTCGCCGAGCAACCGCACCTCGACGTCGTCCATCTGCGCTCGGCGGACGAGGTCGAGGCGTTCCTTCAGTCGATCCAGCCGACGGAGTCGATGTCCGGCAGCTCGAACGGCAGCGAGCGCCAGAAGACACCGCCGTTGGCCGAGACGTAGAGCCGGTTGCGCGCGGCGTAGAGCATCCGGTCGGGATCGTCCTCCGCGACCGCGACCGCGAAGCCCGGCGGCAGCCCGCCGCCGGCCTCGCGCCAGGTCGCCCCGCCGTCGTTGGAGAGCATCAGCGGCGGCCGCCGCTCGACGACGGCGACGACGGTCGCGCCGGTGCCCGCCGCCGCGACGACACGGGGCAGTGGCACCTCGGGCCGCTCGGCCGTCGGCACCTCGCTCCCCTCGCCGAGCAGCGTCTCGGCCTCGATGTCGACGAGGAAGACGCCGGCCACGGTGCCGACCGCCGCGATCATCGCGCCGCCGTTGAGAGCAGAGCGGAGACCAGCGCGCTCGCGCGCCGCGCCGCCGAGATCGGCCGGTGCCCGGAGGCCCGCGCGCCGAGGTAGGCGACCGAGAACGCGTCGCCGGCTCCCGTCGGGTCGCCGCGGGCCGCCCGCGTCGTCACCCTCACGGCCGCGTCGCGGGTGAGCACGAGCGACCCCCTGGCGCCGAAGGTGACGACGACCTCCGGGACGCCGAGCCCGCGCAGTTCCTCGAGCTCGGCGTCGCCGAGAATCGCCTGCGCTTCCTCCTCGGAGAGCTTGAGGATCGAGACGTGTCGCAGCAACGCCGGGTCGAAGTCCGAGTCGAGTGCGAGCGGGCCGACTCGCCGCGCACGTACGAGCCCGTGGCCGTCGACCAGCACGCGCCGCCGGCGCGCGATCCGCTCGAGGGTCTCGGGAGGGAAGTCGCCGCGCAGCAGCGGCGCCATGTGCACCCACTCGACGCGCCGCAGCGCGCCTTTGGGCTCGTCCCCTTCGCACCACGGCTCCCCGAGCGCCTCGACGTGCATCTCGCGGTGTCCGTCGGCGTCGTAGCGGAAGGAGAAGGACGTCGTCTCGCCGGACGCAGCGAGCGAGACCGGCAGGCCGAGCGCCGCGAGACTCCGGAGATACGGGAGCCGCTCGGGCTCGCCGCACTTCGCGACGACGACCGCCTCCTGCCCGAGCGCCCGCACAGCCCGCGCCGCGTACCAGGGGCCGCCGCCGATTCGCGCGTCGCGGCCGTCCACGACGTCACGCGCAAGAGGGCCGATCACGGCGAGCGGTCGCACGACCCGCAAGCGTAAGCGCGAGCGAGAGAACGAAGGCGAGTGCGAAGCTCGGCAGCGAGCCGCCGATCGCTCCCTGTCCCGGATGGGTGTGGTCGACGAGGCGGATCCACGACGCCGGCCCGACCGGAGCGAGCCACTGGTAGGTGCAAAAGCCTGCGAGCCAGGCGACGATCTGAGCGGGCCGGAACTCGGGAGCGCCGAAGGGGTCGCGGTTGCCGGCGAGCCACTGCGCGAGCAGGACGCCGAAGAGCGGCACGAAGAACGAGCCGAGCAGGTAGAGGAAGTCCTGGTAGTGGACGAGGTCGACGACGAACGTGCCTGCGGTGGCGACGGCAGCGACCGCGACGATCAGCAGCCGCTGAGGCGCGCGCGAGAAGACGTTCTGGAGCGAGACCGCGGCCGAGTAGATGTTCGCGAACGGCTCCTTCGTCTCGTCGACGCCGAGGGCCACGAGCGCGAGCGCCGCCCCGGCGCCGCCTGCCGCGATCGCCGTGATCACCGAGGGCGCATCCGCGAGGCCGCGCGAGAGCAGCAGGATCGCGCCGAGCGCGTACAGCCACACGTTCGGGATGAAGTAGCCGACGGCGGCTCCCCAGAACGCGCCCCGGCGGCTGCTCGAGAAGCGCGTGTAGTCGGCGGCGAGCGGCAGCCACGAGACCGGCATCGCGACCACGAGGTCGACTCCCTGCCAGAAGCTGAGACCGCCCTTCCCCGGCTGCGACCAGAGGGCGCCGAGGTTCGCGTCGTGCAGCGTCCACCACGTGAGGTAGGCGAGCGAGGCGAGGACGACCCAAAGCGCGACGCGCTTCACCCACTCACGCACGAAGCCGATCGGCCCGACGAGCGCGAGGATCGTCGCAGCGGCGGCGGCCGCGAGCTTCCAGACCCAGAGCGGGCCGTGCACGAGCGCCTGGGCGGCGGTCGCGATCACGAGCACCTCGAAGATCGTCCAGCCGAGGTTCTGGAGCACGTTGAGCCCGGTGGGGAGATACGAGCCCGCGCGGCCGAGCGGCGCGCGTAACAGCACCATCGCCGGCACGCCGGCTTCCGCCCCGATCCCGGCGGCGCACCCGAGCAGCACGTTGCCGAAGATCCCGCCGACGAGGATCGCGAGCAGAGCCTCCGGCAGCGAGAGGCCGGGGACGAGGAAGGCGCCGGCGACGAGGACGAGCAGGCTGAGCCCGAGGCTGCTCCACAGCATCCCGTTCTCGAGCCCGCCGAGCGTCCGCAAACGCTCCGGCACCGGGGAGATGCCCCAGCTCGGCGCCCGTTCGCGATTCATCTGCCTCCCTTCGCCGGCATGACCCGGATCAGGTTCGACGGGTGTGATCTCAGCCGCGCAGCGTGCGGCACCCCGGTGCGCTGAGTGTACGGACCGCCCGCGGGGGAGGTGCGGTCAGACCGCCTGCGAAGGCGTGCGGCTTCCCTCGGGCGCGATTGCCTCGGTCAGCCACCGGGCGTCGCTGGCGATCTGTTCCTCGGGGTTCTCACCGAGATGCCCCGCGGAGGCCTCGGCGTGCACGATGCAGCCGGGCACGTTCGCGGCCAGCCATTCGCCGTGGGCGGGTGGCACGAGCACGTCAGTCAGGCCGTAACGGATAAGCACCGGCACGGCGACCGCCGAGACGTCGAACCCCCACGGCTGCAGGAATGCGAGATCGTCGTCCACCCAGCCGCCGACGCCGTTCACGGCCTGCTCGGACACGGACTCGCGGATCACCTGTATCGCCTCCGGGCGCGCCAGCTCTGCGCGATCCGACTCGCTCAGGTCGAAACCCTCCAGGATGGTGGACGGATCGACTGCGACGCGCTCCTCCACCCGCTTGTGCTCTGCCGCGAGCTCAGGCGCGAGCACGTCCTCGCCCGCGAGCGCCCAGCGGATCTCCTTGACGTTCTCCTCGTCCATCCCCGCGAGCCATTCGTCTTGCTCCAGCCCCGCGCTTCCGAACGGGGCGACACCGACCGCACACACCGCGCGCACGACCCGGTCGGAAAGGAGCGCCGCGCACGCCAGTACATGCGGCCCGCCGCCCGAGCCGCCGGTCACGCCGAAGCGATCGAGCTCGAGCTCGTCCGCCAGCGCCGCCACGTCGGCGGCCTCGTCGGCGACGCACCGGCCGTGGTGACGGTCCGACCGCCCGTAGCCGGCGCGATCGTGCGTCACCACGAAGATGCCGAGCCCGACGTAGAGCTCCTCGTTCGGCCAGCGGCTGAACCGGCAACCCGGCGTTCCGTGGAGGCTCAGGATCGGAAAGCCGCTCGGGTCACCCCATGTCGCATAGGCGAGCGTCCGTCCATCCGGCGTCTCCAGCGTCCGTAGCCGCTCTCCCACCCGCCGAGCATACGCCGCGGGTTGAAGCTCTGCAGACGCGTGGGCTAGCCGGCAACGCTCGCCACGACGGCTTCGAGATCGACCGGGCCGGTCGTGTCGATCCGGATCGTCTCGCCGGGTAGGTCGAGCGGGTCATGCCGTCCCGACTCGACGGCTTCGCGCAACGCATCGATCCGCTTGCTGTCGACGTGGCCGGGATGCCGTTCCCGGGAGGCATAGCGCTCGACCAGCACCTCGAGTGGCGCGCTGCAGTGCACCTGCACGAAGCGCGCCGGCAACGCCGCGAGCCGCGCCTCGACCTTGCCGCCGCACACGAAGTTGGCCTCGAGCACGAGGCTCGCGCCCGCCTCCAGCGACTCCTCGGCGAGCGCGAGCATGACGCCGAAGGTCGGCGGCCCGAGCCGCTGAGACCAGGCGAGGTCGCCCGTGCCGAGCCCGTCGAAGAGCGCCTCCTTGATCGTGTCCTTCGCGATCAGCGGCAGGCGGAGCCTCCCCGCGAGCTCGCGCGCGACCGTCGTCTTCCCCGCCGCCGGCGGCCCCGTGACGACCACCAGCAGCGGCGTCTCCACGGGAGTTCTATTCGGAAAGGAGACGCCGGAGGACGTACTGGAGGATGCCGCCGTGGCGGAAGTACTCCCGCTCGCGCGGCGTGTCGAGCCGAAGCCGCGCGCGGAACTCCGTCCCGTCCGCCCGCACCGTCACCTCGTCGGCTTCGCCGCCCTCGGCCCCCGAGACCGAGAACTCCTCGCGGCCGGTCAGCCCTAGTGACTCGGGGGTCTCGCCGTCCATGAACTGGAGCGGCATGATCCCCATCATCAGGAGGTTCGAGCGGTGGATCCGCTCGTACGACTCCGCGATCGCGGCGCGCACTCCGAAGAGGTTCGGCCCCTTCGCTGCCCAGTCGCGTGACGAGCCCGAGCCGTACTCCTTGCCGGCAATGACGATCGTCGGCACGCCCTCGGCGCGGTAGCGCTCGGCGACGTCGTAGATCGTCCCCTCCTCGCCGTCGGGGAGGTGCACGGTCCACGTCCCCTCGCTGCCCGGCACGAGGAGGTTCTTGAGCCGGACGTTCGCGAACGTGCCGCGCAGCATCACCTCGTGGTTGCCGCGGCGCGCGCCGTAGGAGTTGAACTCGCGCCGCTCGACGCCGTGCTCGAGCAGGTACTCCCCGGCCGGCGAGTCG
>DASYOZ010000121.1:0-1778 GCA_036007185.1 Gaiellaceae bacterium | reverse complement strand
GAACCCCGAGCCGGAGCTGCTCGCCGACCTCGACGGCGAGCGCGTGGGCCGCGCGGTCCCGCTCGAAGCGGTCGAGATCTACCGTGGACTTCACCGCAAGAGCTCCATCAACTGGTGCGGCGTCGGCGCGGTGGCGGAGGGCTGGGCGCGCCAGGTGCTCGGCGAGCCGGACGTCGAGCACCTCTGGGAGCTCGTCGCCTTCTCGATGCGCCTCGACGAGGACGATCCCGTGGCCGCGTGGCGCGAGCACCTCGACCGGCTCGACGCGCGGGCGGCGGCGCTCACGGGCCTCAAACCGGATGCGATCCGCTATCGCGGGCCGGGCACCGACCTCACGGTCGGGCTGCTGGAGACCGCCTTCTGGGGCAGCGCGCGCTTCCACACGGCATCCGGGATCGAGTACGTCGCCAACATGCCGACCGAGGAGATCTTCACCACTCCGGACCCTCGCCGCGCGGAGGGGACACTGCGCTCGACCATGCCGCTCAGCCTCGCCGGGCAGCTCATCCGCGGCCTCGAGCTCACGTTCGAGGACGGTCGGATCGTCCGCGTCGAGGCCGAGACGGGGGCAGACATCGTCCGTGGCCATCTCGCGAACATCGAGAACGCCGACCGGCTCGGCGAGCTCGCACTCGTGACGAAGGAGTCGCGCGTCGGCCAGACGGGCACGCTGTTCTACAGCACGCTGTTCGACGAGAACGCCACCTGCCACATCGCCTACGGATTCGGGATCTCGAATGCGTTCGAGGAAGGGCAGGACGACGAGATGAACGTTGCGAACATCCACGTCGACTTCATGGTCGGCGGGCCGGAGCTCGAGGTGGACGCGCTCCTCGCGGACGGCAGCGAGATGCCGCTCATCCGCAACGAGGAGTGGCAACTCCCCTAGTACCGCGCGAAGACCTGAAGCTCGAAGCCTCTCAATCGACCATCCAGGCGGGGCTGCGCTCGCGCCGGCCTCCGCCGCGCGCGAGCGCACCGGGCAGCCATCTCGTCCAGAGCATCGAAAACCAGAACAGCACGAAGCCAACCGGAGACCACGCTCTCCGGTTGGCGGAGTTCCTTATCCCAGCGAACAAAGCGTGAGCTTCGTACGCTGACCGGATGGCGCGGAGCTGGGCCGAGTTGCTGGGGGAGCCGGACGCGGCGCCGGCGACCGAGGACGAGAGCGGCGGAGGCCTCTTCTCGCGGTTGCGCGACTCGCTCTCGAAGTCGCGCCGGGCGCTCACCGGGGAGCTCGCGGCGGCAACGGCCGCCTTCGATCCCGGCGACGACGCTGACTGGGAGCGGCTCGAGGAGGCGCTGATCGCCGGCGATGTCGGCGTCCGCGCGACCGCCGAGCTCGTGCGCCGGCTCGAGGCGCGCGGCGAGCTCACGGACCTGAACGCTGCGCTCACAGAGGAGGTGGCTGAGCTATTCGGGGAGCCGCCGGTCCTCGACGTCGCCCATGAGCCGGCCGTGATCCTCGTCGTCGGCGTCAATGGGACGGGGAAGACGACGACGATCGGCAAGCTCTCTGCGAGGCTCGCGGAGCGCGGCCGCTCGGTCGTCGTCGCGGCGGCCGACACCTACCGGGCGGCGGCGGAGGAGCAGCTCGAGATCTGGGCGCAGCGGGCGGGCGCGGACTTCGTCGGCTCCGAGCGCGGAGCCGATCCCGCCGCTGTCGCGTACGACGCGCTCGAAGCCGCTGTCGCGCGGGGCCGGGGCGTGGTCGTCGTCGACACGGCCGGCCGCCTCCACACGCAGACGAACCTCATGGAGGAGCTCGCAAAGGTGCG
>DASYOZ010000120.1:0-30859 GCA_036007185.1 Gaiellaceae bacterium | reverse complement strand
TTCCAGACGGGCTACGCGCCGGTGACGACCACGACTCCGACGACGCCGGCTCCGACGACGACGGGCTGACGTGACGAGCCAGGCGCGAGAGGAGCCGGCGGAGGCTCTCCTCGAGCTGCAACGTCTGGCTGAGCGTCTGCGCCGCGAGTGTCCCTGGGACCGGGAGCAGACGGTGGCGACGATCGTCCCGTACACGGTCGAGGAGTCGTACGAGGTCGCCGACGCAGCGCTCGCCGGCGACGACGAGAAGCTGCTCGACGAGCTCGGCGACCTCCTTTTCCAGGTCTACTTCCTCGCGCTCCTGCTCGAGGAACGAGGCGCCGGCGACCTCGCCCAGGTCGCACGGGGCGTGCACGCGAAGCTCGTGCGGCGCCACCCGCATGTCTTCGGCGACGTCGAGGCGCGGACCGCCGAGCGCGTGCGCTCCAACTGGGAGCGCATCAAGAGCGAGCAGGAAGGCCGCGAAGGCATCTTCCACGATGTCGCGGAAGGGCTCCCGGGCCTTCTCTACGCACGCAAGACCCAGCAGCGCGCGAAGGCGGTGGGCTTCGAGTATCCGGATCTCGCGGGCGCGCTCTCCGATCTCGCCGACGAGCTGCGAGAGCTGGAGGAGGAACCGTCCGGCGACGAGCTCGGCGACGTTCTCTTCGCGGCGGTCAACGTCGCGCGCAGGCTCGACGTGGACCCCGAGCTCGAGGTACGCCGGGCGGCGCAGCGATTCCGTCGCCGGGTCGAGGTGGCCGAGCAGCTCGCCGCGGAGAAGGGCGAGAACTGGAGCGAGCTGCCGCTCGAGCGGCAGGACGAATGGTTCGACCGCGCCAAGGAGGCCGTCGAGTGAGCCGTATCGCCGAGGCCTATGCGCGCCAGATCCTCGACTCGCGGGGCAACCCGACGGTCGAGGTCGAAGTCCGGCTCGAGTCGGGCGCGCTCGGCCGCGCCGCCGTGCCGTCCGGCGCCTCGACCGGCGTGCACGAAGCGGTCGAGCTCCGCGACGGGGGAGAGGCGTACGGCGGCAAGGGCGTCAGCCACGCGGTCGCGAACGTCGCCGGCGAGATCGCGGCGGCGGTGGCCGGGATGGAGGCCGGAGACCAGGAGGCGCTCGACCGGCGCCTGATCGAGCTCGACGGGATGCCGAACAAGGGCCGGCTCGGCGCGAACGCGATCCTCGGCGTCTCGCTCGCGAACGCCAAAGCGGCGGCGGCCGACGCCGGCATCTCGCTCTTCCGCCATCTCGGCGGCGGCGACGCGACGACGCTTCCGGTTCCCATGCTCAATGTGATCAACGGCGGCGTCCACGCCGACAACTCGATCGACCTTCAGGAGTTCATGCTCGTCCCCGCCGGAGTCAAGAGCTTCTCCGAGGCGCTGAGGATCGCGGCGGAGACGTATCACGAGCTGAAGAAGCTGCTCGGCGAGCGCGGGCTCTCGACGGCGGTGGGTGACGAAGGCGGCTTCGCGCCCGACCTGGAGTCGACCGAGATCGCGATCGAGGCGATTCTCGAGGCCGCCGAGCGGGCCGGCCACCGCGACCGTGTGGCCATCGCCCTCGACCCCGCCTCGAGCGAGTTCTTCTCCGACGGCCGCTACCGCTTCGAGGGGCGCGAGCTCGGGTCAGGCGAGATGGCCGATTTCTACGCCGGCCTCGCCGATCGCTTCCCGGTCGTCTCGCTCGAGGACGGCAACGCGGAGGACGACTGGGAAGGCTGGCGCGCCACGACCGAGCGGCTCGGCGACCGTCTCCAGCTCGTCGGCGACGATGTCTTCGTCACGAATCCGGAGCGGCTGCGACTCGGCATCGAACGCGGGATCGCCAACTCGATCCTCGTCAAGGTCAACCAGATCGGGACGCTGACGGAGACGACCGAGGCCGTGCGGCTCGCGCACGCGAACGGCTATACGGCCGTCATGTCCCACAGGTCGGGCGAGACGGAGGACGCGACGATCGCCGATCTCGCGGTCGCGCTCGGCACCGGGCAGATCAAGACGGGAGCGCCCGCGAGGAGCGACCGCGTCGCGAAGTACAACCAGCTCCTTCGGATCGAGGAGGAACTCGGCAACAGGGCGGTGTACCCGGGTTGGGACGCGTTCCCCCGCGCGGCCCGCTAGTACCCTGAGCGGTATGGCGATCGACCGCCGGACGAAGATCGTGGCGACGCTCGGGCCGGCGTCCGACTCGCGGGAGCGTCTGCGCGCGCTCATCGGCGCCGGCGTCGATGCCGTCCGCTTCAACCTCTCGCACGGCACGCACGCGGAGCACTCCGAGCGGGCCTGGCTCGTCCGCGAGATCGCGACCGAGATCGGCCGCCCGATCGCGCTCATCGGCGACCTGCAGGGGCCGAAGCTGCGGATCGGCGACCTGCCGGAGCCGGTCGTCCTGCACACGGGCGACCAGATCACCGTCTGCGCCGAGGAGGCCGCGTCGGACGGCGAGCTGCCGATCGCCCCGGCGGTGATCGGTGACGTGCTCGAGCCGGGACACGAGGTGCTGATCGACGACGGGCTCATCCGGCTTCGCGTCGACGACGTCCAGAAGGGGCGCGCGACCTGTGCGGTCGTCGTCGGCGGCCTCGTCAGCGCGCACAAGGGCGTCAATCTTCCGGGCGTGCCGGTGCCGATTCCCTCGCTCACGCGCAAGGACCTGGCGGATCTCGAATGGGCGGTCGAGACCGGGGTGGACTTCGTCGCGCTCTCCTTCATCCGCTCGCCGGCAGACGTGCGCGACCTGCGCGCGCTGCTTCTCCAGGCCGGCTCCCACGCGCACGTGATCGCGAAGATCGAGAAGGCGGAGGCGGTCGACGTCCTCGACGACGTCCTGGTCGAGACCGATGCGGTGATGGTCGCGCGTGGCGATCTCGGCGTCGAGATCGGGCCGGCCCTCGTCCCGCTCGTCCAGAAGCGGATCATCCAGAGGTCGCTCGAACGCGGGAAGCCGGTGATCACGGCGACGCAGATGCTCGAGACGATGGTGCACTCGCCAGAGCCGACCCGCGCGGAGGCGAGCGACGTCGCGAACGCCATCCTCGACGGAACCTCCGCGGTGATGCTCTCCGGCGAGACCGCCGTCGGCGAGTACCCGGTCGAGGCGGTCGCGTACATGGACCGGATCGCCCGGGCCGTGGAGCCGAGCCTCGACTACCGGCACGAGTTGCCGGAGGCAACCGACAACCCGACGATCGGCCAGGCGATGTCGAACGCCGCGTGCGACATCGCCGAGGCGCTGCAGGCGAAGGCGATCCTCGTTCCCACCTTTACGGGGCGGACTGCGAACGCGGTCGCGCGGCTGCGGCCCCGCCGGCCGATCGTGGCCCTCACGCACGTCGACTGGGCGATGCGGCAGCTCGCGCTCGAGTGGGGCGTGACGCCGCTCCTGATCTCCGAGACCGAGGACGTCGAGGAGCTCTGGCGGCTCGCGGTCGAAGCAGCGCGCGCGGCAGGCATCGTCGAGAGCGGCGACGGCGTCGTGATCACGGCGGGGACGGCCGTCAACATCCCCGGCACGACCAACGTGATCAAGGTCGACATCGTCCTATAGCCGACATCGTCCAATAGCCGCAGGACCGCAGCTTCCGCCGGAGAACTCCGGCTGGATGGCCGCGAGGAAGAAGCGCCGTCGGCGCCTTGGTGGACCTGTAGCCCGCCGCTGGTTCGCGGTGGGAGCGCTCGTGCTCGTCGGCCTCCTCTACTACCGGCCGCTGCACGACTACCTCGACGCGCGTTCTCAGCGTGCGGTCCGGGTCGCAGCCGTGCAGCAGCTGCAGAAGGAGCGGGCGTTGCTGGAGCGGCGCGTCCGGCGGGCGTCGTCGCTCACCGTCCTCGCGCGCGAGGCGCGGCTGCTCGGGTACATCCGGCCCGGCGAGCACCTCTTCCTCGTCAAGAACATCCCGCAGTGGCGGCGCAGGCATCATGCTGCCTCTCGTGGTCACGGACGCTGATCGGGCGGTCGTAGCGCGTCAGCTCGGCCGGGAGCCGCGAACGCTTCGCTGCGTTGCGGTCCGCTGCCCGTTCGGCGCCCCGGCCGTCACCGAGCAGAGCCCGTACGACCCGGCGGGAGAGCCGTTCCCGACGACGTACTACCTAACCTGCCGCCATCTCGTCGCGGCCGTGTCGCGACTCGAGGCCGCAGGCGGCGTCGAGCGCTGGAGCGAGGCTGCCCGCACGCAGCCGGCGCTCGCGGCGAGCCTCGCGGCCGGCGACGAGGAACAGCGGCGCCTGCGGAGGGAGCTCGCCGGTGACGCGACCGGCAGCGACGGCCGCGCCTCGCTCGACTACGGCATCGGCGGCTCCCGGCGGGGCGGCAGCCTCAAGTGCCTGCACGCGCACGCCGCCTTCGCCCTCGCGCGTCCCGGCTACGAGCTCGGCGAGCGCATCCTCGCGGAGGTCGAGCCGCGCTGGCCCGAACGGTGCTGCTCCCAGTGAACCGAATCCAGTGAGTCAAATCCGGTGAATCGGATCCTGTGAGCCAGATCGAGATCGCGCGCCAGGAGTGGGTGGAGGGGAGCCGCCGGCTCGAGGCCACCCGGGACGACCCGCGCCGCTACCGGCAACTGCTCGACGTCCTCGGGCTCGTACGCGCCGAGCTGCGCAAGCGGATCGGGCTGACATACACGCTGCAGGAGCTCGTCGATGCCTACGGCGAGTCGGAGCGCTGGGCGCGCGAGGTGCTCGAGGAGCGCGCCACGGAGCCCGGCTGGCCGCGCGATCTCACGCTCGTCCTCGCCGCCGCGTTCGACGCTTACCAGCGAGGCGCGCTCGACTACGAACCGTGAGGATGTACGCGTAGGACGCACATCCAGGTGTAAAAAGTGTGAGTTTTGGTCAAGTTCCCAGCGATGGCCTACAGAGACGACACCGCACGCCGTGACCCCGAGTGGCTGACCCTCGGGCAGGCCGCGCGCTTCCTCGGCGTCGCCCAGAGCACGATCCGCAAATGGTCGGACCAGGGCCGCGTCCCGGCCTTCTACACGCCCGGCGGCCACCGGCGCTTCCGGCGCGGCGACCTCGAGGGGTTCCTCGCCCGCTCCGGTCCAGGCCGGCAGCAGTCCGGCCCCACCGTCCTCCTCGTCGACGACGACGAGCGGATGCGCGAGCTCGTCCGGATCGAGCTCGAGCGGGAGGGCTACGACGTCCAGGAGGCGGCGACCGCGGACGAGGGCCTCGCCTCGATCGAGCGTCGCAAGCCGGAGCTCGTCCTCCTCGACGTGATGATGCCCCACGTCGACGGCTGGGAGATGCTGCGCCGGATCCAGGAGCGTTACGGCGCCGGCGCGATCCCCGTGCTGATGTTCAGCGGCCAGGTGGACGACGAGGCAAGGCGGCAGGCGGCGTCGAGCGGCGCGCGCGGCTTCGTCGGCAAGCCCTTCGACCTCGGAGAGCTCGTCGAGCAGACGAAAGCCATAGTTCCCGTCTGACTCGAAAGCTGCGCTTTCGAGCCATGGGAAAGGAACTCCGCCAACGGGAGAGCGTTCTCTCCCGTTGGCTCCGTGCAGTCGAGCCTGGGAGGGCTGACCCAGGATTCGGGATCGCGCTTGCGTCGCAAGCGGACGGGCCTTTGGCGCGTCCGCTCGCTACTCCGGCTGCGTCGTAACGTGCCGTTACGCCGCCGCCTTTGCCGTGGTGAGGGTTCGAGAGCGCTTGAACTAGAACCAGGCGAAGGGCCGGAGGCTAAGACATCCGCTCTAGCGGGGGCTTAGCCGCAGGCCGGGCTGCGCTCGCGCCGGCCTCCGCCGCGCGCGACCGCACCAGGTAGCCATCTCGTCCAGAGCATCGAAAACCAACACAGCACGGAGCCAACCGGAGACCGCGCTCTCCGGTTGGCGGAGTTCCTTATCTCAGCGAACGAGACCGAAGGTCTCGCGAGCTAGGAGGGAAGATCCTCCGCGGTCCGGAGCATCCCCGCGCCGAGTAGCCCGAGCGCTGCGAGCAGGCTGATGTAGATCCCGATCCCACGCCCGGTCGAGACGAAATACGTGTCCGGCACGGAGATCAGCCGGATGAGGACGAAGATGACGGCGAGCGCGCCGAGCGCGATCAGCAGCAGCCGGTCCGGCACCGCTGCCGGCAGCAGGATCCCGGCCTCACGCAGCGCCTCGAGGATCACGGTGGCGAGCCCGACGAAGAAGACGAGCTTGCCCAGCGTGCCGCTGTGCCAGCCGGTCACCGACAGCGTCAACCCGTTCGGCAAGGTCCCGGCGTACCAGTCGGTGAAGGCGGAGATGCCGAGGACGAGCCCCGAGACCCACGCGAGCCGCACTCCCCAGCTGCCCACGACCGGCGTTGTTCGCTCCGGCCGCGGCGGCCGGTCCTGCGCCCGCATCCGGAATGGCCGTGCTGGCTCGGGCGTTTGCACAGGGGCAGTATGGGCAAAGATCGATGCGGGCGCGCTGAGGGGCGTGCCCTCTCCGAGGACAACAGAGGCGGTGGGGCAGGTGGGGGTTCAGGTCGACGAGTCGGCTGTACCCGTGGTCCCGGCGGGAGAGGCGACGGTCGAGGACGTGGCTTTCGTCGGCTTCGCAGTCGCAGGCTCGCAGGTTGCGGGCGAGTTCCGGTGCGCCGACTGTGGCTACGGGGCAGTCGTGCTGCGCGTTCTTCCCGCCTGCCCGATGTGCGGCGGCACCGTGTGGGAGAGCCAAGGACCGCTCGCCCGGCGCTACACCGACTGATCCGGCTCCGTCGCCCTCATCGTTCTGCCGGAATACTTTCCGATCGTGAGCGGTCTGCTCGACGTCGATTCTAGGGACGTCCGCGTGGCGGCGCCGTCGCTCGCGACCCTCGTGCGCGCCGCCGCAGTCGCGGCCGGGTCGGCGAGTTCGTCCGACGCGCTGCGCGCTCTGGCCGATGCGGCTCGAGTCGTGTCGGGCGCCGATGTCGCGCTCGTTCGCGCTCTCGACGACGGCTCCGAGAGGCTCGAGGCCGTGGCGGTCGCGGCGCCGGAGACGCTCGCGGCCGAGCTCGAAGGAACCGTTCTGCCGGCGGCCGAGCTTCCCGACGCGACGCTCCACGAGCTATCTCTGGCGCCGCCCGCGGTGCGGCGGATCGCCGAGCGAGCCGGCGCCACGCAGATTCTCGTCGTGCCGGCACGCGCGAACGGCGGCGCGGTCTCGGTCGAGCTGTTCCGTGCCGGCGAGCCGTTCGGCACGCAGCAGCGACTCGCCGCCGAGCTGTGCGCGGCGCTGGCCGCTCTCGTTCTCCGTGCCTTTGCGACCAGAGGCGACGCCTCGTCGCTCGCGCGCCCGGCGCTGGAGCTGGCCGGCGAGGCGCTCGCAGCTGCTCTGCACGAGGAGGATGCCGCCGCGGAGGTCGTCCGCCTCTCCGCCGCCGTGGCCGGCGCGTCGGCTGCGATCCTCTGGGAGAGCCGCGACGGAGACCTCGTCCCCGCCGCTTCGTGGGGGGTCGACGCCGGCGCCGATCTCGGCGCGGCGCGTGAGGTTGCGGAGGCGACGCTCGCCGAACCCGGGCCGGTGTGCGTGCGCGCCGCCGGGCTGCCGCAAGATTGCGAAGTCTCGACGACGCTGCCACTCGGCAGGCCGTCGGTCGGTGTCCTCCAGCTGTTCCATCCCACCGGCGAGGAACCGGACGCGGAACAGCTCACCCGGCTCGCGACGTTCGGCGTTCGGGCCGCCCATGCGCTCCGCACCGGCGAGCGCGCGCGGCTTCTCGCGCTCGAGCTCGAGCGGACGCGGGCGCTGCTCGAGGTGATCGCGCAGGCGACCGCGGAGCTCTCTGTCTCGCACACGCTCGAGACGGCCGTCGAGCGGGTTGCAGAGTTGCTCGAGGTGGTTCGTGTGGCCGTCTACCTGCGCGGCGCGGCGGAGGGCGAGCTCGAGGAGGCGGCCAGTCGCGGCCTGTCGGGCCCGCACGCGCGGGTGGCCGACCGGCTCCTCGACGTCGCGCTCGGCCCCTCCCGTCACCTCGCTGTGCTCGAGGTCGCTGACGTCGTACGGGACCCGCGGCTCAGCGTCGTCGCGGCGGCGGCTCGCGAGCTCGGGATCGGGTCGGCGCTCGCCGTCCCGCTCGTGGCGCGCGGCGAGGTCATCGGCCTGCTCGCCGCCTATCCGCCTGGGCGGCCTGTGGCGGGGGAGCACGAGACGGCGCTCCTGGCGGCGCTCGGGGGGCAGCTCGCGGTCGCAGTCCAGAACGCGCAGCTCCACGAGCAGGCGACCCGTCTCGGGGAGGAGCGGGAGGCGGCGCTCGCTGCCGAGCGGGCGGCGGCACGGCGCCTCGGCGCGCTCTACGAGGTGTCCCGGTCGTTCGCGCAGAGCCTCTCCCTCGACGAGACGGTCGCGGCGCTCGCACGAACCGTCGTGGAGGTGCTCGACCTCGACGCCGCCGTCGTGCGGATGCCGGACGAGCGACGTGAGCAGCTCCTGCTGCGGGCGATCCACGTCCGGGATGCGCAGTTCGCGGCGCCGGTCAGCGCGATCCTCGACCAGCCGGTGCCGTTCGGCCGGCGGGACGTGCAGCGGCTCTTCCGCGACCGGCGCGGCTTTCGGCTGAAGCCCGGCCGAGCCGGCGGCGAGCCGTTCCTCCCTGGGCTCGTGCCATTCCTTGAGAAGGGTTGGACGGCGGCCGTCGTGCCCGTCGCCCTGACGACCGAGGTCGTCGCCTCGCTCGGGGTCTTCTCCTTCCGGCCCGGCAACCCGCTCTCGGAGGAGACGATCGACGCGGCAACGGCACTCGCGGCCCAGGCGGCCCTCGCGATCGACAACGCCCGCCTGTACCAGCAGCAGAAGCAGTTCGCCGACACGATGCAGCGCTCGCTCCTCCCGCGCTCCCGGCCGGTCGTCGAGGGGCTCGAGGTGGGCGAGGTGTACGAGCCGTCGGCGCGCGTCGAGGTTGGCGGCGATGTCTATGACTACCTCGGGCTCGACGACGGGCGGCTCGCCGTCGTCCTCGGGGACGTGACGGGGCACGGCGTCGACGCGACGGCAGACATGGCGATGGCGAAGTTCGTTTTCCGGTCGCTCGCACGCGAGCATCCCGAGCCGGCCGACTTCCTGGCCGCGGCGAACGACGTGATCTGCAGCGAGATCGGCCCGGGCAAGTTCATCAGCATGTGCTACGTCGTCGTCGACGGTGCCGGCGGCAAGGTCGCCGGCGCCAGCGCAGGGCATCCGTCGCCGCGAATCGTCCTCCCTGACGGATCGCTCAGGGCACTCGAGTCGCGAGGTCTCGTGCTGGGGATCGACGGCGACCAGGAGTACGCGGAGTCGCACGCCGAGCTTGCGCCCGGCGCCTCGCTCGTGCTCTACACCGACGGCGTTGTCGAGGCTCGACGGGACGGGGAGCTCTACGGGGACGAGCGCCTCGAGGCACTGCTCTCGGAGCGGCGGGAGCTGCCCGCGCGCGCGCTGGCCGCCGCGGTCGCCGAGGACGCGCGCGAGTTCGCCGGCGGAGACCTCTCCGACGACCTCGCCGTCGTCGTGATCCGCAGAACTTGACCTTTCCGCCCGCCAGGCTGCAGTGGTTGGTGCTGGCGGCCGGCGCCGGCGCGACATCGACGGAGATCTGCGCCTCGCGGCTGCTCGCGCCGTACTTCGGCGCCTCGACGGTCGTGTGGGCCAACGTGATCGGCCTCGTCCTCGCCGCGCTCTCGCTCGGCTACTGGCTCGGCGGTCGCATCGCCGACCGGCATCCCGAGCCGCACGTCCTGGGCGGAATCGTCGTGACGGCCGGTGCGCTCATCGCCGTCGTCCCCTTCGCCGCCCAGCCGCTGCTCGACCTGACGGTGCGCGGGCTCGACAATGTGTCGGCGGGAGCCGTGGTCGGCTCGTTCCTCGGCTCGCTCGTGCTCTTCGCGCCGCCCGTCGTCCTGCTCGGGATGGTGGCGCCCTTCGCGATCCGGCTCGCCGTCTCCGGCGTCGCGAACGTGGGCACGGTGTCGGGCCGCCTGTATGCGCTCTCGACGGTCGGCAGCATCGCCGGGGTGTTCGTCCCGGCGATCGTCGCGATCGAGCTGGTCGGGACGCAGCGCACGCTCGTCGGGACAGCGGTCGTCGTCGCGGTCGGAGGCTCCCTCCTCCTGCGCCGTCGCTGGGTCGTCGCGCCGGTCGCGCTCGCGGCCGTGCTCGCCGTGCCGGTGGGCATCGTGAAGCCGGTGCGCGGGCTCCTCTACGAGAAGGACTCGCAGTACCAGTTCGTCCAGGTCGTCCAGAACGGCCCCGTGCGCGACCTCTATCTCAACGAGGGGATCGCCGTGCACTCGGAATGGCGGCCCCACACCGTGCTCACCGGCGACGAGTGGGACATGTTCCTCACCGTGCCGCCGCTGCTCGGCCGCCCCGTCCGCAACGTCGCGATCCTTGGCAACGCCGGCGGCACCACCGCGCGGGCGTACAGCGTCTTCTATCCCTCGGCGCGGATCGACGGAGTGGAGATCGACCCCTCCGTCACGGCCGCGGCTCGGCGCTACATGGGGCTCGGCCGGATCCGGCGCCTGCACGTGGTCACGGCCGACGCCCGCCCCTTCCTCGAGCGGACGCACGCGCGCTTCGACGCGATCTTGACCGACGCGTACCGGCAGCCGTACGTGCCCTTCTACCTCGCGACCCAGCAGTTCTTCCGTCTCGTGCGCTCGCGGCTGCGGCCCGGCGGGATCGTCGCGCTGAACGTTGCGACGGTGCCCGGCGACCACAGGCTGGCCGGGGACATCGCGGGGACGCTGCGCACCGTCTTTCCGCAGGTGCTCACGTGGCAGGCGCTGAAACTGAACCAGCTCGTGCTCGGCTTCGACCGCCCGATTTCGGCCGTGCGCCTGCGGGCGGCGGTCGCACGAACGCCCGCGCGGATCCGGGTGCTGACGAGGCTGCTCGCCGAGCACGCGCAGGCGTCTGCGCCGAGCGTCGCGCCGTGGACGGACGACCGGGCGCCGGTCGAGTGGGTGACCGACCGCATGATCCTCGAGTACGCGGCGCGCGGGGCGAACCTGAAGGAGCGGCTGCTCCCGACCGCTCCGTAACGGAGGCATACCGGTCGAAAGCTAGAATCCGGCGGTCCGTGGCCAAGCGCGCCGGCTTCATCCTCTGCCTCGTCGTCTTCGCCCTCGGCGTTGGCGCGAGCCACGCCCGCGCGGACGGCACGCCGCCGCCGGCGGTGATCGCGGACGGCGTCCAGATCGGCTCCGTCGTCGTCGGCGGGATGACCGCAGACGAGGCGACGGCCGCGGTGCAGCAGGCGTACTTCGCGCCGCTCGTGGTGCACGTCGGCCATCACAACGTCTCCGTCTCGCCGCATCACTTCCATACCGCCCTCGACGCCGGCCCGGCAGTCCAGACGGCGCTCACGGCGGCAGCGGACACCGTCGTCCCGCTCACGCCGACCTTCGACATGCAACGCGTCGGCACATGGGTGAAGACGCTCGCCGCGAAGACCGATCTCGATCCGGTCGCCGGCACGGTGATCCTGCGGCACGACCGGCCGGTGCTGACGCAGTCGCGTCCGGGACGCGCGCTCGCCAAGTTCACGACGCGGATGCGGATCCGCGTTGCGATCCTCAGCGGCGCGCGGACGACGATCCTCGCTCCCCTGCGCAAGATCGCCGCCGCCTCGGCGAAGGCCGAGCCGATCATCGTGATCCGCCGCGGCATCAACCGCCTCTTTCTCTTCGAAGGCGTCCGGCTCGTGCGGACGTTCCCAGTGGCCACGGGACAGGCGCAGTGGCCGACCCCGTTGGGTCACTTCCAGATCGTCGTCAAGTGGGTCAACCCATGGTGGTATCCGCCAACGCAGGACGCGTGGGCGCAGGGGCTCAAGCCCGTTCCGCCCGGCCCCGGTAATCCGCTCGGCACGCGCTGGATGGGGCTGAGCGCACCGGGCGTGGGCATCCACGGCACCGACGAGCCATGGTCGATCGGCCACTCGGAGTCGCACGGTTGCATCCGGATGCAGGTCCCGTCAGCCGAGTGGCTGTTCAAGCGCGTGCAGATCGGGACGCCCGTGTTCATCGTGCCCTCCTAGCCGCGGTCGTGGCGGGCCGGCTGAAGCTCGGGGCGCAGGCGCTCGCGGTGGCAGGGGTCGGTCTTCTCGCGACGCTGCTCTTGTGGAACCTGACGCACCAGACACCGCCGCCGAAGGTCGGCGCGCCCGCCCCCGCTTTCTCGCTCGGCCGCCTGACGGGCGACGGCCACGTCTCGTTGAGGTCGCTCCGCGGGAAGACCGTCGTGCTCAACTTCTTCGCCTCCTGGTGCGACCCGTGCAAGCGCGAGGCGCCCGTGCTCGAGCAACTCTGGCAGCAGGATCGGGCCGATCACCTCGTCGTCCTCGGAGTCGACACAGGCCCGGATGCCGCGAGCGACGGACGCCGCTTCGTGAAGGTGCACGGCATCACGTATCCGGTGGTTTTCGACCCGAACGCCGGGATCGCCTCGAACCGGTACGCCCTGCCCGGACTGCCGGTCACCTACGTCCTGAACCCGCAGGGACGCATCGTCGGCGAACCGGTGATCGGGCCGGTCACCGACAAGGGCTACAAAGAGCAGTTCAGGCGCGAGTTGAAGGCGGCGCTCAAGGCGTGACGCGTCGTCTCAAGGTCACGGCTCAGGTGCTCGCGCTCGGGTGCGTGGCAGGGCTGCTGGCGCTCCTCGTCTGGCAGCTTGGGCACCAGCACCACGCTCCGCGCGTCGGCGCCGTGGCGCCCGCGTTCACGCTGCGCCGCCTCGTCGGCCACGGCAAGGTCTCGCTCACCGCGTACCGGGGACAGCCCGTCGTGCTGAACTTCTGGGCGTCGTGGTGCCAGCCGTGCAAGGGCGAGGCGGCCGTGCTCGAGCGCGACTGGACGAGCTATCGAAACCGGGGCGTCGTCTTCCTCGGCGTCGATTACCACGACCTCGCGTCGGACGCGCGGCGCTTCGTCAGCGCACATGCATTGACGTTCCCGATGCTCGAGGACGGGTCGGGCCGCGTCACCGGCACGTATGGCATCTCCCAGGTTCCCGAGACGTACGTCGTCAGCCGGCAGGGCAGGATCGTCGCGCACCTCGCGGGCCCGATCACCGATCCCGGCTTCGCCGGCGAGTTCCGTAGCGCTCTCGCGAAGGCGGCCGCGTGATTCTGCGCATTCTCGCCATCGTCGCGGCCGCGCTGGCGCTCGCGGGGCCGGCGGCGGCCTGCGCGCAGCCGCGCACCTCGCTGATGTACCTCGAGGGCCAGGTGATGTGCCCGACGTGCCACACGACGCTCGACCAGTCCGACTCGGCGGCGGCACGTCAGATCGAGACATTCATCTCGAAGCGGATCGCGCAATGCGCGACCGCGCCCCAGATCGAGTCGGAGCTCGTGGCGAACTACGGGCCTGCGATCCTCGCGGCGCCTCCGCACAAGGGCTTCGACCTGCTCGCCTGGTGGCTGCCCGTCGTCGGCGTCCTCGCGGGCGCGCTCGTGCTGGCTTTCGGCGTCTGGCGCTGGAGCCGGCGGCGGGAGCCTGAGGAGCCGGACGGGCCGGCGGACTCCGGGCTCGACGAGGAGACCGAGCGTCGCCTCGATGATCTTCTGACACGCTTCGATTGATGGGCGGGAGGCTCGGCATCTCGTTCGCCGCGGGGTTCGTCTCGGTCGTCCTGCCTTGCGTGCTGCCGCTCGTCCCCGGCTACCTCGCCGCCCTCTCGAGCGTCGAGGCCGGCCAGCTCGGCGAGCGCGGGACGGCGCGGCGCGTTGTCGTCTCGAGCCTCCCGTTCATCTTCGGCTTCACCGTCGTCTTCGTCGTCCTCGGCGCCGGCGCGGCAGCGATCGGGAGCGTCCTCTCCGGGACGGCCCGCACGGAGGTCGCCGGCTTCATCCTCGTCGTGCTCGGTCTCGCGTTCGTCGGATTGCTGCCTGTGCCGGAGCGCGTGATGGCGCCCGGCCTACTTGTAGGCGCGCGCAGGCGTGGATCAGGCGCACTCCTCGGCGGGGCATTCGCGGTCTGCGCCGCGCCGTGCATCGGGAGCGTCCTCGGCGCTGTACTCGTGCTCGCGAGCACGAGCGGGACGGTGCTGAAGGGGACAGTCCTCCTTGCCGCTTACGCGCTCGGGCTGGGTGCTGCGTTCCTTGTCGCCGGCCTCGCTTTCGCCCGTGCGATGGGGGCTTTCCGGTGGCTGCGGGACCGCTACATGTTGATCCAGGTCGCGAGCGGGATCGTCCTCGTTGCACTTGGTCTCCTCCTCTTTTTCCACCGCGAGTGGTGGCTCCAGGTGGGGGTAAACCGCGCGCTCATCGATCTCGGCCTGACGAAGCCCTAGACCGCGGGCGGGTCGAGGTCGAGCGATCCCGCGGCGACGCGGGCCTGTGCGGTCTCGACCTGGGCGAGCACTGCTGCGACGTCGACTCCGCGGTGTGCGGGCGCGAAGGACCCGAGCCGCCGCGCAGCCTTCTCGAGCTGTCGGGCCGTGGCGACGGGGCGGCCCCGGCCGGCCTGGTACCACGCGACCGCGACGTGGACGAGGCCCTGGAAGAAGTCCCGCTCCTCGGCCGGCGCCACGTGCCACGCCTCCTCGAGCTCCTCGTGCGCCGCGAAGTAGTGCCCGGCGCGAATCTCCTCGAGCCCACGCTTGTACGCCGCCTCCATTGCGTTCTAACCTTCCCCTGTGCCGACGATCCTGCTCTGTGGGGTCGATCTCTTCATCCGGGGGAAGCTCGAGGCCCTCCTGCCCGGCCACCGCCTGATCACGGTCGACCATACGGAGGACCCCGACCTCGTCCTCGCTGACGTCTCGCGCGTCGACCCCGAGGAGGTCGCCGACGCGTATCCGGACGTCCCGATCATCGGCTTCACGAACCACACGGACACGTCGGGCCTCCGCGCCGCGCACGCCGCGGGCTTCGACCAGGTGCTCGCAAAGTCGGCGCTCGCAGAGCGGCTCGGAGACCTCGTGGCGGAGCTCGCCGGCTCCCCGGAACCCTGACGGTTGGCGGCGCAGCCGTTCACAACCGCTATCTACAGTAAGGCGCTGTGACGTACATCATCGCCGAGCCTTGCATCGACATCAAAGACCGCTCCTGCGTCGATGTCTGCCCGGTCGACTGCATCCATGAGGCCGACCGGATCCTCGTCATCGACCCGGAGGAGTGCATCGATTGCGGCGCGTGCGAACCGGAGTGCCCGGTCGAGGCGATCTTCCCCGAGGATGCCCTGCCGGACAAGTGGAACGCGTTCGTCGAGATCAACTACGCGTACGACAAGGGCATGCCCGTCGTCGACGAGCTGACGCAGAAGTACGCAGACGAAAACGACGTCCACAACGAGCCGATCGAGTAGCTGCCCGCCACGTGAGACCCCTCACGCTCGACCACGTCGCCTACTGGCTCGCGGACCGCGACGCCGTCGCAGACTTCGTCGTCCGCCACCTCGGGATGCACGTGATCGACCGGACGGACGCCTTCACGCTCGTCGGTGCGGATGCGCGGCGCGGCAAGCTCACGCTGTTCGCCGCCGAGGGTCCGCGCGAACGTGGCGCGCTCGAGCACGTCGCCCTGCGGGTGCGCAATCTCCCGGCTGCGCTCGCCGCCCTGCCAGACGGCCTCGAGGTCGAGCGGCGGCGGGAGGGGGCGGCGTACTTCGAGCTGGGCGAAGGCGTCGCGCTCGGCCTCGTGGAGGCCGAGACCGATCTCGACTACGACCTCGACCACGTCGCGCTGCGCTCGGCCGACCCGCAGGCAACGGCGTCCGAGTACGGCTCGCTCGGTTTCCGCGCCGCCGCGCCCGGCCCGTCCGGCTGCCCGCGGGTCGAGGTGGGCGGAGCGTGGGTCGAGTTCCAGCCCGGCGAGCCCGGCGCGCCGAAGCAGCCGCTCCTCAACCACCTCGCCGTGCTCGTCGACTCGGCTGACGAGCACGTAGCCGCCGCGCGTGACCTCGGCGTCGAGATCGACAACATCGTCGATGCCGCGAACACGCTTGCGGTCTTCGTCTGGGGCCCCGAGCGGGTGCGGATCGAGTACGTCGAGCACAAGCCGACGTTCTCGCTGACCTGAGTTGCGCGTCACCGTCGCGGGCGCGGGAATGGCGGGCCTCGTCGCCGCCGCGCGCCTGCGTGAGCTCGGGCACGAGCCGCGTGTGCTCGAGAAGGGGACGCGGGCGGGCGGCTCGATGCTCCTCTCCTCCTGCGTCGTCTGGCGGCACCTGGAGTGGGAGCGCTTTCGTCTCGAATGCCCCGGCGGCGACGAGCGGCTGCAGGGGCTGATCTGGGAGCGGCTCGACGGCGCGCTCAGCTGGCTCGAGTCGCTCGGGGCCGAGCCGGTCTGGCGCGACACGGAGAACCCGCTCACCACCGGCAGACGATACGAGCCGCGCACGCTGACGCTGCTGCTCGTCGACGCAGCCGGCGAGGTGGAGTTCGAAACGCCGCTGCCGGAGGACGCCGAGCCGCCCGTGCTGCTCGCAACCGGCGGCTTCGGGGGACGCCTGGCTCGCGAGCGCGGGCTGCTCCTGCGGGCGAATTCGTGGAGCGAGGGTGACGGCCTCGACTTCGCCGTCGCCCGCGGCGCTGCGACCACGCCAGGAATGGGCGAGTTCTACGGCCGCGTCATGCCGGCACCGCCGGCGCGGATCCCGGAGGAGGACTTCGTCCCGCTGGCCCAGCTCTACGGCCGCGAGGCGCGTGTCTTCACCGACGACTGGCGCGAGATCACGCCGCCGCATGTCGCATGGCACGAGAACGACCTCGCGCAGCTGATCGGCCCGCGCGCGTGGTACGTCGTCGACGAGACGAACGACCGGATCGAGGCCGCGCGCGCCGCGGGCGGCACGGTCGTAGAGCGCGACGACGGGATCGGCGTTCACGTCGCGGCTGCGGTGACGCACACCATCGGCGGCCTTCAGGTGGACACGAAGGCGCGCGCTACGGGCACCGACGGCCTCTGGGCGGCGGGCGTCGACGTCGGCGGCGTGGCGAGCGGCGGCTACGCGAGCGGCCTGGCGCAGGCGCTCGTGCTCGGTCTTGCGGCAGCCGAATCGATCGTCGGCGTCGCCTAGGCGCCGAGATACGCGCAGACGCGGCGATCGCCGGGCAGCGGCGACGGCGCGAGCTTCGTCACCCGCAGTTGCTTGCCCTCAACCTCGACCTGGGCGCCGACGGTCGGTGGCTCGCCTTCCTGCTCGACGAGCTCGTAACCGGACGGCTTCCAGACGAAGAGGAGATATTGCTGCGAGCCGTCGCCGTTCACCGGCCGAGAAGACTAGTCGCCGGTTGGCTGGCCGCGCAGCTCGAGGGTCATCCTCGTGCCGCCGACTTCATGGTCGAGCGTCAGCGTCGCCCCGAGGGTGCGCGCGCGCTCCCCCATGACCTCGAGCGCCCGGCGGCGCCGCTCGGTCGGGGCGTCGTCGCGGATCACGAGGCGCAGCGTCCCCGGCACATCGGCGGTGGCGGCGACCTCAAAGCGGGAGGGAGGCCCGCGCCGGATCGCCTCCTCGAGAGCCTCGCGCACGATCTGGTAGAGCGCAGCCTGCGTGCGCTCGCCGAGCGAGTCGATCTTCGCCACGTCGAGCGAGACCTCGATGCGGTGCTCGCGGGAGCGGGACTGCGCGAGCGCGTCGACCGCGGCGGCGAATCCGTGGTCGCGCAGCGCCACCGGCTCGAGGTTGAAGGAGAGGTCGCGGAGCTCGCCGACCGTGGTTCGCGTCCGACCGAGTGCCCGGTCGAGGATCTCGCGCGCCTGCTCGAGATCGCCGCGCCGGACGAGGTCGAGCGAGGCGTCGAGCATGAGCGCGACGCCGGCGAGCGACTGCACGGGCCCGTCGTGAAGGAAGAGGGCGATTCGCCGGCGCTCGTCCTGCTCCGCCGCGAGGACGTGCTCGGCCAGCTCGCGATCGGCGTCGTCGATGACCGCGCTCCCAGCGCTAGTCGATGATCGCTTCACGGAGTGCAATCGCGACCGCGTGCGTCCGCGTGTCGGCCTCCAGCTTGGCGAGGATGTGCCGGACGTGGCTCTTCACCGTCTCCTGGCTGATGAACAGCTGGGTCGCGACGTCGGCGTTGGACATGCCGTCCGCGAGGAGCTGGAGAATCTCCCGCTCCCGCCCCGTGAGCATGTCGTCCTTGTCGCGGCCGGTGAGGAAGGCGGGCATGAGGGCCGGGTCGACGTAGCCCTCGCCGCTCGCGACCTTCTCGATCGCGCGCAGCAGCGTCTCGTGCGGCGCCTCCTTGAGGACGTACCCCTTCGCGCCCGAATCCAGCCCGCGGCTGAGCAGGCTCCGCTCGCTGTAGGCGGTGAAGATGAGGACGGAGCTGTCGGGCACCTTGTCCATCAGCGCCTTCGTCGCCTCGAGCCCGTCCATGCCGGGCATGCGGACATCCATGATCACGACGTCGGGTCGCCGGCGCTCGGCGAGCGCGACCGCGGCCTCGCCGTCGGCGGCCTCTCCGATCACGCGGATGTGCGGAGCACGGCTGAGCGACAACCGAAGACCCTCGCGCACGACCTCGTGATCGTCGACGATCAGGCAGGTGATCTCCGACGTGGCCACGGCCGGGAGATCATAGAACGACCATCCGCTGTTACATAGCGGCGATTTGCAGCTGCTCGGCCTCCGGGGCCGGTTCGAGCCGTTTGCCGCGCCGGTCGCGGACGCCGTGGCTGTGCGCGAGCGCACGGACGCGTTCCCGCACCGGCTCCGTCGTGTCGCGCTGCAGGTAGGCGCCGCGGCGGTAGAGCCGCTCGTACTTCGGGAGCAGCTCGGGCCAGTCGCGCTCGAGCGCTGTGAGGAAATGCTCGCGCGTGCCCGGCTGGAGGTAGAGGAGGTTCGCCCAGATCCCGGTTGCTCCCGCCGAGCGCGCCTCGCGCACGACGTCGGCGAGTAGCTCGGGCCGGTCGCTCAGCCCCGGCAGGATCGGCGCCATGCCGACGCGCGCGTCGATTCCCGCCTCGACGAGCCGAGAGAGCGCGCGGAGACGCTGGCGCGGCGGCGCCGTCCCCGGCTCGGTGTGCCGCCAGATCTCCTCGTCGAGCGTAGGGACGGAGAAGGTGACCGAGACGCGCGCGCGGCGGGCGGCCGCGGCGAGCACGTCGACGTCCCGCACGACGAGCGGGCCGCGCGTGATGATCGAGAACGGGCTCGCTGCTTCAGCGAAGGCCTCGATGCAGGCGCGCGTCAGGCGGTAGCGGCCCTCCGCCGGCTGGTACGGGTCGGTCGCCGCACCGATCGCCACTGCTTCCCGCTCCCAGGACGGCCGCGCGAGCTCTCTCCGGAGCACCTCCGCGACGTTCGTCTTGACCCGGACGCTGGCGCCGTAGCGGTCGTCCCACGGCCGGTCGGCCCGCGCCTCGAAGGCGCGGACGTAACAGAACGTGCAGCGGTGGGCGCAGCCCATGTACGGGTTGAGCGACCAGGCGAACGGCATGCCGCGCACGCGGTTGAGGGCGCTACGGCACGGCTCCTCCCGATATTCGGCGCGCACCCAGGAAAGATAGCGAACGTATGTTCGTGCAGGCAAGCGCGGCCGAAGGCGTCCCTATACTCCGGCCGGAGAGTTGGACGAGAAACCTCCTAGTACCCACGCCCTCGAGGTGAGGGCGTGACACTCCTCTTCGAGCTGATCGGGGTCGCGATCCTGATCCTGCTCAACGCCTTCTTCGTGGCCGCGGAGTACGGCCTCGTCACGGCGCGCCGCACGCGGATCATCGAGCTGCAGCACCAGGGGAACCGCCGTGCCCGCGACGTCCTCCGGATCACGGCCGACCCCGGCCGTTTCATCGCGGCGATGCAGCTCGGCGTCACGCTCACCTCGCTGGGCATCGGTGCCCTGGGCGAGGCGACGCTGTCGCGCGAGTTCGACAAGTGGATGGCGACCTTCCTCGCCGTCGTCATCGCGTACGCGATCCTGAGCTTCTTCCACGTCGTCTTCGGCGAGCTCGTGCCGAAGGGCGTCGCGCTCGGCCACGCCGAAGGGACGGCGCTCTGGGTCTCGGGGCCCGTGCGCGCGTTCTTCGTCGTCTTCGGCCCGATCATCTGGGTTCTCCGGAAGACGACCGACGCGATCCTGCACGGCTTCGGCCTCGAGCCGCCCGGCGCCGAACGGGAGGTGCACTCGGAGGCCGAGCTCCGCATGCTCGTCTCCCGCTCGACGCAGCAGGGGAAGATCGAGGAGGACGAGCGGCAGATGATCGACAAGGTCTTCGTCTTCGGCGACAAGGACGTCGCCGACGTGATGGTCGCCAAGCCCGACGTCGCCGCGGTCTCGATCGACCTGCCTCCCGAGGAGGCGCTCGCCGTCGTCCTCGACTCGCCGTACACGCGGTATCCGGTCTACCGCGAATCGCTCGACGACATCGCCGGCGTGCTCCACGTGCGCGACCTGTTCAGCGGGATCCACGACCGCGGGCTCGCGGGCGTCGACCTCGAGGGCCTGCTGCGGCCGGCGTACGTCGTCCCGGAGACGAAGGACCTCGCCTCGCTTCTGCAGGAGTTCCGTCGCACCAACAGCCACTTCGCGGTGGTGGTCGACGAGTACGGCGCGATGGTCGGGATCGCGACGCTCGAGGATCTGCTCGAGGAGATCGTCGGCGAGATCGAGGACGAGTTCGACGTGCCCGAGGAGCCGGTCGAGCAGATCGGCGAGGACTCGTACCGCGTGGACGGGATGTTCTCCATCGACGACTTCAACGAGCGCTTCGGCACCGAGCTCCCGCAGGAGGACTTCCACACTGTCGCGGGCTTCGTCTTCGGCCAGCTCGGGCACGCGCCGGAGCCTGGCGACGACGTCTCCTACGACGGCATGCGCTTCGACGTGCTCGAGGTGGAGGGCAACCGGATCGAGCGGATCGCAGTGACCTTCGTCGAGCATCCGCCGCGCCGCGCGTCGGGTGATCCCCGGCTTGAGCCCATCGACGAGGACGAGCTCGAGTAGCGGTCAGGCGAGCTCGAGCGGCTCGATCGAGCCGTCGCTGATCGTCCAGCCGGCGAGCTCGTCGCGGGCGACCGAGTAGATGAGATAGGGGCGGCCCTGCCAGAGCCCGACGTTCTCGACGTCCGTGCGCGACGGGCGGGGAGGCGCCGAGACGTGTGAGTGGACGACCGCGAGCTCGTAGCCCTCGTCCTCGAGGAACCAGAGGTCGGGGTCGACCTCGAGCTCGAAACGGTACGGCGACCCGGCCGCGTTGCGGCCCGGCTCGTAGCGGTTGGCGACGCCTTCGCGGAGGACGAGCAGGCCACAGCTCTCGTTTGGCAGCTCCTGGCGCGCGTGCTGGGCGAGCGCGTCGCGGACGGGCGGCGGCACTACCACCACAGCTTGCTCTCGTCGATCTCCTCGCCCTGCCAGAAGCCGGCGGAGAGGTACTTCCAGCCGCCGTCGGCGAGGACGCAGACGACGACTCCTTCATCGAGCTCGCGGGCCAGCCGCAGCGCGACGTGGAGGACGGCGCCGCTCGAGACGCCCGCGAAGATGCCCTCGCGCTCGAGCAGCATCCGCACTCCGGCGACGGCGTCCTCGTTCGAGACGAGCAGCTTCCGGTTGAGCTTCGCGACATCGAGGATCGGCGGGACGTAACCCTCTTCGAGCGAGCGGAGCCCCATCACCGGGTCGCCTGGCAGCGGCTCGGCGGCGGCGACCACGACGTCGGGAAAGCTCTCGCGCAGGCGCTCGCCCGCGCCCATCAGGGTGCCGCCGGTGCCGAGTCCGGCGACGAGGACGTCGACGCGGTCGAGCGCCTGCGCGATCTCGGCGCCGGTGCCTTCGCGGTGGGCACGAGGGTTCGCCTCGTTCGCGTACTGGAACGGCATGAAGTAGCGCGGCTCCCGCTCCGCGAGCTCGAGCGCGAGGCGGACGGCGCCGTTCGAGCCCTGCTCGCCGGGCGACTCGATGATCGTCACGCCGTACAGCCGGAGCAGTCGGCGCCGCTCCTCCGTCGCGTTGGCGGGGATGACGCACGTCAGCCGGTAGCCCTTGAGCTTCGCGACGAGCGCTAGGGCGATGCCGGTGTTGCCCGACGTCGGCTCGAGCAGCTCGCGGCCGGGCTCGAGCTCGCCGGCCGCCTCGGCCGCCTCGATCATCGCCACCGCGATGCGGTCCTTGATCGAGCCGGTGGGGTTCTGTCCCTCGAGCTTCGCGTACAGCCGTACGGCGGGCTTCGGCGCGAGGCGCGGCAACTCGACGAGCGGGGTGTTGCCGACGAGCTCGAGGAGGGAGCCTGCCGTGCGGAGGCTAGAGCCCACCGGCCATCGCAGGGAGCAGGATCACCGTGCCCCCGTGCTCGACCGGCGTGTCGAGCCCGTCGAGCGTCCGGACGTCTTCCCCCTCGACGTAGACGTTGACGTAGGGCGCGATGTCGCCGTCCTCGACGAGCTGCGGCCGGAGGCCCGGGAAGCGGGCCATCAGGTCGGAGAGCAGCTCGCGCACGGTTTCCCCTTCGGCTGGAACCTGGCGCGCGCCGCCGACCTCGCCGCGCAGCATCGGTGGGATCCGGATCACGCTCATGCGTGCGCCGGCCTTCCGCTGCAGAACTCGACGTAGTCCACGTACTCGGTGATGGTCGGGCTGTCGCCGCACACCGGGCAGGCGGGATCGCGGCGGAGCCTGACCTCGCTGAACTCGGTCGCGAGGGCGTCGAAGAGGAGCAGCCGGCCGACGAGCGAATCGCCGATCCCGAGGCAGAGCTTCAGCGCCTCGCTCGCCTGGAGCGAGCCGACGATGCCCGGCAGCACGCCGAGCACGCCGCCCTCGGCGCAGCTCGGTGCGAGCTCCGGCGGCGGCGGCTGCGGGAAAAGGCAGCGGTAGCACGGGCCCGCGCCCGGCTTGAAGACCGTCGCCTGGCCTTCGAAGCGGTAGATCGAGCCGTGCACGAGCGGGATGTCGTGCCAGACGGCGGCGTCGTTGATCAGGTAGCGGGTCGGGAAGTTGTCGGCGCCGTCGACGATCACGTCCCAGCCGTCGGCGAGGATCCGCTCGACGTTCTCCGACGTGAGCCGCTCGACGTACGGGACGACATCGACGTCGGGGTTGAGCTCTTCGAGCGTCCGCTTCGCCGACTCGGCCTTCCACTCGCCGAGCCGTGCCGTCGAGTGGAGCACCTGGCGCTGGAGGTTCGAGGCGTCGACCCGGTCGTCGTCCACGATGCCGATCCGCCCCACGCCTGCCGCCGCGAGGTAGAGCGCCGACGGCGAGCCGAGCCCGCCTGCGCCGAGCAGGAGGACGCGCGAGTCGAGCAGCTTGAGTTGGCCCTCCTCGCCGACCTCGGGGATGAGGACATGCCGGCTGTAGCGCTGCCGCTTCGCGCCGTCGAGCGTGCGCGGCAGCTCCGTGGGGAAGCCGCTGCGCTTCCAATCGGTATAGCCGCCGGCGAGCGAGACGACGTTCTCGTAGCCGAGATCCTGGAGCGACTTCGCGGCGAAGGCCGAGCGGTTCCCGGCCGCGCAGTAGAGGAGGATCGGCTGCGCGTGGTCGGGCGCCGCCTGCTCGATCCGCGACTCGAGGTTGCCGCGCGGGACGTGGACCGCTCCCGGGATCCGTCCCTCGGTCCACTCATCGAGCTCGCGGACGTCGACGACGAGCGGCCCGTCGCCGGCCTCGAGCAGCTCGCGCGCCTGGGTGACGTCGACCTCGTCGATCTCCGACTTGACCTGCTGCAGCAGTTCACGGTAGCTGGGCATCGCTTTCGGAAATGTAGCGACCCGCTTCCGGGCTACGCTCGACGCGTGGCGACCGAGGCGTCTTCTCTCGTGGCGACCCGCAACCGGCGTATCGTCCTCGTCGTCGCCCTGGCCGCGCTCGTGGCGGCGGCCGCCGTCGTAGGAGCGACGCTCCTCCAGAGTCGCGGCGAGCGGACGACGGTTCCCGGCGCGGTGACGAAGGAGCGGCCCGGCCGGCCGCCGCTCGAGCTCGACTTCGGTGTCGCGGCAGGACCGGCGGCGCGGGCTCTGAGGCAGGCGCAGGCACTGTACGACTCGGGCCGCGTTGCCGTAGCTGCCCCGATCTTCGCGCGCTACGGGTCGCTCGAGGCCCGCATCGGATCCGCTTTCGCGGCGTGGCCGAACGGCGGGCTCGCGGCTGTGCAACGGCTCGCCTCGGCTCATCCTCGGAGCGGGCTCGTGCTGCTGCATCTCGGCCTCGCCGATTACTGGGCGGGCCGCAACGCCGACGCCGTCGCCGCGTGGGAGGAGACCGCGAAGGTCGGCGCCGACTCGCCCTACGGGGTCAAGGCGGAGGACCTCCTGCACCCGAGCGTGAAGATCCCCGGCCTGCCGTACGTCCTACTCGCCTTCCAGCCCTCGCGCGCGATCCGGGAGCTGCCGGCGGCGAAAGAGCTCACCGCGCTGGCGAGGGCGGCCGCGCGGCCGGACGCCCGGGCGAAGCTCCTGTACGGCTCCGCGCTCTGGAACCTCGAGCGGCCGGTCTCCGCCGAGCGCCAGTTCGAGGCGGCCGCCAAGATCGCGCCGAACGACCCGGTCGCGCGCACCGCCGCAGCCGTAGGCGTGTTCACGAAGGCCCACCCGGCGAAGGCGTTCGGTCGCCTTGGGCCTCTTACCGGAGTCTTCCCGAGGTCGCCGGTGGTTCGCCTCCACCTCGGCCTGCTCCTGCTCTGGATCGGCGAGCAGAAGAAGGCCGTCAAGCAGTTCGGCACCGCTGTCGCGGACGACCCGCAGTCGCCATATGCCCAAGACGCGAAAAGACTGCTTGCGATTCCGGCTCGCACTAGGTCTAAATAACGAAGATATGAGCCGAACGGCCTATGGCGCCCGCGCGGCCGCGCATGGCATGGTGCGGCATCGCGAGGGAGGGGGATATGGCCGCGACTGCAACAGAGGATGGATCCTCTGTCGACGTGCTCGAGACGGAGGAAGCGAGGACTCTGCTGGAGGCCGCTCAGGCCGCCGGCCGGGTGACAGCCGAGGAGGTGGCGCTCGCGCTCGACGAGCTGGAGCTCGAGCCCGCCCAGGTGGAGGAAGTGTTCCGCGCGCTCGAGGAGCTGCAGGTCGAGATCGTCGACGCTGCCGCGGAGCCGGCGGCGAAGGAGGAGGCGCGGATCGTCGAGGCCCGCGAGGTGTCGACCGACGCGCTTCAGCTCTTTCTCAAGGACATCGGCAAGGTCGAGCTCCTGACCGCCGCCGAGGAGGTCGAGATCGCAAAGCGGATCGAGCGTGGCGATCACCGCGCGAAGCAGGAGATGGTGGAGGCGAACCTGCGGCTCGTCGTCTCGATCGCGAAGCGCTACCGCAACCAGGGGCTCCCGTTCCTCGACCTGATCCAGGAGGGGACGATCGGCCTCGTTCGCGCCGCCGAGAAGTTCGACTGGCGCAAGGGCTACAAGTTCTCGACGTACGCGACATGGTGGATCCGCCAGGCGGTCGCACGCGCGCTCGCCGACAAGGGCCGCACGATCCGGATGCCCGTGCACGTCGTCGAGAAGCTGAACAAGATCGTCCGGTCGGAGCGCAAGCTTCGCGGCGAGTTCTGCCGCGAGCCCACACCGGTGGAGATCGCGAGGGATGTCGACCTGCCGCTCGACGAAGTGGAGCAGATCTTGCGTACCTCGCAGGCTCCAATCTCGCTCGAGAAGCCGGTCGGCGACGAGGAAGAGTCGGAGTTCGGCCACTTCCTCACCGACGAGCATGCTCCGCTGCCCGACGAGGCAGCCGACACGACGCTGCGCCGGGAGCTGCTGCGCTCGGTCCTCGGCACGCTCTCGCTCCGGGAGCGGCGAGTGCTCGAGCTGCGCTACGGGCTCGACGGCGAGCAGCCCCGCACGCTCGACGAGGTCGGACGCACCTTCAACGTGACGCGCGAGCGGATCCGCCAGATCGAGAACCAGAGCCTGAAGAAGCTCCGCGCGCTCGCGGAGACGGGCTCGCTCCGCGACGTCGCCTAGAACCGCAACGCGACCTGCGCCCCGTCGCGCTCGAGCGCGAGCACGACGGGATGCGCCTCGGCGGGCCGGGCGGTCGGCAGCCAGCCGCGCCCCGGCCGGGCGAGGATCAGTGTCCGGCCCTTCACGCCCACGAAGGCGAGGCCGTCGGGCTCGTTCACCGTTCCGTCCCAGAGCTCGAGGCCGGCGGCCTCGAGCCGGCGCAGCAGCTCCGGCGGGTCGCCGACGATCCCGAGCTCGGAGAGGCCGACGAGCTCCACCGCAGCGAAGCCGCCCGTGCGACGGTTCTCCGCGAGCCCGCAGTGCGCGATGAGCTCGACGATGCTGCCGGCCGGGTCGTGGAAGTAGACCGCACGCGCGTCCCAGAAGTCGAAGTCGAAGACGTCGCCGAGCAGCTCCACGCGCTCGCCCGCCCAGGCGAGAGCCGCGTCGAAGCGGTCGCCGGGCACGAGCAGCGCGAAGTGATAGAAGGCGCCCCCGTCCTCGACGCGGAAGCGGAGCCGCGTCTCGCCGACCACGATCGCGTCCCCGTCGAGCGGTAGCTCGAGCTCGTCCGCGTAGAAATCGGCGATCCCCGGCGGCGCCGCGAGGGTGACATCCACGAACTTCACCGGACGGAGCATAGGATCGGGCCGTGGACGAGGCCTGGCGCGCCGAGCTGGCGGAGCTGATCGCAATCCCGAGCGTGAGCGCCGACCCGGCCCACCGGGAGGACGTCAAGCGCGCCGGCGAGTGGGTCTGCGAGTTCATCCGTCGCATCGGTGGTACCGCGGAGCTGACGCCGTTCGGCGAGCGCGAGCTCGCGCTCGGCGAGATCCCGGCGTCGAACGGTGCTGGGCACGCGCCGACCGTCCTCGTCTACAACCACTTCGACGTCCAGCCGCCCGCGCCGCTCGAGCTCTGGGAGTCCGATCCGTTCGAGCTCGACGTCCGCGGCGAGTGGGCGTACGGGCGCGGCGTCGCCGACGACAAGGGCCAGCTCTGGATCGTCCTCCGCGCGGCCCAGCGACTCGTCGAGGCGGGCGCGTTGCCCGTGAACCTCCGCTTCGCGTGCGACGGCGAGGAGGAGGTCGGCGGCCACACGGTCGCCGACTACGTCGCCCAGGACGAGCGCGGTGCGGACGCCGCCGTGATCTTCGACGGGGGGATGCTCCGGCGCGACGTGCCGACGATCGAGCTCGCGACCCGCGGCCTCGTCGGCTTCGAGGTGAAGGTGCGGACAGGCGGGCGCGACCTCCACTCCGGGGTGTACGGCGGCGTAGCGCTCAACGCGATCCATGTCCTCATGCGCTGCCTCGAGGCGGTGCTTGCCGGCCCGAACGGCCGCCTGCCCGAGCCGTTGCGCGCGGGAATCGCTCCGCCGACGGCGGAAGAGCTCGAGGCGTGGTCGCACCTGCCGCCGGGCGGCGACGCCGTGTCGGAGCAGGGCGCGCGGCTGCTCGATGCGACGGCCGCCGAGGAGTTCTACGTCCGCACCTGGGCGGAGCCCTCTGCCGACGTCAACGGGATCATCGGCGGCAAGCCCGGCGTCCGCAACACCACGTTGAGCGTCGCCGCCTCGGCCGAGTTCTCCATCCGGATCGCACCGGGCCAGGACCTTGAGACGGTCGGCGCCGCCGCCGAGCGGCTGCTGCGCGAGGCGGCACCTGAGGGCGCCGAGCTCGAGATCGTCCGGAGCGGCGCGAACCCGGGCCTCGTCCGAGCCGACGCGCCGGCCGTCCGGCTCGCGCTCGACGCGTTCGAGCAGGCGCTCGGCGTGCGGCCGCTCCTCACGCGCACGGGCGGCTCGATCCCGCTCTTGCCGGCCCTGACCGAAAGGGGAATCGACACGATCCTCACCGGCTTCGCACTCCCGGAGTCGAACATCCATTCGCCGAACGAGCGCTTCCTCGTCCCGTACTTCGCGGCGGGGATCGATACGGCCGCTGCGCTCTTCAGCGCGCTCGGCCGCCTCAACAGCTAGCGGCTAGCCACTCGTGGCCGAACTCGCGCATGGCGTCGATGATCGGCAGTAGCGACGCGCCCTTCTCAGTCAGCCGGTACTCGACCCGCGGCGGCGTCTCGGGATAGCTCTGCCGCTCGAGGATCCCGTCGGCCTCGAGCGCGCGGAGCCGCTCGGCGAGCGTGCGCGGGCTGATGCCCTGGCAGGAGCGCTCGAGCTCGGAGAAGCGGCGCGGGCCCTCGGAGAGGTCGTGGACGAGGAGCGCCGTCCACTTCGCGCCGATGATCTCTGCCGTGGCCGCGACCGCGCATGTGGTCGCCTCGTGCACCGGGTTCATCGTGCGGACGGCCACGGCTCAAGTGTACGACTGGTGTCCAGGTGTCACGTCTCGGCCGTCAGCCCCTCGGCCTCGGCGAGCCCGCGCCCGATCCGCTTCGTCAGCTTCGGGAACGCCACTGTGACCGTCGCTCCCACGACGGCCCATCCCGCGATGATCAGCGGGAAGAGGTCGTACGGGTACGCCGGCTTCGGCCACACCTGCTTGTAGAAGGTGTAGACGATCGCCGCCGTCGCGAGCACGAGGATGATTACGCGCCATCGCGGCTCACGCCGCTCGAGGTGGAGAAACTTCGCCGCTCCGAACTGCATCACGAAGTACGCGATCAGCATCGACAGTACGCCCGCGGTGCCCGGATAGAAGAACGCGTTCACGGCCGACGTTCCGTTGAGGCGGAGCCAGATCGTGATCGAAAGCCCGAAGATCATCACGACGGCAAGCGAGTTCGCCGGCGAGCCGGTGCGCTTCGATGCGTCTCCGAGCCGGTGCGTGATGAAGCCGTCACGGCCGAGCGCGAACAGGATGCGAGACGCGCCGGCGGCGCAGCCGAGCAAGCTCGCGAACGCGCTCAGCGTCGCGCCGAAGTTGATCGCGTCCTCCATGCCGCTGCCGACGTACGACTTCGAGAGGTCGCCGAGCGGAGCGCTAGAGCCCCCGAACGCCTTGATCCCGGCCGCGTCGATCCCGAACCCGAGCGACTGCGCGAGCATGACGATCGTGTAGAAGACGCCGCAGAAGCCGACCGCGCACGCGATCGCGAGCGGGATGTTCCGGCGGGGGTTGTTCGTCTCCTCGCCGAGCGCCGCTGCGCCCTCGAAGCCGCCGAAGCTGAGGAGGCCGAACACCGAGGCGAACGCGATCGCGCCAACGGGGACTCCCGAAGCCGGGATGAACGGCTTGAGCGTGAAGCTCTGGCCGTTCGGGGCCGTGCCGCCGATCACCTTCCAGAAGATGACCGCGATGAGCACGATGATCAGCGTCACCGAGATCCCCTCGAAGGAGAGCAGTGCGCGGGTCGCGATCTTCACGTCCCCGTAGGCGAGGAACCACGCGAGCCCGGCGGCAATCAACGAGACGACGATCCATTGCGGGTTGTGCCAGATGCCGGCACCGTCGAGGAAAGCCGTGCCGAAGAGCCCGACCTCGGCGATGTTCGCGCAGATGAAGCACGAGTACGTGGCGAGCAACGCCCAGCCGGCGAAGAAGCCGAAGCGCGGTCCGAGCGTCACGCCCGCGAGCGCGTACGTTGAGCCGGCGTGGTTGAAGTAGCTCGTCAGCCGGATGAACGAGTAGGAGATCAGCGCGATCGCGATCCCCGCGAACAGGAACGCGAGCGGTACGGCGCGGCCGACGAGCTGAGCCGGCACGGTGCCGTTCAGGGCCATCGCGGCGGTCGGCGCCATGATCCCGACCGAGATTGCGATCGCTTCCCAGAACCGCAGCTCGCGCCGGAGGGACCCCTTGACGTACTCCTCGTGTGCGACGACAGCGTCGCTCATCGTTCCCCTCCTTCGAAGATGGATGCAGGGATGAAGCACCCGACGACCCAGTTCGGGGCGTCCACGACCTCGTGGATCCGCAGGTCGCAGGCCACGCTCGTGACCGCGTACGCCTCCTCGCGCTCCAGGCCGTGGTTCTCGCCGAGCCAGCCGATCGTCGCGCGAACGGCGTCGCGCGCTGCCTCGAGGAGATCCGGCCCGACGCCGGTGCACACGCGGTAGCTCGAACGTTCGTGCTCGGCGACCCCTCCCGCCGGCACGTCGTACTGCGGCGCGTCGACGTGGACGTCCTTGCGCACGCTGAGCCTCAGCGTCACGTCCATCGCCGTCTCGATCGCCGTGCCGCACACCTCGCCGTCCCCCTGGGCGGCGTGGGTGTCTCCGAGTGAGAAGAGCGCGCCCTCGACGCCGACGGGGAGGTAGAGCGTCGTGCCGGGGTTGAGGTGCTTCGTGTCCATGTTCCCACCCCAGCGCGACGGCGGAACGATCGAGTGCGTTCCCGGCTCCGCCGGTGCGACGCCGAGCGTGCCCGGGAACGGGCGGAACGGCAGCACGATCCGCTCCGAGAACCGGACGGCTCGCTCCGTCACCTCCGAGATCCGCAGCCACGGATCCGGAAACTCCTCGGCGAGCAGTCCGAAGCCAGGGATGATCGCCGTCCAGCCCCAGCCGTGCGGGTGGAGCTCGAGGAGCTCGACCGCGAGCGTGTCTCCCGGCCCTGCGCCCTTGACGTAGACGGGGCCGCTGACCGGGTTGACCTTGGCGAAGTCGAGCGCAGCGACGTCGGCTGCGGTCGATGCCTCGCCGATCTGCTCGTCGGACGCGTCTCGGACGTGCAGGAGGATTACCTCACCGGATTCGACCTCGAGCGCCGGCTCGACGGCGTTGTCCCAGGCGTACTCGAAGGCGTCCGCACGCAGTTCGTGGATCGAGCCCGTGTCCACGGCTCGGATCTTCTCAATTCCAGGGCGGTGGGTGGTGCGTCCAGCGGCCGCCGAGCATCGTCGCGACGACCTGCACCTCCCTCAGCTCCTCGGGATCGCAGGCGAACGGGTCGCGGTCGAGCACGACGAGGTCGGCGTACCTCCCAGGGACGAGCGTGCCTCGGACGCGCTCGTCGTGCGAGAGCCAGGCCGGCGCGACGCACACGGCGTGGAGCGCCTGCTCGAGGGTGAGCCGCTGGTCCTCGCGCCAGTGGTCGAGCACTGCGGCGACGACGCCGGCCCACGGCTCGAGCTCCTCCACGGGCGCATCGGAGCCGTTCGCCAGGAGGGCGCCGGAGTCGAGCAGTGAGCGGAACGAGTAGGCGCCGTCGAGCCG
>DASYOZ010000119.1:0-2208 GCA_036007185.1 Gaiellaceae bacterium | reverse complement strand
CCGGGAGGAGTCGGAAGCCTCGCCGTAGTGGACGCGATACTTGTCGAAGAGCTCGGCGAGTGCCTCGATTTCGCTGCGCGTCGGCGCGGTCAGAGCCCGAACCGAGACCGGCTCGCCGGTGGCCGAAGGACTGGGATGGGTGTTCTCACTCACGGCTCTCTCCACGAGAAACGGTATCGCCAAGCGGCGGTGACCTCGCCTGGGCGAACGTCCTCTCGCCTGAGCGCCGCCGGCGATCCGCCCTACTCCTGAAGACGCGCCGCCGTCAACTTCCCCAGGAGCGCTCGCCGCTAGATGCCGCAGGTAACTCAGCTGAGGCGAGTCCCTCGACGCGGAACGGTCGGGACCAGAAATTCGCCGAGCCGGTGGCGGTTTCGTCCACCTCCGAGCAATGCATTCGGCTTCCGCCTAGCTCACCGCCCGAAAGCTTCGGTCTAGTCCCGCTCCGTGCTCGGCGCGCCCCGCATGCTGCCGTCATTCGCCGCGGCCGTCAACCGCGCTCTTGTCGCTATTTGCGGACTTCGGCTCGGGCTTACTTCGATCAGGAGTCCGCTCTTTGCGGAAACTTCGTCCCGCCGTCACGCCGCGGCGGAGACGCGTTCGTTCGCGATGGGGAGGTCGAAGGCGAAGGTGCTGCCACGGTCGGGCGCCGACTCGACCCAGATCCGCCCGTGCATGGAGGAGACGAGCTGGCGGCAGATGTACAGGCCGAGTCCGCTCCCCCCGATGCCGTGACGGTGATCGGGGTCGAGTCGATAGAACTTCTCGAAGACGTGTTCCTGCTCCGCGCGGGGAATCCCCGGTCCCCGATCGCGAACCAGGAAGCGGATTTGCCTGTCCTCCCGCTGGACCTCGACGTCGATCCGACTGCCCGCAGGCGAATACTTGACCGCGTTGTCGATGAGGTTCGCGAGGATCTGATGTGTCCGCCCCTCGTCGCCCAGCACGCGCGGAAGGTCATCCGAGGCCGAGACGCGCAGCATCGCTCTCATCGCGGCACGCTGCCTTGCTTCGCTCACCGCCGCTCGCGTGACAGCCGCAGCGTCGAATGGCTCGCGCTCCACGCGCAGTGAACCGGCATCGAGCTGGCCCGCAAGCAGAATGTCCTCGACGAGGCTGGCGAGCCGATTCGACTGCGCGGCGATCATGGCCAGCAGCTTCTCCCGCGTCTCGGCCGGGAGCTGCTGGCCGCGTCGGGTGAGGGTGAGCGCCGCCCCGTGGAGCGCGGCAAGCGGCGTACGGAGCTCGTGCGAGACCGTGGCCACGAATTCCGCCCGAATCGCCTCGAGCCGTTGCTCGCTTGTGGCATCCCGGAAGGCGTAGACGGTGCCGTCGCCGAACTCCACCCCGGCGATCGACAGCCACAGCTGCCGGCCCAGGATCTCGAACGGCATCGTCTCCGGCCGCGACTTCGCTTCGGGCTTGCAGGTGGGGATGCGGTCGGCGAGCGAATGCCAGGCGGGTAGGGCTGTCTCGGCGGGCAGGCCGCACACCGCCTCCGCTGTCAGGCCGGTGATGCTCTCCGCTGCGGCGTTCCAGAGCCGGATTACGCCGTTCGAGTCGACGAGAAAGACGCCTTCGCCGAGGTGGGAAAGCACCAGTGCGGCCCGTTCGCGCTCCTCCCTTGCGAGGCGGTTACGCCCGAGAAGCGGCGCGAGGGAATAGGCGGCCAACGCGACCGCGGCCAGTGCGCCGAGACCGGCAAGGAGCCACGGCCACCGCGCGGCGGTCCCACCGTCGAGGATCTCGGACGCCGGAGCGAGTGCGACGAGCCTCGTCGCCGGCGCCTCCCGGGTCAGCACAGTCGAGAGGGCGACATAGCGCTCGCCGGCGACGAGTACCGGCGCTGCGTGCTCGAGGGGAAGCCCGCTGGGCAGGGAGGCGCGACGGGCCGACGGCAGAAGGAGCGATCGCCCGCGGGCGAAGGCAAGCTGGCGATCATTCCCGAGCAGCGAGGTTCGCTCGAGCCGCGCGAGCAGCCCATGATCGAACGGTACGCGGACGACGACGCTGCCGACCCGGCGCCTCCCGACGACGATGCGGACGCTCCGGCTCGGGACGCCGTCGCTCGCCGCCGTCGGCGACGACCGGCCGAGGACGAAGCGGACGTTCGGCCGCGACATCCTGCGGAGCTGCCGCCGGTCGCGGCTCTCGAACGCACGCTGCACCCGATGCGAGGACGCCAGCGTGCGCGCCTGCAAGCCGGCA
>DASYOZ010000118.1:0-1612 GCA_036007185.1 Gaiellaceae bacterium | reverse complement strand
GCGCACGTCACCTACTTCCTCGACGGCGGACGGGAGGAGCCGTTCGCGGACGAGGATCGGATCCTCGTCGACTCGCCGCGCGACGTGCCGAGCTACGACCACAAGCCGGAGATGTCCGCGGAGGAGGTCGCCGACCGGATCGTGGGGGCGATCGAGGAGGACGGCTACGGCTTCGTGGTCGTCAACTTCGCGAATCCGGACATGGTCGGCCACACCGGCGTGATCCCGGCTGTCGTGCAGGCGGTCGAGACGACCGACGAGTGCCTCGGGAAGGTCGTCGACGCGGTCGATCGCGCGGGAGGCGTCTCGCTCGTGATCGCCGACCACGGCAACGCGGAGAACCTCCTACAGGAGGACGGTGTCAGCCCGCACACGGCCCACACGACGAACCCGGTGCCGGTGATCCTCACGGCTCCCGGCGCGACGCTGCGGGACGGCGAGCTGGCCGATGTCGCTCCCACTGTTCTCGCCCTTCTCGGGGTCGAGGCGCCCCTGCAGATGACCGGTACAAATCTCGTACAAATCCGGTGAATGTTCGGTCTATACTGCGGCACCTTGTCGCTGCCCCAGCCTGACCACGGCGTCCTGCGGAAGGCGCAGCGGGGAGATGAACGGGCGTTTGCGTTCATCGTCCGCGCGTACCAAGTTCCGGTCTACAACTATGTCCTGCGCATGGTCGGCGACCGCGCGCTCGCCGAGGACCTCACGCAGGAGGTGTTCCTCCGCGTCTTCCAGGGGCTGCCGCGCTTCTCGCACAACGCGAAGTTCACGACGTGGCTCTTCCAGGTGACGAAGAACCGCGTTCTGGACGAGCTCCGGGCGACCGAGCGCCGCCCGCGGGCAGTCGTCGATCTCGACGACATCCCGCCGCTCGAGGTCATCGACGCGCCGTTCGAGCGCCTGGAAGCGATCGACGCCGTCTGGCGCGCGGTCGAGCGGCTCAGCGTCGACCTGAAGATGGCGCTCCTGCTGCGCGACGTGGTCGGCCTCTCCTACAGCGAGATCGCCGACTCGCTCGAGGTGACGCTCTCGACCGTCAAATGGCGGATCTGGAAGGCCCGCGAGGACGTCCAGCTCGCGCTCGCGCGCGAGGGGATCGACCTCTTCGGGGACAGCGAGGCGCCAGCGCCCGAGATCAAGGTCTCCGCCTCAGCCTCCGCCGTCGTCCCCGTGCTCGCGCCGCCCGCGCTGCCAGCGGCCTAAGCTTGCGCTCCGCGCGAAGAGCTGCGCTCTTCGCGCGGTGGTGACGGAACTCCGCCAACGGGAGAGCGCGGTCTCCCGTTGGCTCCGTGCAGTAGAGCCTGTGAGGCTGACGCGAGGTTCGGGCCGCGCGAAGATCCGGCGGCGTCGTAACGTGCCGTTACGCCCCCGCCCCTGCGGAAGCGAAAGTTCAAGCCGCTCGAACCTGAACCCGGCAAGGGGCCGGAGGCTAAGACATCCGCTTTCGCGGGGGCTTAGCCGCAGGCCGGACTGCGCTCGCGCCGGCCTCTGCCGCGCGCGAGCGCACCAGGCAGCCAAACCGTCCAGAGCATCGAAAACCAGAACAGCACGGAGCCAACCGGAGACCACGCTCTCCGGTTGGCGGAGTTCCTTATCCCAGCGAGCGAAGCGC
>DASYOZ010000117.1:0-2201 GCA_036007185.1 Gaiellaceae bacterium | reverse complement strand
TCAATCGCTTTGCTTGGCCAGCTCGGTCAGGTCGGTGCGCACCGTCCAGAGCTCGGGGAACATCTTGTGCTTGATCAGCCCGGCGAGCAGCTCGACCGGCGTCCCCTGCGTGCCGACGACGTCCTCGCCGATGATCCGCGCGACGACCTTGAAGTGGCGGAAGCGCCAGACACCGACGCGCTCGTCCCACTCGATCAGCGCCTCGGCGAGCTGGTAGAGGTCCTCGTGCTCGCGCCCCTGCGTGTAGACCTCGAGAAGCGAGAGGCCGCGCTCGCGGCGCAGCGCGTCGAAGGCGGCGTAGACGCCCGGCGAGACTTGGCGGATGCCGCGGAAGCCCGGGGAGTCGAAGCCCGAGCCATGGCCGAGCACGCGACGCACCTCCTGGTACTCCCACGGCGACATCTGCTCGAGGTGCTCGAGGAAGCCCACGACGTACTTGACCGCCGCGCACGCCCGCCGCAGGAGCCGCAGTGCACCGGCGAGGTCGCGCGCCTCGATCAGCCGCGTCGCCTCCTCCACCTCCATCCATGCGTGCTTGAGCCAGATCTCGGACGACTGGTGGACGGTCTGGAAGAGGAGCTCGTCGCGGTGCACCCACTCGTCGGGCCCCTTCTGGAGCGCGAGGAGCTCGTCGGTGCGGAGGTAGCGCTCGTAGTCGCTCGCGCCCTCGCCCGGCAGGATCGGCTGGAACTCCTCCTCGTCGCCGTGCGGCGCTTCCACGGCGCTGACCCTACTCGAAGATTTTCATCGGAAGGCCCGCGAGCGGGACGCCGCCGTCCGCCGTCACGAGCCACGTGTCCTGCATGTACAGGCACTCCCGCCCATCAGCCGCGATCGCGTGCGGATGCATCGAGAAGACCATGTTCGCGGCGAGCTCGGTCTCGATGCCCTCGCCGATGCGCGGGTGCTCGATCATCGTCATCCCGATCGAATGGCCAGTCACGTGGCCGAGGTGGTAGCCGCGTTGAGTGAAGCCGGCCGAGACCGCGCGGTGGACGTCGTGCGCGGTCGCGCCCGCCCTTAGCGCCGTCTGCGCGACGTCGTAGTACTCCCCGTACGCCTCGAGCATCCGCCTCACCTCGTCGCTCGGAGTGCCGAGCGCGCGCGAGACCTCGACCCAGTGGCCGCCCGGCCCGGCGATCTCGAGCGAGGGGATCGTGAAGTCGCCGAAGACGGTGTCGTCACGCGCGATCGCGAACTCGACGCCGACGAGCACCATGTTCATCGTCAGCCGTCCGCAGCCGCGTTCCACGAACAGCTCCTCGGCCGGAGCGAGCACGTCGGCGGCGGTGCGGCCCGGAGCCCAGGCCCGGTGGAAGGCGTGGAAGCCCGCGACATTGATCTTCACGCTCTCGCGCACGGACTCGAGCTCGGCGTCAGACTTGACGGCTCGGGCCAAGTCGAATCCGACGTCCCACGACACGAGCTCCGCAGCGTCGGCGAGCGCCGAGTGGTCGCGGACGGTCATCACGTAGTCGAGCCCGTAGACGCCGACGCGCTGCCCCCGCAGCCGCTCGGCGAGCCATTCCCCCGGGCGGTCGGCGAAGACCTGGTCGGAGATCTGGGAGTCGCCGTGCTCGCCAACGTAGCGCGCCTCGGCCGGGAAAACGACGACGGGCTCGCCCTCGCGCGGCACGAGGACGTAGGCGTAGCGGTGGACGATCTGGAAACCGGTGAGATAGGTGACCGCGCCCTCGAAGCCCGTGTACTCGGAACCGCAGACGAGCGCGGCGTCGAGGCCGTCCCGCTCGAGTGCCTCCCGCACCCGCGCATGGCGCGCGGTCAGCTCTGCGTCCACGATGCCTCCACCCCCTTCACGAGCGCCTGGATCGCAGCGTTGAGCGGCGTCGGCACGCCGCCCTCGCGCCCGAAGCGAACGATGCCGCCGTTGAGGTAGTCGACCTCGGTCGGCCGCCGCGCCTCGACGTCCTGGAGCATCGATGCCTTGTGGTCGTAGGCGACGTCCTTGCGCGCCGCGTGGTCGATCAGCTCCTCGGGGTCGGCGTCGAGCTGGATCCCCTGGGCAACGGCGACAGCCTTCCCCTCGTCGACGAGCCCGGTGACGAGCGCGCGCAGGTCGGGCCGCTCGCAGACCCGCCCGTGGGTGAGGCCGGTGAGCGCGCCGATCGGGTTCGTCGAGGCGTTGAAGATGACCTTCCGCCACTGCGGGCCGCGCGCATCCTCGACCGCCTTCGCCGGCA
>DASYOZ010000116.1:0-2513 GCA_036007185.1 Gaiellaceae bacterium | reverse complement strand
GCGGCGGCTACCGGGTGCGCTTGCCGAGGGATCCGGAGAGCTCGAGAGCTTCTCCGCCGAGCTCGGCGGCGGCCTCGAGTACCCGCACTACACGCGGCCGGCGGAGTTCCAGGGCTGGGCCGTGCCCGACGTATTGCTCTCCGGCGACCACGCCCGGGTCGAGGCTTGGCGGCGGGGGAAGGTGAGCCGATGAGCGGGTACTACGACGATCCCGGCGGCCCCGAAGACGACGATCAGGTCGGCGGCTGGCCCTCCCGCGGGACGGAATCGAGGCGCGGCGAGCCGGAGGCTCCCGGGGACGATCCGTTCAGCTGGCCCGGGCCCCGGTACGAGCCGGAGCCCGAGCCGCCGCCGCCGTCGGCGCCGCCCCCGCAGCGCCACCGCGACCCCCTGGCGCGCCTCTTCCCGGGCCTTCCGCACAGCGTGCGGGTCACGCTCGACTGGATCCTCACGATCGTCGGAGCGATCCTCATCGTGCTCGCGCTCAAGGCGTGGGTCGTCAACCCGTACCGGATTCCGTCCTCCTCGATGGAGCCGACGCTGAACTGCGCGAAGGGGCCGATCGGCTGTCTGGGAGACTCGAGCGACCGCGTGCTCGCCTGCCGGATCTGCCTCGACTTCGGCCCACCGTCGCGCGGCGACATCGTCGTGTTCAACACGCCGAGCGAGGCCGCCCTGAAGTGCGGCGAGGGCGGCACGTTCGTGAAGCGCGTCATCGGCCTCCCCGGCGAGACGGTGCAAGAGGACGACAACGGCTTCATCTTCATCCGCGGGCCGGGCTCGAGTAAATCCGTGAAGCTCAACGAGCCCTACCTCACGGCGCAACGGCGGCTCGCGGACAGCGCCCACTTCGGGCAGAGCTGGAAGGTCCCGAAGGGCCAGTACTTCATGATGGGCGACAACCGCTCGCAGTCGTGCGACTCCCGCACATGGGGCTCCGTGCCGCGCAACAAGCTGATCGGGACCGTCTTCTTCGTCTACTGGCCGCCTGACAGAATCGGATTTCGGTAGCGGATCGGGTCGGAGGCGATTCCGCTAACCTTGGCCGTCGGCCGTCAGGCCGTCTTTTCCATCGTCAGGCCCTCTTTCCATGAGCAACATCATCCAGGACCTCGAGCGCGCCCAGATGCGCAACGTGCCGCGCTTCAAGGCGGGCGACACGGTGCGCGTCCACTTCCAGGTGATCGAGGGCACGCGCCGTCGCGTGCAGGTCTTCGAGGGGATCGTGCTCAAGCGGCAGGGAGCAGGCGCGCGCGAGACCTTCACGGTGCGCAAGCAGTCGTTCGGCGTCGGCGTCGAGCGGACGTTCCCGCTCCATTCGCCGAAGATCGAGAAGATCGAGGTCGCCGCGATCGGCGACGTCAACCGCGCCAAGCTCTACTACCTGCGCGGCCGCGTCGGCAAGAAGGCACGCGTGCGCGAGCGGCGGTACGGAACGGGCTCGGAGCTGCCCCGGACGGTCGACGCGGGGCTCGTAGCGCCCGAGGAGGCGCTCGACCCCGAGACCGGGGCGGAGCCGGTGGACGAGGCGCCGGCGGAGGAGGAGCTGCCGGCGGAGGACGAGCCGACGGCAGAGGAAGCATCCGCCGAGGAGCCCGCCGACGACGCACCTGCCGACGAGGGCTCGGAGCCCGAAGCCGAAACCACGGTGGAGCCCGAGCCGGCTTCGGCCGAGTAACGACTCACCGGCAACTTCTTCGCGAGCATCCTCCGCAGCCGGATCGCGCGCTATGGTCGCGGTCGTGCAGAAGCGGACCGGCCAGAAGCTCCTGCGGTTCGATCGGCGCCTCGGCGCACGGTTCGTCGCAGGTACGGACGAGGCGGGACGGGGCTCGCTCGCCGGCCCGCTCGTGGTGGCGGGAGTCCTGCTCGACTACGGCTCGCTGCGCGACCACCGCGTCCGGCCGCTCGGCTTCCTCAACGACTCGAAGCAGTGCTCGCCGGAGCGGCGCGAGGAGCTCTTCCGCGCCGTCGTCGGCTGCGCCGCGCGGATCTCCGTCCGTGTGATCCCGCCCGGCGACATCGACCGCAACGGCCTTCACCGCTCGAACCTCGCCGGCCTGCGGGCGATGCTCGAGGCGCTGACCCCGCCGGCGGAGGCGTGCCTGGTCGACGGCTTCCGGCTCGGCCCGGCGGCGCCGGAGCACACTGCGGTCATCGACGGCGACGAGAAGAGCGCAGCGATCGCCGCGGCGTCGATCGTCGCGAAGGTGACGCGCGACCGGCTGATGCGCCGCCTCGACGCGCTCTACCCCGCCTACGGGTTCGCTCAGCATGTCGGGTACATCACGCCCGGCCACTCCGCGGTCGTCCGCGCGCTAGGCCCGTCCGCCGTGCACCGGCTGAGCTTCCAGGCGCTGTGCTACGAGAGCGAGGCTGTTGCCTAGAGCCGGAACTGGCCACGCCGCCGAACGTCGAGCCGTGCTGTGGTACCGGCTGCGCGGCTGGCGGGTCCTCGGCGAGAACGTCTGGGCCGGCGGCAACGAGCTCGACCTGATCGTCCGGCGCGGGCG
>DASYOZ010000115.1:0-3135 GCA_036007185.1 Gaiellaceae bacterium | reverse complement strand
GTCTACGAGGCCGACGGCGGGCCGTTGCCCACGGTGCACGGCGGGCCCGTGCGCGTCGTGATCCCCTCCCGCTACTTCTGGAAGAGCGCGAAGTGGCTGAACGGGATCGAGCTGACCGCAGCCGACCGGCCCGGCTTCTGGGAGCGCTACGGCTACCACAACGACGCCGACCCGTGGAAGGAAGAAAGGTACGGCTTCTGATGGGCGCGATCCTCGTGCACGAGTTCATGACGGTCGACGGCATCGTCGACGATCCGACCTGGACGTTCGAGTTCGGCTTCGACCCGAAGATGGGCGAGGCGCTCGCCGCGCTGACGGGCGGGTGCGGCGGCATCCTGCTCGGGCGGACGACGTACGAGATGTTCGAGCCGGCGTGGTCGGCCCGGACCGCGGAGGACGATCCCGGTGCGCCGTTCTTCAACGACACCCCGAAATACGTCGTCTCCTCGACCCTGACCGAAGCGACGTGGCGAAACTCGACAGTCCTCGGCGCGTACGACCCGAATGCGATCCGCCGGCTCAAGGCCGACGTCGAGGGCGACCTCTACGTCAGCGGCAGCGGGAAGCTGGTACGGGCGATGCTCGCCGACGGCCTCGTGGACGAGCTGCACCTGTTCGTCTTTCCGCTCACGCGCGGTTCGGGTGCTCGGCTCTTCCTCGAGGACGCCGAGCCGCTGAACCTTTCGCTTCTCACATGCGAGCGCTACGACAACGGCGTCATCCACCTTGGGTACAGGTCCTCCCCTCAAATGGGGTAAAGCCTGGGTGACTCGCAGCCGATAGAAACGGCTGAACCACCTCCCCCTACGAGAAACGGCGCCCCGCAAGGGCGCCGTTTCTCGTCCCGGGCCAGGTTCTCGTCGTGGTGTCCTACGACCCCACGATCTACCAGGGCGCGGCCGCCCACTACCGGCGGGGCAGGCCGCCGTACTCGGCGCAGCTCGAGGCCGTGCTCGCAAAGGAGCTCGGTCCGGACGGAAGGGGGAGGCTCCTCGACGGCGGCTGCGGCCCCGGCATCCTCACCGTCCGGCTCGCGCATCTTTTCGAGGACGCCGTCGGCCTTGACCCCGACCTGGGGATGCTCGGCCGAAGGCCGCAGGGTCACGGCCGAGCGAGGCATCGGGAACATCACTTGGGTACAGGCCCGAGCGGAGGAGCTACCCGGTGCGGCGCCCGGGACGTACCGGCTGGTCACATTCGGCCAGTCTCTTCACTGGACGGACGAAGCCCGCGTGGCCGAGGCGGTGTACGACATGCTGGAGCTGGACGGCGCGCTGGCCCTGATCGTCAACACGGTCGAGGGACGGCCCAGACCCCCGAGCCCCGGGCCGCCGCCGATCCCGCACGCGGAGATCGAGGCAATCGTGGAGAAGTACCTCGGACCGACGAGGCGGGTCGGCCAGGGCACAGCGCCGGTCAGAACGCACCGCTTCGAGGACATCCTCGTCCGCACGCGGTTCGGTGCGCCGCGATCGGTCTTCGCGCCCGGCGTCCCCGACGTGATTCGCGACAGCGAAGGCGTGCTCTCCGGCTACTTCTCCTTCTCCTGGTCGGCGCCGCACCTGTTCGGCGACCGGCTCGAGGACTTCTCTGCCGAGGTGCGGGAGCTGCTGGCGTCTCGCTCTCCCGAGGGCGTCTTCTGGGACTGGCCGGGCGACACCGAGGTGATCCTCGCCCGCAAATGACGAAGGGCCGGCGGAGCCGGCCCTTCGCGCAAAGCCGCTGAGCGGCTCGTTACATCATCCCGCCCATGTCCGGCATGCCGGCACCGGCGCCCACGGGGTTCTTCTCCGGGGCCTCGGCGACGACCGCCTCGGTGGTGAGGATGTTCTTCGCGATCGACGCCGCGTTCTGCAGCGCCGAGCGGGTGACCATCGTCGGGTCGCCGATCCCGCTCTTGAGCAGGTCCTCGACCTCGCCGGTCTCGACGTTGAGCCCGAAGCCCTTCTCGGCGCCCCGCACCTGCTGGACGACGACGGAGCCCTCGAGGCCGGCGTTGTAGGAGAGCTGCCGGAGCGGCTCCTCGAGCGCGCGGATGATGATCTGCGCACCCGTCCGCTCATCGCCCTCGAGCTTGCCGAGGAGGTCGTCGCCGACCGCCTCCGCCGCGTTGATGAGCGCGACGCCGCCGCCCGGCACCTGGCCCTCCTCGAGAGCCGCGCGGGCCGCCTGCAGCGCGTCCTCGACGCGGTGCTTCTTCTCCTTCATCTCGGTCTCGGTCGAGGCGCCGACCTTGACGACCGCGACGCCGCCGGACAGTTTTGCGAGCCGCTCCTGGAGCTTCTCGCGATCGAAGTCGGAGTCGGTGTTCTCGATCTCGGACTTCAACTGCTTGATCCGGCCCTTGATGGCGTCGGTCTCGCCGGCACCGTCGATGATCGTCGTCGTGTCCTTGTCGATGACGACGCGGCGGGCGTGGCCGAGCTGCGAGAGCTTCGTGTTCTCGAGCTTGAGCCCCATCTCCTCGGTGATCACCTCGCCGCCGGCGAGGATCGCGATGTCCTCGAGCATCCGCTTGCGGCGGTCGCCGAAGCCGGGCGCCTTGACGGCGACGGCCTGGAACGTGCCGCGGAGCTTGTTGACGACGATCGTGGCGAGCGACTCGCCCTCGACGTCCTCCGCCACGATCAGCAGCGGCTTGCCGGACTGGATCACCTGCTCGAGCACCGGCAGGAGGTCCTTGACAGCGCCGATCTTCTGGTTGGCGATGAGGATGTACGGATCCTCGAGCACCGCTTCCATCCGCTCGGGGTCGGTGATCATGTACGGCGAGAGGTAGCCCTTGTCGAACTGCATGCCCTCGGTGAACTCGAGCTCGAGCCCGAGAGTCTGGCCCTCCTCGACGTTGACCACGCCGTCCTTGCCGACCTTCTCGATCGCGTCGGCGATGACGTCGCCGATCTCCCGCTCGCGCGAGGAGACCGTCGCGATGCGCGCGATGTCCTCGCGGCCCGAGACGTCCTTCGACTGCGACTTGAGGTTCTCGACGACCGCGTCGACCGCGGTCTCGACCCCGCGCTTCAGCCCCATCGGGTTCGCGCCGGCCGCGACGTTCTTCAGCCCCTCGCGGACGATCGCCTGCGCGAGCACGGTCGCCGTCGTGGTGCCGTCGCCCGCGACGTCGTTCGTCGCCGT
>DASYOZ010000114.1:0-5019 GCA_036007185.1 Gaiellaceae bacterium | reverse complement strand
GGCGTGGGGCACCGACGCGGTCAGCGTCCTCGGCTGGCTGGCGGCGAAGACGGAACGGATCAAGCTCGGCTCGGCGATCATGCAGATCCCCGGCCGAACGCCCGCCAACGCGGCGATGACGGCGGCGACGCTCGACCTCCTGTCCGACGGCCGCTTCCTGCTCGGGCTCGGCACCTCGGGCCCGCAGGTCGTCGAGGGCTGGCACGGCCAACCGTGGGGGAAACCGCTCGGCAAGACACGCGAGTACGTCGAGATCGTCCGCGCGGCGCTGCGGCGGGACGTCGTCGAGCACACAGGCGACCACTATCGGATCCCATGGGACGGGCCGGGCGCGACCGGCCTCGGCAAGCCGCTCAAGCTGATGGTGCGCCCGCTGCGCGCCGAGATCCCGATCTACCTCGCCGCGCTCGGGCCGAAGAACGTCGCGCTCGCGGCCGAGATCGCGGACGGCTGGCTGCCGATCTTCGTCGCACCCGAGCGCTTCGACGCCGCCTTCGGGCCGAGCCTCGCGGCCGCGCCACCGGGCTTCGAGATCGCGGCGACCGCGAGCGTCCTCGTCGGCGACGACGTGGCCGCGCTCCGCGACGCGCTCCGGCCGTACGTCGCCCTCTACGTCGGCGGCATGGGCGCGAAGGGGCGGAACTTCTACAACTCGCTCGTCCGCCGCTACGGCTGGGAGGAGGAGGCAGAGCGGATCCAGGAGCTCTACCTCGGCGGCAAGCAGCGGGAGGCGATCGCAGCCGTGCCCGACGACCTCGTCGAGGCCGTGTCGCTCGTCGGGCCGAAGGAGCGGATCACGGAGCGGCTCGAGGCGTGGCGGGAGACGCCCGTGACGACGCTCGTCCTCGGCACGACGCAACCCGAGGCGCTGCACACGCTCGCCGAGCTCGTGCTCTAGTCTCTCGCGCGCAATGGCTCCGCCCCTGATCGTTCTCGGCGTCGGCCGCTCGGGCACCACGCTCCTGCGCGTGATGCTCGACCGGCACACGACGCTCGCGATCCCGTACGAGACGTTCTTCGTCCCGCAGCTCGTCCACCGGCATGGGCGCCGCCCGAAGCTCGAGGAGTTCCTCGACGACCTCGGGCGCCTGAGGACGCTGTACGACTGGGGCATCGCGCCGGAGGACGTGCGGCCGCGACTGCACGAGGGGATGACAACCGGCGAGGCGATCGCCGCGATCTTCGAGACGTACGCGGAGCGGCAGGGGAAGCCGCGCTGGGGCGACAAGACGCCGCTGTACATGCAGCAGCTGCCGCTGCTCGAGCGGGTCTTCCCGGACGCGATCTGGGTTCACCTCGTCCGCGACGGACGCGACGCCGCGCTCTCCTTCCTCGAGCTGCCCGAGGGCTTCTCGGGCAAGACGTGGGCGCTGCCGCGCACCGTCGCCCAGTTCGCAGCGCGGTGGCGGACGGAGATCCTCGCCGCCCGGCGACTCGGCCGGCATGCCGGCGGCCGCTACCTCGAGCTCCGCTACGAGGATCTCGTCGCCGAGCCGGAACGCGAGCTGCGACGCATTTGCGAGCACGCGTCGCTGCCGTGGGAGCCCGGCATGCTGGACCACACGCGCGCCAGCGACACGGCGCACATGCCCGAGCACCGGAACCTCGCGCAGCCGCCGACCCCGGGCCTCCGCGACTGGCGCAGCCAGATGCCCCGCGAGGACGCGCTCGCCTTCGAGCAGGTCGCGGGCGACGTCTTGCGCAGCGCCGGCTACGAGCTCCTCGAGCCGGACGCGAGCTATCCGACCCCGCGGGGACGGCTCGAGCTCGCCCGCTTCGCCGCGCTCAGCCGGAGCTGGAACGCGACCGCCGCGGCGTACCAGCGCTCGCCGCGCTGGCGACGCACGCATCCGCCGCTGAGCTGACTGATCCGGGAAGAGAAACCGGTCGCGCCCTATTGTTCCGGCGACCAGCGAGGGAAAGGGATCGGGGATGGACGCGGGAGGCGTGAAGGTGGTCGGACCCACGGAGGGCGACGAGGTCTTCCTCGGCAGCATCGGCGTCCGGTTCCTGATCGACGGCGCCGCCGCGGGCGAGGGCTTCGCGCTCCTCGAGCATCCGATGTCGCCGCGCGCACTCGCTGCGCCTCTCCACCGTCACTCGCGCGAGGACGAGTACAGCTTCGTCCTCGAGGGACGGATGGGCGCGTTGCTCGGCGAGGAGGTCGTCGAGGCCGGCCCAGGCGAGCTCGTCTTCAAGCCGCGCAACCAGTGGCACACCTTCTGGAATGCCGGTGACGACCCGTGCCGGATTCTCGAGATCATCTCCCCCGCTGGCTTCGAGCAGTACTTCCGTGAGCTCGCGGCGCTCGGCGGCCCGCTTCAGGCAAGCCCCGAGCAGTTCGCCGAACTCGTCGAGCGCTACGGGTTCGAGTCACGGCCGGACACGATCCCCGAGCTGCTGCAGCGGTTCGGGCTGCGCATGGGCGAGCCGCTCTCCGGCGGCTGGACGATCTGAGGGAGTGATGCTCAGCAGCCGCCGGGCTGAGGCTGCCCGCCGGGGCCGTCCTCGTGCTCGTCGCCCGACTGGAGGCAATACGAGTACGCGTCGGCGCGGACGAGCACCACGCCGGTGCCGACCGGGAGCGTCGCGCCGGTATACGTCCCGCTCTGCGTATAGAACGCCTGCATTGCGGCATCGGCCTGGCCGAAGTTCGTCGCGGCCACCGCGGACTGCGCCTGCGAGATCGCCTGCTGCCCGGACGCAGACGTGGGGCCGTTCGACTTCGCGTCCTGCGAATACAGGTAGATACCGACGAAGGCGACGACGAGGAAGGCCGGGATGCCGAGGACGCGAAGCACCCGAGGGGTATCGGCCGCGGCGGGCCGAAGCTCAAGCGGTGCGGCGCAGGGTCACCGACCCGGTCGCGGGCCGATAGCCGTGCTTCTCCTTCAGTGAACGCTTGACGCCGTCTCCCGCTCGCGGCGAGCGGTTGACCGATTTGTCGCCAGCCTCTTCGAGCTCTCGGCTAGACGATGACTTCTGACGCGCCGGTCGGTCCTAGGAGCATGTCGACAGAGGGAGGATCGATGAGCAAACTGAAGCTGAGTCTCGCGTGGGTAAAGATGGGCGGATGGCGCCGGCGGTCGTAACCGAATCGTTGACGAAGCGGTTCGGGGCGCTCGTCGCCGTCGACGATCTCTCCTTTGCGCTCGAGCCTGGGACGATCACCGGGTTCCTAGGCCCGAATGGTGCGGGCAAGACGACGACGCTGCGGATGCTGCTCGGGCTGGCGGCGCCGACGAGCGGCCGGGCGCTTGTCTTCGGCGAGCCATATGCACACGTTGGCGACGCTGCTCTGCGAATCGGTGCGGTGCTGGAGGCGACCGACTTCCACCCGGGACGCTCCGGACGCGACCATCTTCGGATGCTGAGCGACGCGGTTGAGCTGCCGCGCTCACGCGTCGAGGAGGTGCTGCGCACGGTCGAGCTGACCGATGCCGCCGGCAGGCGCGCCAAGGGCTACTCGCTCGGGATGCGGCAGCGACTCGGTCTCGCCGCGGCGTTGCTCGGCGACCCTGAGCTCTTGATTCTCGACGAGCCGGCGAACGGCCTCGACCCGGAGGGGGTGCGCTGGCTGCGAGATTTTCTGCGCACATTCGCGGCCGACCAGCGCACGGTACTCGTCTCCAGTCACGTGCTCGCCGAGGTCGCGCAAACGGTCGACCAGGTGCTGATCATCAACCGCGGCCGCCTCGTCGTCGAGTCCTCGCTCGAGCAGCTGACCGCCCGCGTCGGCGGCTCAGTCCGCGTCCGCAGCCCCGCACCCGACAAGCTGATCGCGGCTCTCAAAGGCGCTGGCATCGAGACGACACCGAGCAACGAACACACCCTGCTGGCACATGGAACAACCAGCGAACAGGTGGGCGATCTCGCGTTCGCCGCACAGGTACCAATCCACGAACTGATCGCCGACAGCTCCTCGCTCGAAGACGTCTTCCTCGAGCTCACCTCGGAGCAACAGGCGTGAAAGCCCAGCTCAAAGCCGAGCTGCTGAAGATCCGCTCCACTCGCACCACGATCGGTCTCGTGCTCGGGATGATTGCCCTGATCTTGCTCTTCTCGCTGCTCTCCGGCCTGCTGACAAAGGCGCCCAGCCTCGTCACCGCCGAAGACCAACGTGGCCTCTTGAGCGTCGGCAGCCTCGCCGGAGTCTTCTCCGCCCTCGCCGGAATCATGCTCGTGACCAGCGAATACCGCTACGGCACCATCCGGCCGACCTTCCTGTTCACGCCCAAGCGATCGCGCGTCCTCGCCGCCAAGCTCGCAGCCGGACTCCTCGCCGGCCTCATCTTCGGCATCGTCGCCGAAGGACTCGGCTTCGCAGTCGGCTACGCCGCACTCGCCGGCCGCGGCATCCACCTCGTCCTCAACGGCAACCAAATCACCCTCCTCCTGCTCGGCACCATCGCGGGCACGGCGCTCTGGGGAGCGATCGGCGTCGGACTCGGCGCGATCATCCGCAGCCAGGTCGGTGCGATCATCGGCCTGCTCGCCTGGGGCTTCGTCGCCGAAAACCTCCTCTTCGCCTTCGTCCCCTCCGTCGGCCGCTTCGCACCCGCCCACGCGTCAGACGCACTGATCGGCCTCACCACCAACCGCCTCCTCCACGCAACCGCCGGCGGACTGATGCTCATCGCCTGGACCGCCGCCCTCGCACTCACAGGCGTCGCAATCGCAGCCCGCCGCGACGTCAACTAACCCGAGGGGAAGCGCGCAACGGCGTATCAGCCAGACCTTGGCTCGACGTCGCACCACGTATCCCCCGGCTTCTGGACACTTACGGCTAGACCGACGCGCTCAGGGGTCATTCCGGAACACAGGCCCACGCACGCGTTGCCTCCCCCGCGCGCGGGCTTTAGGGTCGCAGAGGTGACCCACGATCGGCGGCAGGTTGAGCGGCGCGCACGGGAGTACACCGAGGCGTGGTGCAGTCTCGACCCGAGGCGCGTTGCGGCCCATTACGCCACTGGCGGGACCTAGGGGTCATTCCGGAACGCTGGGGGGACGCAGCGTCCT
>DASYOZ010000113.1:0-2767 GCA_036007185.1 Gaiellaceae bacterium | reverse complement strand
GACGGCGCGACGGGGCCGTGGGGCATCAAGGTCTCGATCGTCGAGGTGAAGGACGTCGAGATCCCGAGCACGATGCAGCGCGCGATGGCCCGGCAGGCCGAGGCCGAGCGCGAGCGGCGCGCGAAGATCATCAACTCCGAGGGCGAGTTCCAGGCGGCGGAGAAGCTGAAGGACGCAGCGGTCGTGATCGAGGAGCACCCGATCGCGCTGCAGCTTCGCTACCTCCAGACGCTGCTCGAGCTGGGCGCCGGCAACACGTCGACGATCATCTTCCCGGCGCCGATCGACCTGATCCGGCCGTTCCTCGAGCTCGCCGACAAGAAGTAGCGGGCGAAGAGCGCACCTCTTCGCCCGGAACACAAGAAATCGGGGTGCCCAGATTCGAACTGGGGACCTCTCCGACCCGAACGGAGCGCGCTACCAGGCTGCGCCACACCCCGAGACCGCGCCATAGGGTAGCGGGCCATGAGCGACGGCCAAGCGGCGCTCCGGGCGGTCCTCTTCGATGTGGACTTCACCCTCGCGCGGCCGGGGCCCGAGCTCGGCCCGGAAGGCTACGTCCGCGCCGGCGGGCGCCACGGGCTCCGACTCTACGCCGCCCGCTACGAAGCGGCCCGTGACGCCGCGCTCGTCGATCTCCGCCGCCATCCCGAGCTCGAGCACGACGACGAGATCTGGTTCCGCTTCACCGAGCGGATCGTGCGCGGAATGGGCGGCGACGCGGACGCCGCCTACGAGTGCGCGGTCGAGATCACTCGGGGGTGGGAGCGGCACGAGAACTTCGAGCTCTACGACGACGTGCCCGACACGCTCGCCGCGCTCCACGCCGCCGGCATCCGCATCGGCCTCGTCTCGAACTCAGCGCGCGACGTCCGCGAGTTCGCGCGCCACCACGGCCTCGACGTCGATGCCGGCATCAGCTCCTTCCACCACGGCCACACCAAGCCGCACGCGTCGATCTTCCGCGCCGTCCTCGACCTGCTCGGCGTCGAGCCGGCCGAGGCGGCGATGGTCGGCGACACGATCGCCGACGACGTCGAGGGCGCGCTCGCGCTCGGGATGCGCGCGATCCTCCTCGACCGCGAGGGGCTACACCCGGACTTCGTCCCGCGGGTCGAGACGGTGGGCGGGCTCCTCGCGATCCTCGGGATCGGGGCGGCGTAGCCCGTTGAGGTTCGGAGCCTTTCTCAGCCGTACGTCTTGCGGAGCCAGCGGAGCCCCTCCTCTACCACCGGTCCGAGCTCGGGCCGGCGGGGTAGCGCGGCCATGAACGCCGCGTAGATCCACGCGGCGTAGACCGGGACGAGCTCCTCGAGCAGGTCGGCGTCGTAGTCGCCGTACGCTTCGACCGCTACCTCCGCGGCCTTGTCCTCTCCATCCGGCGCGAAAGGCGCGAGCGCCGCTAGGTCGAGCTCGCGCGGGCCGCGGCAGGCCGTCTCGAAGTCGTGCCAGAGAGGGCCCGGCAAGCAATTGCCGAGGTGTGCGTCGCCGTGGACCGCCTGCGCCGGGCCTACGGGCTGCCTCACCCCGAGCTCGCGAAGGAGCTCGACGTCTGCGGAGGGCTCGAGGCGGTCCGTGATCGCGACGAGGTCATCGGTGTGCAGAATCGGAAGCTCGTCTTCGTAGTCGGCGAGCGCCTCGTGGATGGTGCGGAGAGCGCGCCCGGCGGCTGTCGGATCGAGCTCGCCGCGCGGCTCGACGTACCGCCAGAACGCCACGACATGGCCGCCGTGCCGGTGCGGGCCGGGATCGAGCAGGTCGGACGGCGGCACGACCGGCGCGCCCGCGCGAGCCGCGTGCGACGCGACGCCCAGCTCGCGGATCACGTCGTCCTCCGGCGGTCCTTCCGGATACGGCCGCCCGCTCGAGACACGCGCGACGAGAGGCAGCGGCCGCAGGTGGACGAGCACGTGCCACGCATCTCGGAGGACAACCGGGTCGTCACTCCGTAGTCCGTACTCCGCCGCCACCGCGACGGCGGCCCTGACCGCGCTCTTGCTCATCCGAAGCCGTACGCGCCGGGAAAGCGCTCGGCGAGAAGCCGCACGAGCAGGGCGACCGGCAAGCCGACGACGTTGAGATAGTCGCCCTCGATCCGCTCGACGAGCGCAGCCCCCCGGCCCTGGATCGCGTAGCCGCCTGCGCGGCCCTCCCACTCGCCGCTCGTGACGTACCACGCGATGTCGCGCGGGGTCAGCTCGCGGAAGGCGACCTGCGTGACCTCGCGGTGCACCTCCTCCCAGGCCGGCGTGATCAGCGCGAGACCGGAGACGACCTCGTGCGTGCGCCCGGCGAGGCTCTCCAGCATCTTCTCGGCGTCGCCGGCATCGGCCGGCTTGCCGTAGACGCGTCCGCCGCAAACGACCTCGGTGTCGCAGCCAAGCACCGGACGTCCGTCCGCCTCGGCGAGCACGGACCGCGCCTTGCCGAGCGCGTGCGCCACCGGATCGTCCTCCGTCTCCTCGTACCGCGGCGCGACGACGTCGAACGGGACGCAGAGCTGCTCGAGGATCTGCCGCCGCCGCGGCGACGTCGAGGCTAGGAGGAGCGGGGCAGCAGGCGGGCTCGCCATATCTCTTCGGCCGGCCACTGCCGCGCCCACTCAGCGGTCACGTAGTCGTAACGCTGGTGGGTCTCGGCGCTTTCGGGAGCCTGGATCTCGATCAGGTCGAGGATCTCGAAGCCGTTCGCGCGCAGAAGCCGGATCCACTCGCCGTGCGGGAGGTGGTACTCGACGCCGCTCTCCGGCCACTGGAAGCGGAACATC
>DASYOZ010000112.1:0-6435 GCA_036007185.1 Gaiellaceae bacterium | reverse complement strand
GTTCCACGTCCAGAAGTCGCTCGTCATGTAGGCGCCGGTGCCGAAGAGGCCGAGGATCGCGATCGGGAAGAGGCGCGCCACCCTGCCGGACACGATCCCCCACGGCACGGCTTGCTCGACCGTGCCCGCGGCGCGGATCTGAAAGAGGCAGGTGAGCAGCACCGAGCCGGCGCCGATGCCGACGAAGAGCGCGAGCAGGTGGACGTAGAGGACGTAGTGGTACGTGTTCAAGGTTTTCTCCCTGTTGTGGTCGAGCCGCGGACTTGCGATGGAGGCTAGGGGATCGCGAGGGCGGGTTCAAGACCCGCCGGGCGGCTAGCCGGCTTCTCGCGCGCGCTCTTCCTCGACCGTCAGCTCGGCGGTCGGCGCGACCTCGAGGCGCTCGTCGGGAATCGGCTCGCCGCTTTCGACCGAGAGGCCGTACGTGCCGGCAACGAGCCGCGCCTCTGCCCGCTCGACGGCCGCGAGCTGCGCCCTGAGGTCGTCGCGCAGGCCCTCGTCGAACTCGTCCTGGTAGAGGTCCGAGCCGGCGTTCCCCGGATCCTGGTCGTCCGCCTCCTCGCCGTCGTCCTGGTGCGCGCGAGTGACGAGCGCCCGCTCGATGCGGTTCCGCTCGGCCTGAAGAAGCTCGCGTGCGCGATCCAGGTCCACAGGGGGATCGTACGCTCACCGGCTGCTGAAGACGTCGCGGCCCATGCCCGATGAGGACGTCCGTGACCTGCGTCAGGGGGGATTGTCTCCTGGTCGAGTAAGTTCGTCGGGTAGCCGGCCGTCCCAGGTGCGGAGTTCGCGCAGGAGCCGGTCGTTCCAGCTATGGCGGCGAGCTCGGCGATGCTGCTCGAAGAGGGCGAGGTTAAGGAGCAGGATGACCAGCGTTGCGGCCAGTAACGGAGGAAGCCAGTCCGGCACGACGCTCGAATTGTCGCGCACGTGCTTCTTGTGTCCGCGCTGCCTCCTGCACGGTTTCCCGCACCGCAGCCTGAAGAAACAGCCGATCGATGGCACCCTCTGGACGGATGTCCAGCCCCGTGCCCAGATCCGGATTCCCGCCCGCGTCGCGGAGCCGGACGCCTCCGGGCCACTAATTGGAGGGCGGCGCGCCGACGTCCGGTGAGCGCTGTGCGAGAACCGCCTGGCGGAGCGCCAGGAACTCTTGCTGGAAGTCAGTCACGCTCGCCTCCGCCTGCAGTGAGGCTCGGCTGGGGATGGTTTGGTGTGCCGCGAGCTTGTCGCCCCAGCTCTGGGCCTGGGCGATCAGCTTCTGGTAGGACGAGCGCGGGATCGCGGGCCGCGCGCTCGACTCGGTCAGCACGCCGCCGAGGTGCTGCGCGGCGCGCACGCGCGCGCCCATGTCCGGCACCGTCCCGTTCGCCTTGCGGCAGAAGCGAGCGAGGATCGTCTTGATGATCGACGTGTGGTCGTAGATCGTTGACGAGACCGAGCCTGCGCCCGCCCAGGGCGAGAGCACGAATGCAGGCACCCGCGGCCCGAGGGAACGGAGCTGCGGAGAGTCGTCCTCGCAGGCGGGAGGCGGCACGTGGTCGTAGAAGCCGCCGTGCTCGTCGTAGGTGACGATCACCATCGTCTTCTCCCACAATGGCCCCTGTACCACAGCGTCGAACAGCGCGAGCGCGAGCTTCTGGCCCGCGTGCAAGTCGGACGGCGGGTGGTCGTCGTTCGAGCCCGCCGGCCCAAAGGTGAGGTCGATGAAGTTGGGATCGATCCACGAGACCGCCGGGAGCTGCCCCTTCGCGGCGCGCTCTACGAAGCTCGCGTGGCCGAGGACGTCGCTCTTGTCGAAGTACCGTGGGATCGACCCGGCCGCGTATTTCGGGTCGATGATCCAGAGCATCGGCACGTAGTCGTGCGAGAACCACACCCACGGCACGGCCTTCGGCTTCACCGCGTCGAGCTGACGACAGAACGACTTCAGGTCGTACGGCTGAGGCGGTTTCAGCGCCTCCAACCGGCCGCCGGACGTGCCGGCCACCGCATAGCAGCGGTTCGGCATCGTCTCGCCCGGTAGCGAGCAGAACCAGTGGTCGCAGATGCAGAAGTTGGCCGCGAAGTAGTCGTAGACCGGAAGCTGCGCGGCCGTGTGGTAGGCCATCACGGTCCCGGGGCTGTCGCCCTGTACCGGCGGCTGCCCACGCGTCGACCAGTAGTTCTCGGCGAAGCCGCTCATCGCGCCGTCGGCGATCTGCTTCTCGACGTCGAGATGCCCGTGCCGCGGATCCTGCGCCTTGACGAGCGAAGTCCTTGCCGCCTTGTGCACCGGCCAGTCCTTGCCGTTCGCCGTATTGGACAGCCCCTTCCGTAGACCCTCCACATCGGCGCGTCCCCCGTCGATCGTGAGGTAGCCGAGCATGTGGTCGAACGATCGGTTCTCCATCATCAGAACGACGATGTGGTCGACCTTCGAGACGAGGTTGCGCAGCGCCGCATCGTCCGGGACAGTCGTCACTCCGGCCACAGGCCGACCTTACCCAAGCGGGATCGGCGGCAACCGAACCCTTCAACAAGCGGGACCAGCTGGATGCTGCCTAGATGGCCGTTCGGGACACCTGCGCACCAAGCGTCCACCGGCCGGACTGAGAACGATCCGCTCCCGTTTGCGTCTGCGGTCTGGTCGTGCGCGTCCCTCAGAGTGGTTGTAATACGCGGCAGCTAGTGCTTCACTGCGGCTTGCGGCGCGGGGTGCGCCTTTGCCGTTCGGGCGCACTTCCGCCTCAGTAGGAGCGGCGGGTCCTAGGAGGGCGCAGATGAAGGGTCCGCGTCTGCCAGTCGTCGTGGCAGTCCGGCTCCTCGCAGCCTTCTTCCTTGTCGCGGGGATCGCCGCACTCGTGGTGGGTGTGCATGACATCTTGCTCCGTGGCAGCAGTCTCGGAGTGCTCTTCCCTGGGGTCCTGCTCGTGCTTGCCGGAGGCCTGTTTGTCGGCGCGGTGTGGGAGCTGATCCCGATCGGATTGTCTCGGAGGTGGCCGACAGGAACGCGCCCCCCGTGCAAGGAGCCCGTGCCGTTGGCCTTCCTCGTTTCGATCTTCCTCGGCGTCTACATCTTCTTCGGCGCGCTGGGCGGAGCGGGGACGCAGAGGGCGATCGTAATCGGCGTATCGCTGGTCTTCATCGCCGTGGGCTCCCTGGGCTTCGCAGTCTTTTGGAGCGAGATCGAAGTCTCGGTCGTCCGCGTTGGCGCGACCGTCGCGCTCACGGTCGCGGGACTCCTCGTCGGCGGATGGGAGTTCTGGTATCAGAACCAGTACATCCCTTCACACCTCGCTCGGGCAGTCTCCGTCCACGTCGCCCTGAAGAAGCTCCGCGCACAAGGTGGTTACGACCTTCTCAGCGCGACCTTCGGCTACGAGGACATCGGCGGCCGGGCCATCGTCGTCCTCGGATCGGACTACACGCTCACGGGTTCGATTGTCGTCGCGTGTCCCCGACCGGCGACACCAGCGGAGGAGGCGGGGCACTTCAGTGGCCAGCTCCCCGATCCGCAGCGCAACCGATTCATGGCCGCCGTGTGGGAGATCCAGCCAGCGACGGTGCTCGCAACAGGCAGGTTCGTCGCCGACGGAAAGCTTCTGGGCCAGAACGTCCCCGCATCGCGGCAGATGATCTTCTACGTACCCCACGATCGGTACCAGCTCCTCCGTCTTCGCGCCCAGGTGTTCGCCGTCTCGGGCTCCGTACCACTCGCCAATCAGCCGCCGGTTCGCAGGATCATCCCCCACGACAACAACCTTTACGACCTATGGAAGCTCGGAGAGAGCGGCTGGTTCCAGAACCTGCTCTCGGGCCGCCGAGGCTGGATCGTGACCCGCTACGAGCTCATCAACCCCCAGGGCAACGGGATCGCGTCCTCTCCCGACCTGCGGGTGGTCGCAGGATCTCCGGGCCCGACCTGGTCGGGGAACGCGCCAAGCAACGCCGAGATCAACCGCCTCTTCGTGAAACAGCCGCCGCTGGACACGACGGAGACATTTGCCGACACCGAACTGCCACTCGCGCCGGTCCGTCCCCCGACAGCGGGGGAGCTGAAGAAGCAGGCGAAGACATGCGCACCCCGGCCCGGCGCGACGACGCAGCAGACACCCGCACGCCCCTGAGCCCGAAGGAGCCGAGCCGCCAGAAACGGCTTGATCAAGCGGCTGGCGGGCGTTCAGGGAGAGGCCGGGGAAATGGGCGGTACTGGGCTCGAACCAGTGCCCCCCAACTTGTCGACTCGGCGCAGCGTTCGCAGCGGTTCGCGAGCGTTCGGCTCGGCCGCATGGCTGGGCTAGATCCATGCGCGAAGCGAACGGCGGAGCGAACGGGAATGAACGACGATCCTTGCCATCCTTGCCACGTCAGTCAGCGGTCGGAGAACCCGACAGCGAGGCGGTGCGCATCGCTTCCCAGACCCGCGAGGCGGTGTAGGGCGGGTCGAGGTGGCGGATCCCGAGCGGCGCGAGCGCGTCCGCGACGGCGTTCGCGACGGCGGCCGGCGTACCGATCGAACCGCCCTCGCCGACCCCCTTCGCGCCCAGCGGGTTGAACGGAGACGGCGTCTCCCGCAGCGCGGTCGCGAGCTCCGGCAGCGACTGCGCCGTCGGCAGGTGGTACTCGTAGAGGTTGACCGCGAGCGGCTGGCCGTCGTCGTCGTAGCCGACCTGCTCGTGGAAGCACTCGCCGATCGCCTGCACGACCCCTCCCTGGATCTGGCCGTCCGCGAGCAGTGGGTTGATCACGCGGCCGCAGTCGTCGACCGCGACGAGCGTCTGCAGGTGCGTCTCGCCCGTCTCCGGCTCGACCTCGACGGTCGCGACGTAGGCGCCGAAGGAGAAGACTGGCCCGGGGAGCTCGAAGCGGGTCGACGCCTCGAGCGGCGCGGTCTCGCCCGCGTCGAGCCGCGCCTTCAGCTCGCGCGCTGCGAGCAATGCCGCCGAGCCGCCGACCGTGACCGAGCGGCTGGCGAAGGTGCCGACCCCCTCCGGGATCTCGAACGAGTCGCCCCAGCGGACCGCGACCGCGTCAGGCTCGACGCTGAGCTCCTCGGCGACGATCTGCGCGAACGTCGTCTCGTGGCCCTGGCCGTGCGACGACGAGCCGGTGTGCAGGACGACTGAGCCGTCCTCCTCGAGGCGGAGGTGCGCGCTCTCCCAGCCGGGGCCTGCGCGCTCGACGTAGAGCGCGAGCCCGGCACCCGCGAGGCGTCCGGCGGCACGGAGACGGTCGCGCTGGGCGAGGAGGTCGTCCCACCGAGACAGCTCGAGCGCCGCGTCGAGCGCGCCCGCGTAGTCGCCGGAGTCGTAGGTGTGGCCGAGCGGCGAGCGGTACGGGAAGGCGTCGCCTGGGATCACGTTGCGGCGACGGATCTCGACCCGGTCGAGCGCGAGGTCGGCGGCGGCGCGGTCGACGAGCCGCTCGATCGCGAGCGCGGCCTCGGGCCGGCCGGCGCCACGGTAGGGCCCGGTCGGCACCTTCGTCGTGCACACGCCCGTGACTTCCACGTCCGCGGCCGGGATCGCGTAGCAGCCGACGAGGAGCGATGCGAGCGTCTGCGAGGAGACCGGCGTGGACGTGTAGAGGTACGCGCCGAGGTCGGCGAGGACGCGGGCACGGAGGCCGAGCATCCGCCCATCCGCGGCGAGCGCCAGCTCCGCGTCGACCTCGGCGCCGCGGCCCTGGTAGACGGCGAGCGAATTCTCGGTGCGCGTCTCCGTCCATTTGACGGCGCGGCCGAGACGGATCGCGGAGAACGCGAGGGCCGCGCTCTCCGCCTGCGGAACGCCCTTGCTCCCGAATGCCCCGCCGACGTCGGGGACGACGACGCGGAGCCTTTCGGGCGGACGGCGGAGCACCTGCGAGAGACCGGCGAGCTGGCGGTGCTGGTCCTGGGCGGAGAGCCAGAGCGTGAGCACGTCACTCTCCGGGTCATGCGAGGCGAGGACGGCGCGCGGCTCGAGCGGAGCCGCGATCAGCCGCGGGATCCGCACCGTCTGCCGCACGATCGCGTGCGCGGAGGCGAACGCCGCGTCGACATCGCCGGAACCAAGGCGCAGGCGGAGGAGGACGTTATCGGGCGCTTCGTCGTGGAGCGGCGGCGACGCCTCTGCCTCGCGCGGATCGACTAGCGCCGACAGTTCCTCGACCTCGAGCATGACCCACTCCGCGGCATCCGCGGCCTGCTCGGCGGTGTCGGCGACGACGAGCGCGACCGGCTCGCCGACATAGCGAACGCGGTCGCGTGCCAGCACCGGGTGCAGCACCCGTACGAGGTCGGCGTCGCGCCCGAAGAGGGGGAACGGGTCAGTCTCGCCCTCGAGGTCGGCTCCGGTGAGGACCAGACGGACGCCCGGTGCCGCCTTCGCTGTCTCGGCGTCGATCCCGCGCAGGTGGCCGTGCGCGTAGAGGCTGCGCACGAAGGCGGCGTGGAGCATGTCCGGGAGCTTC
>DASYOZ010000111.1:0-8471 GCA_036007185.1 Gaiellaceae bacterium | reverse complement strand
GCCGAGGTTCAGGCCCTTGTCCTTCGCCTGCTTGATCAGCATCACGGTCTCGAGCGCGTCGATGTCGTAGATCCGCTGCTTCTTGCCCTTCGTCGGGATCTGCGCCTTGTTCGTCCAGTAGTCGAGCTGCATCTTCGAGATCCCGGCGATCTGGCAGACCTGACCGAGGTAGAGCTCGACCTTGTCGAGATGCTCCGCCAGATTTATAGGTTCGAGAAGATCGACCTGCCGGCTGACCGCCATTGCACCTCGCCCGTGCGTCAGGTTTACCCGCTGCGACAGTTATAGAGATCCGGCGCTGCTTTTGGAAGGGGGCGCTGGGCCGAGCCAGCGCCCGATCACGCCTCGCTGGACTCGTCCACAGGCGTGGCTTCGGGCTCGCCCTCGAGCTCGCCGTCGCCGTTCGTCTCCTCCGACTCGACGACCGGAGCGAGCGCCGAGACGGTCTCGTCGTCGCCGCGCAGCCGCATCACGATCACGCCCTGCGTCGAGCGGCCGAGCCGCTTCACGTCCCCGACCGGGATCTTGATCACGGTGCCGGCGGTGGAGATGAGCATCACCTGGTAGCCGTCGCGGACGACGCGCGAGCCCACGAGATGGCCGCGGGCCTCGGTCAGCTGCACGGTCTTGACGCCCATGCCGCCCCGGCCCTTGACCGGGTACTCCGAGACGCGCGTCCGCTTGCCGTAGCCGTTCTCGGTCACGACGAGGAGGTCGGCGTCGTCCTCGGCGATGTTGATCGAGATCACCTCGTCGCCCTTGCGCAGCCTCATCCCGGCGACTCCGGACGTGTCACGCCCCATCGGGCGGGCGTCGGTCTCGTGGAAGCGGATCGCCTGCCCCTTCGCCGAGACCATGAGGATGTCGTCCGCACCGGAGGAGTGGCGGACACCGACGAGCTCGTCCCCGTCGCGCATCTTGATCGCGATGATCCCGTCGGCCTTGAGCGGCGTGTTGTACGCGCCGAGCTCGGTCTTCTTGACGACGCCGTTCTTCGTCGCGAAGACGAGGTACTTCGCCTCCTCGAAGTCGCGCGTCTGGATCACGGCGCGCACGGTTTCGTCCTGCCGGAACGGGAGGAGGTTGACGATCGCGCGACCCTTCGACTGACGCGAGCCGAGCGGCAGCTCGTGCACCTTGAGCCGGTAGACCTTGCCGACGTTCGTGAAGAAGAGGATGTAGTCGTGGGTCGAGGCGACGAAGAGGTGCTCGATGTAGTCGTCCTCCTTCATCTCCATCCCCATCACGCCGATGCCGCCGCGCCGCTGCTCGCGGTAAGTGGTCACGGGTAGCCGCTTGATGTAGCCGGAGCGCGTGATCGCGATGACCATGTCCTCCTCGGCGATCAGGTCCTCGAGCTCCAGCTCCTCCTCGGCGGCGACGATCTCGGTGCGGCGGTCGTTGTTCCGCCCGTATCCCGACTTGACCTCGAGCAGCTCCTCGCGGATGACGGCGTCGATCTTCGCCGGGTCGCCGAGGATCTCCCGCAGCTCGGCGATCTTCTCCATCAGGTCGCGGTGCTCGGACTCGACCTCCTTGCGCGCGAGCCCGGTCAGACGGGCGAGCCGCATGTCGAGGATCGCCTGCGCCTGGATCTCGCTCAGCGAGAACTGGTCCATCAGGCCGGTGCGCGCCGCGTCGGTGTCTTCGGCGGCCCTGATCAGCGCGACGACCGCATCGATGTTGTCGAGCGCGATCAGATAGCCGGCGAGGACGTGCGCGCGGGCCTCGGCCTTGCGCAACTCGTCCTTCGCACGGCGGGTGACGACCTCGCGCTGGAACTCGAGGTAATGGCGGACGAGCTCGAGCAGCGAGAGCGTGCGCGGAACGCCGTCGACGAGCGCGACGCCGTTGTAGCCGAACGTCGACTGCAAGGGCGTGTGCTTGAAGAGCTTGTTGAGTGCGACCTGCGGGATGGCGTCGCGCTTGAGCTCGATCTGAATCCGCATGCCCGTACGGTCCGAGTGGTCGGCGAGGTCGGCAACCTCGGTGAGCACCTTGTCGCGAACGAGGTCGGCGATCTTGACGATGACGCCCGTGTCGCCGCCCTTCTTCACGCCGTACGGCAGCTCCGTGACGACGATCGCCGAGCGGCCGCCGCGCAAGTCCTCGATGTGGGCGCGGGCGCGCATGACGATCCGGCCGCGCCCGGTGCGGTAGGCGTCCCGGATACCGCTGCGACCGACGACGATTGCACCGGTCGGGAAGTCGGGGCCCTTGACGTGCTTCATCAGTCCCTCGACCGAGATGTTCGGATCGTCGATCATCGCGACGACCGCGTCGATCGTCTCGCCGAGGTGATGTGGCGGCATGTTCGTCGCCATCCCGACCGCGATCCCGGTCGACCCGTTGACGAGCAGGTTCGGGAACCGGGAGGGGAGGACGGACGGCTGTCGCCGCGACTCGTCGTAGTTCGGCTCGAAGTCGACGGTGTTCGCGTCGATGTCGCGGAGCAACTCGGTCGCGATCCGAGAAAGTCGCGCCTCGGTGTATCTCATGGCCGCCGCCGGGTCGTCGTCGATGGAGCCGAAGTTGCCCTGGCCGTCGACGAGCGGGTAGCGCAGCGAGAACGGCTGCGCCATCCGGACGAGCGTGTCGTAGATCGCCGAGTCGCTGTGCGGGTGGTAGTTCGCCATCACTGCGCCGACCGTGGACGCCGACTTCTTGTAGGGCCGGTTCGGCTGCAGGCCGGCCTCGTGCATCCCGTAGAGCACACGGCGGTGCACCGGCTTCAGCCCGTCGCGCACGTCCGGCAGCGCGCGCGAGACAATCACGCTCATTGCGTAGTCGAGGAAGCTCGAGCGCATCTCCTGCTCGAGCTCGCGGGGCTCGATCCGGCCCCGTCCGAGTGCGCCCGTCTCTACCTCAGACATCCAGGAACGTGACGTCCTTCGCGTTCTCCTCGATGAAGATCCGGCGCGGCTCGACCTGATCGCCCATCAGCATCGAGAAGAGCTGATCCGCGGCGCTTGCGTCCTCGACGTCGACCCGGACCATCAGCCGCTTCGTGGGATCCATCGTGGTCTCCCAGAGCTGCTCGGGATTCATCTCGCCGAGCCCCTTGTAGCGGGAGAGTTGAATGCCCGCCTCCTTCGAGAGGTCGAGCGCGGCCGCGCGCAGCTCGGAGAAGCTATCCGCCTCGGCACGGTTCTTGCCGAGCGCGAGCGCGAACGGCGGAGAGCCGACGACCTCGGCGAGCTTCCGGTAGGCGCGCCGAAGGTTCGCGTAGATCGGAGAGGCGAGGAGCTCGGCCGAGAGGCCGATGGTCTGGGCCGCGGAGGTCTCCTCCTCGACGACCTTGACTTGCAGGCCGTTCTCGTCGCGCTCGAGGACTGAGAGCTTGTAGCCGTTCGGGGGCAGGGAGCCGATCGCGGCCTCGAGCTCGGAGGGGGTCGCGGCGTCCAGCTCGACGAGCCGGTGCGACACGGCGAGGTCTGCGGCGTGCTGCCCGTAGTCCGAGCGCAACCGCGCGGACCAGCCCTCGAGCTCGGCGAGCGCGCCCGTGAACCGCTTCCAGCGCGACTCCGTCAGCTTCACATCGGTGCCACCGCGGTCGCGAACCTCGAGCTCACCGAAGCGCTCGCGCACGAGCAGGTCCTCGAGCTGCGACTCCTTCTCGAAGTAGAACTCCTGGTTGCCGAGCTTCACCTTGTAGAGCGGCGGCACGGCGATGTAGACGTGGCCGTACTCGAACAGCTCGCGCATGTGGCGGTAGAGGAACGTGAGCACGAGCGTCCGGATGTGCGAACCGTCGACGTCGGCGTCGGTCATGACGATGATCCGGTGGTACCGAAGGCTGGAGATGTCGAACTCGTCGCCGATGCCGGTGCCGATCGCGGTGATCATGGCCTGGATCTCGGTGTTCGAGAGCACCTTGTTGATGCGGTTCTTCTCGCTGTTGATGATCTTCCCGCGCAGGGGCAGGATCGCCTGGTACGTACGGTCGCGGCCGGTCTTGGCCGAGCCGCCGGCGGAGTCGCCCTCGACGATGAACAGCTCCGCGGAGGCCGGGTCGCGGATCGTGCAGTCGGCGAGCTTGCCCGGCAGCGACGAGCTGTCGAGCGCCGACTTGCGCCGCGTGAGCTCGCGCGCCTTCCGCGCCGCGAGCCGCGCGCGCATCGCCGCGATCGCCTTGTTGCAGATCGCCCGCGCGTCGCTCGGGTTCTCCTCGAAGAATTGCGAGAGCGACGAATTCACGCTCGTCTGTACGAGGCCCTCGACGCCGGGATTGCCGAGCTTCGTCTTCGTCTGCCCCTCGAACTGCGGGTTCTGGAGCTTGACCGAGACGACGGCCGCGAGCCCTTCGCGGACGTCCTCGCCCTCGAGGCTCTCCTCCTTCTTCAGCAGCTTGAGGTCCTGCGCCTTTGCGTTCAGGGTGCGCGTGAGGGCGCTGCGGAAACCGGACAGGTGGGAGCCGCCCTCGACCGTGTTGACGTTGTTGGCAAAGGTGAAGACCGACTCCTGGTACGAGGAGTTCCACTGCATCGCCACCTCGACCGCGCCCTGCTCGGTCTGGCCCTCGAAGTAGACGATGTGCCTGTGGATCGCGTCCTTTGCCTCGTTGATGTACGAGACGAAGTCGCGGATGCCGCCCTCGTAGTGAAACTCGACCGTCTTGCCGTCGGCCCGCTCGTCGACGAGCTTGATGTAGAGGCCCTTGGTGAGAAACGCCGTCTCGCGCATCCGCTGCGTCAGCGCGCCGGCTTCGATGTCGAGCGTCTCGAAGACCTGGGAGTCGGGCAGGTACGTGATCGTGGTCCCGGTCGGCTCTCCCTTGGCCATCTTCCCGACGACCTCCATGTCGCCGAGCGGCGCGCCGCGCTCGAACTCCTGCCGGTAGACCGTGCCGTCACGCCGCACTTCTGCGACGAACCGCTCCGCCAGCGCGTTGACGACGGAGACGCCGACGCCGTGGAGACCGCCCGAGACCTTGTAGCCGGCGCCGCCGAACTTGCCGCCGGCGTGAAGCTTCGTAAGCACGACCGTGAGCGCCGGCAGTCCCTGTTCAGGCATCACGTCGACCGGGATGCCCGAGCCCCAGTCCTGGACGGTGACGGAGTGGTCGGGATGGAGGGTGACCTCGATCCGGTCGTTGCGGCCCGCGAGCGCCTCGTCGACGGCGTTGTCGAGCAACTCGTGGACGAGCTGGTGCAGGCCGCGGAGGCCGGTCGAACCGATGTACATCCCCGGCCTGAGCCGGACCGGCTCGAGACCCTCGAGGACGGTGATGTCCTTGCCGGTGTAGTCCGTTTCAGTCATGAAAAAAGCCCTGCAAATTACGCATTTGCGGGCAGAGAGAAGTGTATCAGACGGAGCGGTCGTCCGGCACTCGCGCGAGCGCCGCTTTTATCGCTTTCGCGACGGATTCGCGCAGTTCCGGGTCCTCGATTCCCGCCGCGAGGGCGGCCGCCTCACGCACCTGCTCGGGCGTCGCCTCCGCCGGCGGCGGGAGTGCCGGTTCCGGGGCGGTGTCCGGCAGCGGTCCGGGGAGGAAACGCAGCCGCGGGTTGCCCGGCAGCCGGTCCGAGATCTCAGCCGCCCGCTGGGTCAGCTCGAAGCCCCAGATCGAGTCGCGGACGTGCACGACCAGGGTCCCGTCCGGCTGCGTCCGCGCCGGCCAGGCGTGGCGCGCGATCTCCTCGCCGACGGCGGCGGGCCACGCCGCGACAACGTCCCCGGCCCCGCTGTCGGCCCCGACTCGGCGCAACTCGGCACGGATCGTCTCGCCCACCGGCTCCACTACGCGGCCGCCTCCAACACCGCGCCGGGCGTCACCTCGAGCAGCTGGTCGGGAGCCGCCGGCAGCATCCCGGCATCGGTCGCGGTGACGAGCGCCTGCCCCGTGCTCCGCACGCGGGCAGCGAGGATCTCGCGCCGCTCGGGATCGAGTTCGGAGAGGACGTCGTCGAGGAGGAGGAGCGGCGGAACTCCCGTCCGGTCCGCGATCGTCTCGGCCTCGGCCAGGAGCAGCGCGAGCAACGCCAGCCGCTGCTCACCCTGAGAGCCGAAGCTGCGCAGGTCGCGACCGTCCGCCGAGAGCACGACGTCGTCGAGGTGCGGCCCGAGCGAGGTCGCGCCGCGCTCGAGATCGCGCTCGATCGCAGCGGCGAGCCCTTCCGGCGTCGGCGGGACGCCCTCGTACTCGAGGGAGACGCGATCGAGGTCGAGCTCGGCCGCCCGGGCGCCGAAAGACGGCTCGAGCAGCGCGAGCACGTCGAGACGTGCCGCGACGAGCTCCGCGCCGAGGGCCGCGACGCGCTCGCTCCACGGCTCGATCGCCTCGCGACTCGACATGTGGGCCGCGGCTCGTCTGAGCGCGGCGTTCCTCTGCGCCACCGCCGCACCGTACTCCGCCGGCAGCGCCGCGCGGGCCGGCGCCAGGCGGCCGAGGACACGATCGAAGTACGCGCGGCGAGCTGCCGGCGGTCCCTTCACGACGCCGAGCCGGTCCGGTGTGAAGACGAGCGTCGACACCGTGCCGCGCAGCTGCTCGGCCGCCCGCAGCGGCGCGCCGTTGAGGCGGGCGCGCTTGCCCTCTCCGCGCCGCACCGTCACCTCGAGCTCCAGCCGCGCCTCGCCGCGGCGGCCCGAGACCGCCGCCCGCGCGCCCTCCGCTCCGAAGCGGACGACCTGCGAATCCGTACGGGTGCGCGGCGAGAAGCCTTGCGTCGCGACGTGAACCGCCTCGAGGAGGTTCGTCTTGCCGACTCCGTTCGGGCCGACGAGGAGCACGAGGCCGGTGCGCAACGCCAACTCGAGGCGCTCGTACGAGCGGAAGTTGCGGAGTGAGACCGTCTCGGCGACCAGCGCCGGTCAGCCCGGCAGGCGGATCGGCATGACGAGGTACGTGAAGTCTTCGCCCTCGTCCGTGAGGACGGTCGGGCGGAGGGGACTGATCAGCTTCAGCCGCACGTCGTCGCCCTCGACCGATTCGAGACCCTCGCGCAGGAACTCCGCGTTGAAGCCGATCTCGAGCGGTTCGCCGTTGTAGGCGACCGGCATCGACTCCTTCGACTCGCCGACCTCGTGCGTCCGCGCCACCACGGTGACCTCGCCGTCCGCAAAGCGCAGCTGGAGCGGTGTCGCGCGCTGGATCATCACGGCGGCCCGGCGTACGACGTCGAGGAGCTCGCCCCGCGCCACGGTGAGCTCGTGCTCGAACGTCTCGGGGAGGAGCTGGCGGTAGTTCGGGAACTGGCCATCGATCCGCCGCGTCGTGAGCCAGACGCCACCGACGGAGAAGAGAACCTGGTTCTCCTGCACGCCGACCGCGATCTCCTCCCCGTCGCCGGCGACGCGCGACAGCTCCTGCAGCGCGCGGCTGGGGACGATGGCTTCGAGCTCGGGCGCAGGCGATGTGAGTGGTGTCTCCTTGACCGCGAGCCGGTACGAGTCGGTGGCCGCCATGACGAGCTTGTCGCCGGTGAACTGGACTAGGACGCCGGTGAGGACGGGGCGAGCCTCGTCACGAGAGGCGGCGCGCGCAACCCGTGCGATCGTCTCGAGCAGCGCTTCGCGATCGACCGAGAACGTCTGTGCATCGCCGACCTCGGGGAGTCGGGGGAAGTCCTCGGCGTTGTACGTGTGCAGTGTGTAGCTCGCGCTTCCCGAGGCAACATGGACTACCGACTCGGCCGCGCGATGCTCGATCGTGACGTCCTCGCCCGGCAGAAGCCGCGCAATGTCGACGAGCGTTCGGCCTGGGAGCACGACCGCGCCGTCGCCCTCCACGCGCGCCGGCACGGCAGCGCGCAGCGAAAGCTCCATGTCGGTCGCGGCCAGGCGCAGTTCGCCTCCGGCTGCTTCGAGGAGGATCCCGGACAGGATCTGGATCGACGTGCGGGTCGAGACGGCGCGACCGACGACCGACAGGCCCTGAACGAACTCCTCCTTCGTGCACGTAATCCTCAACCCGGCCCCGACTGCAATGTCACTCTCGATCATCTAAAGGTCCTCAGTAGAAGTCATAGGGAGTGTGGACGACGGGGAAGACGTACGCATCGCAGCTTCCTTCCTGCGTTTCGCGTGTGGAGCTCCATTGTGGACGATTCGCGAGGTCCCACAACCGGCAAGCGTCAGCGCACCTGCTTCACGCGAGCTGTGAGCTCTTGCACGAGGTTGTACACAGACCTATCCTCACGGATCAAGCGGGCGATCTTGGATGTCGCGTGGATGACCGTCGTGTGGTCGCGGCCCCCAAACTCCTTGCCGATCTTGGGCAGCGATGAGTCGGTGAGCTCCCGGGAGAGGTACATCGCCACCTGTCGCGGGTAGACGATGTTCTGCGAGCGCTTGTCGCCGCAGAGCTCGTCGAGCGACATGTCGAACCGCTCCGCGACGAGATCCTGGATCCGCTTGATCGAAACCTCGGCGGCCTCGCCCTGAGGGAAGACATCGCGCAACACATCCTGGGCGAGCTCGACGGTCATCGGCCGGCCGGTGAGCGAGGAGAAGGCGACGACGCGGGTCAG
>DASYOZ010000110.1:0-8021 GCA_036007185.1 Gaiellaceae bacterium | reverse complement strand
GCGTCCCGGCGTACGCTGGCGTCCCCGTGGTGGGTGGGGGTTTGGGACGGCTACTGGGAGACGCCCCCGTTACGCTGACCGCCGATGCCGAACCCGCCGGTCGAGCTCCACGTCGTCTCCGATGCCACCGGCGAGACCGCCGCGCGGCTCGTCCAGGCGCTCGAGGCGCAGTTCCCCGACCAGGAGTTCGTCGAGATCCGCCACCCACGCGTCGAGTCGGAGGGCGACCTCCATCTCGCCGTCAACCGGATGCGCGGCCGGCCCGCCGTCGTCGTCTACACGCTCGTCCAGCCGAAGCTCCGCGAGGCCATGCGCACGCTCTGCCGCCGGGCGCGCCTCCATTACTGCGACCTGCTCGGCCAACCGATCGACGCCGTCGCACGCGTCTCCGGCCAGGCGGCGAAGATGACCCCGGGGTCGCGGCCGCCGCTCAACTCCGCCTACTTCAAGCGGATGGAGGCGATCGAGTTCGCCGTTCGCTACGACGACGGCGTCGCCCACGGCCTCCACGACGCCGACGTCGTCCTCGTAGGCGTCTCGCGCACCTCGAAGACCCCGCTCTCGATCTACCTCGGCTACCTCGGCCACAAGGCGGCGAATGTTCCGGTCGTGAAGGGGATCGAGCCGCCGCAGGAGCTGTTCGAAATCGACCAGGCCAGGATCGTCGGCCTGACGATCGACCCCGACAGGCTCGCCGAGATCCGCCGGGCGCGCGTGCGGGCGATGGGAGCGCCGTCGCGCAACCGGCAGTACGCCGAGCTGGCCGAGATCTACGAGGAGCTCGAGCAGGCGGCGAAGCTTCACCGCCGTCTCGGCTGCCCCGTGATCGACATCTCGGAGCTGTCGATCGAGGAGACGGCGCACCGCATCCTCCGGGTCGTCGAGGAGCGCGCAAGCGAGGCGAAGGCGCAGGCCGCACGGTGACAGAGGACCCCGGCTCCGCCGTCCGGAAGCCGAAGCCGCGCATCCCGCTGCGCCGCTGGGCGCTCTGGGCCTTGGTCCTGGTCGTCGGCGACCTCATCTTCTACGTCCTCCTGACGCCGGTCTGGCTCGGGTTGCGGATGCTCGCGTGGGTTGCCGAGTTTCGCGGCCGGCGCCGCTAGGGCAGGAATACGCCCTGCTTATGACAACATCTGCGGCCCCATGACCCGCTACGTCTACGACTTCGACGAGCCCGCAGACGGCGGTCGGGAGCTGCTCGGGGGCAAGGGGATCGGGCTTGCGGAGATGACGCAGCTCGGGATCCCGGTTCCCGCCGGTTTCACGATCACGACCGACGCGTGCCGGGCCTACATGGCCTCCGGCGGCGAGGTCGCGGGCCTCGACGAGGAGGTCGCCGAGCACGTCGGGCGGCTCCAGGAGAGCACGGGCAAGCGCTTCGGCGACGAGGGCGACCCGCTGCTCGTCTCTGTTCGCTCGGGAGCGGCGGTCTCGATGCCGGGGATGATGGACTCGATCCTCAATGTCGGACTCAACGACGAGTCGGTCATCGGGCTCGCGCGTTCGACGGGCAACGAAGAGTTCGCGCGGGACTGCTACCGCCGGCTGATCCAGATGTTCGGAGAGACCGTCGACGGGATTCCGCACGAGCGATTCAGCGCCGACGACACCGTCGAACAGGCCCGGGAGATCTACGAGCGGGAAACCGAGCATGGCTTTCCGCAGGACGCACGGGAGCAGCTGCGCCGCGCGATCGCCGCAGTGTTCGACTCGTGGGACACGCCGCGGGCGCAGATGTACCGCCGCACATACGGGATCTCCGACGACCTCGGCACGGCCGTCAACGTCGTCCAGATGGTCTTCGGCAACAAGGGGCAGGGCTCGGCGACCGGCGTCTGCTTCAGCCGCGACCCCTCGACGGGAGAGCAGGGGGTCTACGGCGAGTACCTCGTCAACGCGCAGGGCGAGGACGTCGTCGCCGGGATCCGCACACCGCAGCCGCTCGCCCAGCTTCGCGAGCGCCTGCCGGAGGCATACGACCAGCTCCTCGAGACGATGACTGGGCTCGAGCGTCACTACCGCGACATGCAGGACATCGAGTTCACTGTCGAGGAGGGGCGGCTCTACCTCCTGCAGACGCGGACCGCGAAGCGGACGGCGGCGGCGGCGATCACGTGTGCGGTCGACATGACCGCGGAAGGGCTGATCGAGCGGGAGGAGGCAGTGACGCGGATCGATCCGGCGCAGCTCGACCAGCTTCTCCATCCGCGGCTCGACGAGGACGCGAAGTTCGAGGTCGCCGCGCAAGGCCTGAATGCCTCGCCCGGCGCGGCGAGCGGGAAGATCGTCCTCGACGCCGACAGCGCCGCGGAGCGCGGCAAGGCGGGAGAGGCCGTGATCCTCGTCCGCTGGGAGACGACGCCCGACGACATCCACGGCCTCATCCAGGCGAAGGGTGTCCTCACGGCCCACGGCGGGATGACATCGCACGCGGCCGTCGTTGCCCGTGGCATGGGGAAGCCGTGCGTCGCCGGCTGCGAGGATCTCGACATCGACACCGGCGCCAAGACCGTCCGTATCGGCGGGAACCAGCTGCGGGAAGGCGACGTGATCACGATCGACGGCGGCACCGGCCGCGTCATCGTCGGAGAGGTTCCGCTCGTCCCGCCCGCCATCAACGAGGACTTCGAGACGATCCTGGACTGGGCCGACGAGCTGCGCCGGCTCAAGGTGCGCGCGAACGCCGACAACGCGGACGACGCCGCGAAGGCACGCGAATTCGGCGCGCAGGGGATCGGGCTCTGCCGCACCGAGCACATGTTCTTCGGGGACGAGCGGCTCCCGGTCGTCCAGGAGATGATCCTCGCGCGCGACGAGAGCGGCCGCCGCGACGCGCTCGACCGGCTCCTCCCGTTCCAGCAGTCCGACTTCGAGGCGATCTTCGAGGCGATGGCCGGCCTGCCCGTGACGATCCGGCTCCTCGACCCGCCGCTGCACGAGTTCCTGCCGCCGCTCGAGGAGGCACGCGACGAGCGGATGCGCCGGCGGATCAAGGCGCTCACGGAGTCGAACCCGATGCTCGGCACGCGCGGCTGCCGGGTCGGCATCCAGTGGCCGGAGATCTACGAGATGCAGGTGCGGGCGATCGCGCGGGCAGCGACGGCGGTGCAGAAGCGGGGCGGCGACCCGCCGCTCGTCGAGATCATGCACCCGCTCGTAGGCTTCCGCGAGGAGCTGCGCCGGCTCCGGGAACTGACGGAGCGCGTCATGGAGGAGGAGGCGCCGGAGTTCGAGTACCTCTGCGGGACGATGATCGAGCTGCCGCGCGCGGCGCTGCGCGCGGACGAGATCGCGGAGGTGGCCGATTTCTTCTCCTTCGGCACGAACGACCTCACGCAGACGGCGCTCGGCATGTCACGGGACGACGCCGAGGGAAAGTTCCTCACCTTCTACCTCGAGGACGGCGTGCTCGAGCGGAACCCGTTCGAGGTGCTCGACCAGGACGGCGTCGGCGAGCTGATGCGGATCGCCGTCGAGCGGGGGAGGGAGACGAAGCCCGAGATCAAGCTCGGCATCTGCGGCGAGCACGGGGGCGAACCCACCTCGGTGGAGTTCTGCCACCGCATCGGGCTCGACTACGTGAGCTGCTCGCCCTACCGCGTCCCGCTCGCGCGGCTCGCGGCGGCGCAGGCGGCCCTGAGGGAAGCGCACCGCGCCGAGTACGTCCAGGCCGGCGGCTAGCGTCGGCTAGGCGTAGCCGCGCACGCGCCAGTAGGCGAGCGTGATGCTGCCGACTCCGACGACGACGAGACCGATGATCCCGCCGAGACCGAGCTGGCCGTACTGCGCACGGCCGCGGTCTCCCCAGTGCGCGTAGGCGAGCATGACGAGGATCCCGCCGATGAGGCCACCGACGTGGCCGCCCCAGGAGATGCCCGGGATCGCGAAAGAGAAGGCGAGGTTGATCACGATCAACGTCATCGCGTTCCCGGCGAGGCGCCCGGTCACCTGCCACTCGATGATCAGCATCGCGCCGAGGATCCCGAAGATCGCTCCCGACGCGCCGACCGTGACTCCCGGCGTCTGCACCAGCGCCCCCGCCGATCCGGCGAGTCCGGAAACGAAGTAGAGCCCGATGTAGCGTGCGGTCCCGAGGTACTGCTCGACAGGCCTCCCGATGAACCACAGCGCGAACATGTTGAACGCGATGTGCAGCACCGAGGCGTGCAGGAACATCGTCGTCACGAGCCGCCACCAGCCTCCGTTGTGGAGTTGCGGTGCGTCGAGCCAGAGCTTGGCGTAGAGGGAGCCCCCCGGATTGTTGAGTCCCGCGCCTTGGGCCGCCCCGAGCAGGTAGATCGCGCCGTTGATCGCGATCAGGATCTTCGTGACCGGCGCAGTCCCCGTCGCCAGCGCGACGCCCGGCGCACGGCGCACCGGCCGCGGCCGGATCCGAGTCGCCGGGCTGCTGCGGACTCCCGCATGGTCGGGACAGCGGATCCCGACGGGCGCGAACGTCGCGCAGTCTGCGCAGATCGGCCGCCCGCACTCCGAGCAGGAGAGCCCCGTCTCACGGTCCGGATGCCGGTAGCAGTAGCGGGTCTCGGCCGTCGACATCCGGGCTAGCCTAGCCCCCGCTATGCGTGTCCACGTCGCCTTCACACCCGGGGAGCAGACGCCCGCCTCGGTTGGGATCGTCGTCGACGTCCTGCGCGCGACCTCGACGATCTGCCAGGCGCTCGCGTCCGGCTACGGGCGCGTCCTTTGCTGCACCGAGGTGGACGAGGCGCGGGCGCTCGCGCAGAGCGAGGGGCCGGCGAGGCTCGCCGGTGAGCGGCGGCTCGAGCACATCGAGGGCTTCGACTTCGGCAACTCGCCGCGCGAGCTCGAGGGAGAGCCGGCAGCCGAGACGCTCATCCTCACAACGACGAACGGCACGCGGCTCCTCGTCGCAGCCGCCGAGCGCTTCGAGCGGGTGCTCGTCGGGTCGCTCCTCAACGTCGACGCGGTCGCAGCGGCGGCGCGCGAGAGCGGGGACGACGTCGCGGTGCTCTGCGCCGGCGTGCTCGGCGAGCTCGCCCTCGACGACGCCTACTGCGCCGGCCGCATCGCCGAGGCGATCGGCGGCGAGCCGGAGGACTCGGCCCACGCGGCGATCCTGCTCGCGCGCAGCTTCCCGAGCGCGCTTGAGGGTCTGCGCGCAAGCCGCAGCGCCGCGAACCTGCGGCGACACGGCCTCGAGGCCGACGTCGAGCGGTGCGCGCGCGAGAACGACCTCGCCGTCGTCCCGCGCTACGTCCGCCGCGTCGGCCCCGCGGCCGAAGTTGCGTAGCTCGCGGGTGCTGCGTACCCGCGAGCTAGGACGAACGAACTCCGCCAACGGGAGAGCGCGGTCTCCCGTTGGCTCCGTGCTGAAAGCAGATAGGGACTGACGCAAGGTTCGAGCCGCGCTTCCGCGGTCAGGGTTCGAAAGCGCTTGAATCAGAACCAGGCGAAGGGCCGGAGGCTAAGACATCCGCGCTAGCGGGGGCTTAGCCGCAGGCCGCACCGTGCTCGCGCCGGCCTCTGCCGCGCGCGAGCGCACCGGGCAGCCGTCTCGTCCAGAGCATCGAAAGCCAAAACGGCACGGAGCGGGCCGGAAACCACGCCTTCCGGCCCGCGGAGTTCCGTCTCCCAGCGAGCGAAGCGCCAGCTTCGCGAGCTTAGGCCGTCATGCGGGTGGCGACCTGGTACTTCGTGACCCCCGTGCGCCGGCCCGGGGTATCCCCCGTCGGCATCGCGCCGAGGATCTCGTCGCCCTTCCGGTAGTCGTCCTCGTTGTCGAAGAAGACGATCGCCAGCGCCTGGTCGGCATCCGGATCGTGGAGCAGAAGCATCTCGGTTGCCTCCATGCCCTCCGGCTGCTCGCCTCCCTCGATCTCGCGACTCAGCTCTGCCATCCGTGCCGAGTCGACTCCGTCAAACGAGACCACGCGTGCAATTGCCATCGAAACTCCTTTCCCTCGCTTGTTGGCGCGAGCCTACGCCTCTGCGGCGAGCTCGGCCAGGGCGGCCACGGTGCGCCAGTTGCGGTGCGTCGCGCGCACTTCGAGGAGGCGCTCGAGTCGCGCCGCCGAGAGTCGTGAGCCCTGGACACCGGCCGAGTACCGGAGGTAGACATCCGCGCCGACCAGCTCGGCCCGGTCGGGCGAGGGGTCGACGTCGGCGAAACGCCTGGCGGCCTCCGCTGCGGGCTTCGCGTCCAGGAAGACGACGTGCGAGTGCGACGTGTCGTTGCCGAACGGATGACCGGCGAGGACAGCCTCGAGCTGGGCCGGAGTGCGGAGAATCACGGTCGTGTCGACACCGAACGCGTCCGCAATCAGGCCCTCAAGCTCGCCGGCGACCTGGGGCCGGCTTCTCGGCCCGTCGAGGACAACGTTGCCGCTCGCGATGTACGTCCGGACGTTCTCGTAACCCGCCTGCTCGAGCTGAGCCCTGAGCTTCGCCATCGGCACCTTGTTACGGGCGCCGAGGTTGACCGCCCGCAAGAGCGCGACCCATTTCACTGTCGGCGCTGTCCCCGCCGCAAGGCGTCGAGCCGCCGCCGTTCCTGCTTCGTCGGACGTGCCCCCAGGTCGGCGCCGAGCGGCCGAGCCAGCCGGCGCTCGACCGCGAGTCGCTCCCGCTCCTCGCGCGACTCCGGCGTCTCCTCGTACAGCGTCGCCGCGACCTTTGCCGACCCGCGGCGGTCCGCGAGACCGGTGACCACGACGACGCGGCGCACGGCTCCGAGCCGGATCTCGACCGTCTCGCCCGGCGCGACCTCCCGGGCCGGCTTGACGCGGTCGCCGCCCACCTTGACGTGGCCCGCGAGGACGAGGTCCGTCGCCGCGCTCCGCGTCTTCGCGAAGCGCGCCGCCCACAGCCACTTGTCGACGCGCACCCGTTCCACGGGCTCATCCTGCCCACGGCAGCTCCGGCCACGCGTCCGGCCGCCCGAGCCGCCAGTGCGCGAACGGCGAGTACGCCTCCATCGGGTCGTTCGTCTCCACCTCGACTCCGGCGCCACGGGCGAGCGCGTGCTCGGCGACGGGGTAGACAATCGTCTTGCCTTCGCGACGGGCTCCCGTCATGAAGAGCACGCACGGCCCGTCGCCGGTGCCGACGAAGGTGTGACGCGTTCCGGCGGGACAATGGAGGAAGTCCCAGGCGCGAAGCTCCCGCTCTTCGTCCTCGACGATGAGCAGGCACGTCCCTGCGAGAACGAGGAAATCCTCCTGCGCGGACTCCGCGTGGAACATGCCCGTGGGCTTGCCGGGCTCGAGCACGGCGAGCGTGAAGCCAGTGTCCGCGAACATCTGCGGCTCGGCATCCGGTCGCTCGGCGAGCACGCGCCGGCTGCTCTCGAAGACGCAGCGGCCGCCGAACGCGTCGTTCCGCACCCAGGTCGCCTCCCCGACGTTGACGACGAACCAGCCCGGAGAGACGGGCGCGAGCCCCGAGCCGACCTCGTCCAGGCGTGCTTCCTCGACCATTCCCGCTCCTTTCGTTGCCTGTGTCAGATCCAGCTTGACAGGAGAACACATGTTCGTATAGAACATACGTTCCCATGATCGCATGCATCGCCATCCCCGGGCTCGAGCTGAAGGCGGCGCTACGGCGGACGCCGACGCTCGCGCTGCGCCCGGCGGCGCTCGCGCCCGAGCCGCAGGGCGAGCCGCTGCTCGGCCCGGTGACCGCGGCCGCCGAGGCGGCGGGCGTCCGGCCGGGGATGCGGCTGGGGGAGGCGCTCGCGACCTGCCCGTCACTCGCGCTCGTCGAGCCGGACGCGGCCGGTGCGGAGCGCGCCTGGCAGGAGATCCTGCATGCACTCGAGGACGCCGGCTTCTCCGTCGAGCCGGCCTCGCTCGGCGCCGTGTATTTCGAGACGCGGGGAGTCGAGCGGCTCTACGACGGTCTCGAGCCGGCGCTGCGGCGCGCGCTCGCGGCGGTGGGAACGGAGTGGGATGCACGCATCGGAGCGGCGGGGCGGCGCTTCGCCGCGCTCGCTGCAGCTTCGGTCGCGCGACCCGGGCAAGTGGTCGTGGTCGCCGACGAAG
>DASYOZ010000109.1:0-6803 GCA_036007185.1 Gaiellaceae bacterium | reverse complement strand
CGCAGGTACTCGCGGAGGGCGTAGAACCCCTCCTCGACCTCGGCCCGGACGGCCCAATGACAGTGACCGCAATAGCCTTGATCGTCGACGGCCGGAGCCTCGCCGCAGCGAATGCACTCCTCCCACATGTCGTGGGAACGGTCGAGAGAGCACTGAAGTTACGGCTCTTCTTCCTCCCCGCGCCGCAACGGTAGAAGCGCGTCGGCCCACCCGGTGCCGGGTCGCTCCAGTTCCTCGGCCGCGAGCGCGGCGAGGATCGCCTTTCGCTCGGCTTCGTCCGGGTCAGGGGTGATCTGAAGCGGGCCCACGCAAGAAGGCTAATGCCCTCCGGGCACCCGGTCGATGACCGGAACGTGGGTCAGCGTCTCGTCACGCTCGCGGCCACCATCGCGATGGCCGCCGTTGCCGCTGCCGCGGCACCCGGGGCTGCCGGCCGCCTGCCCGACTGGGCGGCGCCGCAGATCGCCACGGTCGTGGCGCACGGGCTCATGGACGCGAAGAGCGTGAGCAAGTTCAAGCCCAATGCCGCAGTCACGCGGCAGACGCTCGCGAATCTCACCTTCGGCCTGCAGCAGCAGCTTGCACCGCCGCCTCCGCCCGGTTCAGGCTCCGGCTCGACCGACACGACCTCGACGGGCACAACCGGCACCGGCACCACGACAACGGGCGGGACGACGACCGCGCCGACCGTCTCGAATCCGGGCGCGCACGTGACGATGGCCCAACTCGATCGCGGCCTCGTCCAGGGGCTCGGGCTCGGAACGGCGGCGAAGGAGTTCGCGCAGGGAGCGCGCGCCGCGGGCGTCGCCGTGCCCGGCCGCTTCGGCTTCGAGGTCGTCGCCCGTCTGCTCGGCCTCCGGATCAACCATCCTGCAGCGCAGGACTTCCTCGAGCTGCGGCCGCAGGATCCGGCGACCCGCGCCGAAGCCGCCTACTCGGCGGCTCAGATCCTCGAATTCGGCCAGCTCGAGAACAGCTGGCAGATCGCCCAGGTGCAGAGCCTCGCCGACTCCTTCGCGCTCCCCCAGCCCAACGACTGGCAGCGCAGCATCCTCGCCGTCGCCTTCTCGAAGATCGGGATGCCGTACGTCTGGGGCGGCACGAACGACGGCCCGGAGGTCGACTTCGGCGTCAACGCGCCCGGCGGCTATGACTGTTCGGGCTTCGTCTGGCGCGTCTACAAGCTCCAGAGCTACCCGAACGAGGGCAGCCTCGCCTCGACGATCCAGGGCCGGACGACGTACACCATGAGCGTCGAGGTCCCCCGTTCGAAGAGGGTCTCCTTCACGAAGCTGCAGCCCGCGGACGTGATCTTCTTCGGCACGAAGGGATCCCACTCGACCGGGCCGCAGATCTTCCACACGGCGATCTATGTCGGCAACGGCTGGTTCATCCAGTCTTCGGACGAAGGTGTCGCATTCGCGCAGCTCAGCGGTTGGTACCGCAAGCGGTTCGCCTGGGGCCGTCGGCCGCTGCACGAGGCCGGGCTCGAGTAGTAACTCCGGGGCCGCGCGGAGGCGAATCGGCTCCGGTTACCCCCTTCGAGTGATCCCGCTACCCCCTTCGGGTGATTTCGGCTCCGCGCCGCTGCGCCCACAATCCCTTGAGTCTGGCGTCCCCGACGACTCTCCCTGGAGGCACAATGCTTGAGTGGAAGTTTCGCCTCGTGATTCTCCTGGCTCTTACTGCGGCAGTTGCAGTGGCGCTCGGGAATCTCGGGCACATGCACAACTACGGCTGGTAGGCACCGGGGACACCTCGTAGGGGAGGATCGGTGCCGGTGATCAGCAGCCGGCCGATTCGGCCGGACGGCGAAGGCCGCGGTAGGGTGGCGCGGCGGTGAAGGCTCCCGCCGCGATTCCGCCCCGCGTGCTTGCGGTCGTGGTGCCCGTGATCGTCGCGGGCGTCATCACTGTCGCCTTCGCCGTCTACCGATACGCGGACGCACCGCGCTCGGCATCCGACGTCGCAGCGCTCCTCGGCCTGTTCGCGAGCATGGCGGTTGCCGAGCGGTTCCCGGTGCCGGTCGAGGGTATGGGCGCCGGCGGCGTGACACTCGGGTTCGTTTTCTCCGTGTCCGCGATCATCCTGCTCGGATGGCCCGCCGGCGTGATCGTCGCCGCGGGAGGACCGACGGTCACGCATCTACTCCAGCGCCGCCCGCCGCTGCGCGTCGCCTACAACGGCTCGATGTTCGCGTTGTCGGCGCTCGCGGCCGGGATCGCGATCGAGCATGTCCAAGGGAACTCGGCGGGGATTCTCGTCGCGCGGGTGGTGCTCAGTGGCTTCCTCTACTACTGGGTCGTCAACCTCGTGCTGATCAGCGCGGTTCTCTCGGCCGACTCCGGCCGCTCCTTCTTCAGCATCGCGCGAGAGAACATCGCGCAGACGACGGCGCCGTTCGCGTTCATGGCCTCGGCGGCGCTGACGCTCATCGTGCTCTGGCAGCGCGACCCGCCACTCATGATCGCTCTCGTCGGCCCGCTGCTGGCGATCGCCCTTTACCAGCGCTCGACGTTCAAGGCGATTCGCGCCATGCGCCTCGCCCTGACCGACCCCCTCACGGGTCTCGGCAACCATCGCAGCTTCCACGAGCGGCTCCAGCGAGAGCTCGTCGCTGCCGAGGAGGAGGGCACCCCACTCGCGCTCTGCCTCGTCGACTTCGACGACCTGAAGTCGGTCAACGACCGATTCGGACATCCGGTCGGGGATCTCGTGCTCGGTCAGGTGGCGTCGCGGCTGCGGCAGGGCGGCGAGTCGTTCCGGCTCGGCGGGGACGAGTTCGCGGTGCTCCTGCCGCGGCAGGACGAGCGGCAGGCGTCCGCGGTGGCGCGCTCGATCGTCGAGCGCGTGGCGGCTCTCGACGTGGAGGGCGTGGGCCCTGTGACGGTGAGCGCCGGCGTCGCGACCTACCCGACTGACGGCACCGGGCGGGACGAGCTGATCCGGCTCGCCGACAGCGCCCTGTACTGGGCGAAGAAGGACGGCAAGAACCGTGTTCGCGCGTATGCGGCAGAGTCGATCCTGCGCGCCAACCTCGGGCAGCTCGCGGACACACCGGACCGCGCGGCCCAGTACCGGGCGGCGGAGAGCCTCGCGAAGGCCGTCGACGAGCGCGACGCCTATGCCGGGAGCCACTCGCAGCGCGTGGGCGACTACTCGGCGCGGATCGCGCGCCGCCTCGGCGCGGACGAACCTGCCGTCGAGCTGACGCGACTCGCCGGCAACCTCCACGACCTCGGCAAGCTCGCGATCCCCGAGGAGGTCCTCCGCAAGCCCGGCACGTTGAGCGAGGCAGAGCGACTCATGCTCGAGCGGCACCCGCAGATCGGCTTCCGGATGCTGGAGAGCCTCGGCGTCCAGCCGGTGGCGGAATGGGTGCTCCACCACCACGAGCGCTGGGACGGCGCCGGCTATCCGAACCGGCTCGCCGGCGACCAGATCCCACTCGGCGCGCGAATCATCTTCGTCGCCGACGCGTACGACGCGATGACGTCCGAGCGCGCCTACCACGAAGCGCTCAGCCAGGGAGACGCGCTTGCCGAGCTCGAGCGCTGCGCCGGGGCGCAGTTCGATCCCGCGGTCGTCAGGGCGCTGAGCGACGAGCTGCGCACCGCGCTCGAGCCGGACGCGGTTCTCGTCTCTTAGCGGGAGCAGCTACCCGATGTCTTCGATGAGCCGGATCAGCTCGTCGCGCCGGTAGCCCTGCTGCCGCGCGAAGCGGACGAGCTCGCGTGCCCGTGCGATCACGGCGCCCTTTTCCGGCGTCCCTGCCACTGTGACGCCGCGGCCGCGCCGAAACTCGAGCATCCCCTCCTCACGGAGGAGGCGGAGCGAGCGGAGCACCGTGTTCGTGTTGACGCCGAGGACGGCGGCGAGGTCGCGGGCGGGTGGGAGCCGCTCGCCCGGCTTCGCCTCGCCGTCGGCGATCGCGCGCCGGATCTCGGCCGCCACCTGCTCGAAGAGCTCGGTCGGTTCGTGCCGATCGATCTTGACTTTGAGCATCGTGCTGCTCAGACTATCACTAGATGATCGCACCGCCTACCCGGTGCGACTCCGCTGACCGACTAGAGCGGGATGTTGCCGTGCTTGCGGCGGGGTCTCGGCTCCGCCTTCGTCAGTGACGTCTCGAGCGCGTCGATCAGCACGGGCCTCGTCCGGCGCGGCTCGATCACGTCGTCGACGTAGCCGCGCTCCGCTGCCGTGTACGGGTTCGCGAAGCGCTCCTTGTAGTCCGCGATCAGTTCGGGGCGCTCTTCCTCCGGCCGGTCGCGGTAGATGATGTTCACCGCGCCGTCCGGCCCCATCACCGCGACCTCCGCGGTCGGCCACGCGAAGTTGAAGTCGGCCCGGATGTGCTTCGAGCTCATCACGTCGTATGCGCCGCCGTACGCCTTGCGCGTGATCACCGTCAGCTTCGGCACGGTTGCCTCGCAGTAGGCGTAGAGGAGCTTGGCGCCGTGGCGGATGATCCCGCCCCACTCCTGCGCCGTCCCCGGCAGGAAGCCCGGTACGTCGACGAAGGTGACGAGCGGGACATTGAAGGCGTCGCACGTGCGCACGAAGCGCGCCGCCTTGTTCGAGGCGTCGATGTCGAGGACGCCGGCGAGCGAGCGCGGCTGGTTGCCGACCACGCCGACCGCATGGCCGCCGAGCCGCGCGAAGCCGCAGACGATGTTCTCCGCCCAGCGCTCGCTCACCTCGAGGAACTCGCCGTCGTCGACGACGCGGCGGATGACGTCGTGCATGTCGTACGGCTGGTTCGGGCTGTCCGGGATCAGCGTGTCGAGCTCCGCGTCCTCGCGGTCGACCGGATCCGTCGGCGCGCTCCACGCCGGCCGATCCGCGTTGTTCTGGGGCAGGAACGAGAGGAGGTAGCGCGCGTCCTCGAGGCACGTCTCCTCGTCGGCAGCCGTGAACTGCGCCACGCCCGACTTCGACGCGTGCGTCGCGGCGCCGCCGAGCTCCTCGAAGGTCACCTCCTCACCGGTCACCGTCTTCACGACGTCAGGCCCGGTGATGAACATGTACGAGGAGCCCTCGACCATGAAGACGAAGTCGGTCATGGCGGGCGAGTAGACAGCGCCGCCCGCGCACGGGCCCATCACGAGCGAGATCTGCGGGACCACACCCGACGCCTGGACGTTCCGCCAGAAGATCTCGGCGTAGCCGGCGAGCGAGACGACGCCCTCCTGGATCCGCGCCCCGCCCGAGTCGTTGATCCCGATCACCGGACAGCCGTACTTCACGGCCATGTCCATCACCTTGCAGATCTTCTCGGCGAAGACCTCGCTCAGCGAGCCGCCGAAGACGGTGAAGTCCTGGGAGAAAACGAACACGCGGCGGCCGAAGACGGTCCCGTAGCCGGTGACGACGGCGTCGCCGTACGGGCGCTTCTCGCGCATCCCGAACTCGACCTCGCGGTGGCGAACGTAGCGGTCGAGCTCGACGAACGTGCCGGGGTCGCACAGCTTCTCCGCGCGCTCGCGGGCGAGGAGCCTCCCCTCCTCGCGGCGGCGGGCGACCGACTTCTCGCTGCCGGCGTGGAGGGCCTGTCCCCGCAGCTCCCCGAGCCATTCCAGCTTGCCCGCGGTCGTCTCGTGTCCCTCGGCCACCGCCGCGGAGCCTAACGTTCGCGCTCGTGAGGCACCGCTTGCCCCCGGCCCTGCGCCTCCGCAGCTTCGCCCTGCTCTGGACCTCGTCCCTCGCGAACGGGCTTGCGCTGCAGATGCTCGTCGTCGCGATCGGTTGGCAGGTCTACGAGATCCACCACAACCCACTCGACCTCGGCCTGGTCGGGCTGGCGGAGTTCGTGCCGCTACCGATCCTCGCCCTGCCGGCCGGCCAGCTCGCCGACCGGGCCCAGCGTCGGCTGGTCGTCGCGGTCGGGCTCGCCCTCCAGGTCGCGATCGCGGCGGCGCTCGTCCTGATCACGCTCGCGGGCGCACACAAACTCTGGCCGTTCCTGGGCATCGGGGTCGCAGCCGGGGTCGCCTCGGCGGTCACGAACCCGGCCGGACGCGCGCTCACACCGGAGATTGTGCCGACGGAACTGCTCCCGGGAGCGGTCGCGCTCCGCAGCATCGCGTCTCAGATCGGGATCGTGGTCGGCCCGGCTCTGGGCGGCGTGATCTTCGCGATCGAGCCGGTCGCGGTATACATCACCGCCGCCGCGCTCTTCCTGCTCGGACTGATCGCGATCCTCGGCGTCAGGTCGCGGGTCGCGCTCGCGCCGGCGACCGCCCTGACCTGGGAGAGCCTCTCCGCCGGGGTCGGCTTCATCGTCCACACGCGGATGCTGCTCGGCGCGATCTCGCTCGATCTCGTCGCCGTGCTGCTCGGCGACTCGATCGTGCTCGCGCCGGTGTTCGCCCGGTCGATCCTGGACGTCGGGCCTGTCGGGCTCGGCATGCTGCGGACCGCACCGTCCGTCGGCGCGCTCCTCGCGGGCGCCCTCCTCGCCCGGCGGCCACTCCATTTCCGCGCCGGTCGGACGCTGTTCGTCGTCGTCGGCGTCTTCGGCGCGGCGATGATCGTGTTCGGGCTCTCGCGCTCGCTGCCGCTCTCGCTAGCCGCGCTCGCCGTCAGCGGCTTCGCGGACATGATCAGCATGAACATCCGCTCGACCACCGTGCTGCTCGTGACGCCCCACGAGCTGCAGGGTCGCGTGAGCGCCGTGGAATGGGTCTTCATCAGCGCCTCGAACGAGCTCGGTGCCTTCGAGTCGGGCGCGGTCGCATCACTGCTCGGGACGATGCGCGCCGTCGTGCTCGGAGGGGCACTCACGATTGGCGTGGCGGCAT
>DASYOZ010000108.1:0-6759 GCA_036007185.1 Gaiellaceae bacterium | reverse complement strand
ACGCGCACCGGCAGCGTGATCGCGCCGCCGTTCGAGCCGACGGTGACGAGGTCGCCGGTCGCGAGCTTGCGCCGCCGCGCGTCGTCGCCCGAGATCTCGAGCTCCGGCTGCGGCCGCTGGAACTGCAGCTCGCTGACGCGCTCGACGGCGGCGCCGGAGAAGAGCGGCTTGTACGCGACCAGGCGGACCTGGCTTCTCAGGCGAGGCTTCCCGTGTGGCTCCGGCAGCGGCTCACGTGTGACGCGCTCCGGCGCCTCGGGATAGACCCGCAGCGGTGCCCGCTCGCCGACCTCGCCGAACGCCAGTCCGCCGTAGACGCGCTCCGAGACCTCGGCGAAGACCGCAGCGGCGTACGGCGCAACGTCGACGCCGAACCGTGCCGCGAGCTCCGCGATCCACTCGAGCTCGTCGGGACACGGTGGCGTCACCGTCCGGCGGAGGCGCTGCAGGCGGCCTTCGAGGTTGACGATGGTGCCGTCGCGCTCGAGGTAGCCCGTGGCCGGCAGGACGAGGTCGGCCCAGCCGGCGGCGAGGCCGCCGAACATCGAGATCACGATCGTTGCCTCCGCCTGCTCCGCGAGCGCGCGGACGTTGTCGTCGGCGGCCGCCTCGTCGCCCGAGACCACCAGCAGCCCGATCGACTCCGCGTCCTCGGCCTCCTCGTCGCAGCAGGCGGCCCACGCGTCGGCGACGCCGCGTCCGTTGGGCGTCTGCGGGAGATCGAACGCTCCGCAGCCCTCCCGCCCGGCAAGGCCGAGCTTCTCGGCAAGCTTCGCCACGGTCGTGCCGCCGCGCCCGCCGGGCCCCGACCAGACGAGAATTACGCGCTCGGCCTCCGCGACGGCCGGATCGTCGGCGTCGTCGACGATGCGGGCGCCGTTGCGGCGCGCCGCCTTGATCCAGAGGTCGACGACCGGCGCGCGCTCGACGACCGGCACGTCCCCGAGCACGACGACGACGTCCGCCTCGCGGATCGAGGAGAGCGGCAGTCGGTAGGCGTCGAGCCCGCCCGAGACCTCCTCGGGCAGCATCGCCTGGTGCGAGCCGAGCCCGACGCGCAGCAGCTTCCCGAGCGCATACGCCTGCTCGACCGTCTCGGAGCCTGACAGGACCGTCACGACCCGGCCGCGCGCCTCCCGCAGCAGCCGCTCGGCCTCGCCGGTCGCCTGCTCCCACGACACCGGCTCGAGGCCGCGCCGGCGCACGCGCTGCAGCGGCTGTGCGAGCCGGTCCTCGGCGCGCAGGTGCGTGAAGGCGAAGCGGCCCTTGTCGCAGATCCAGCCTTCGTCGATCTCCGGGTGGTTGCGGGAGAGGATCCGCTTGACCTTCCCCTCGCGCACGGTCGCGTTGATGTTGCAGCCGACCGGGCAGAGGCCGCAGACCGTCGGCACGTCGACGATCTCCCAGGGACGCCCCTCGAAGCGGTACTGCGTCGGCAGCAGCGCGCCGACCGGGCAGAGCTCGGTCACGTTGCCGGTGAACGCGCCCGTGTAGGGGATGTCCTCGAAGGTCGTGATCACCGACAGCGCGCCTCGGTTGACGGCAACGAGCTGGCCGTCCTCCGACACGCTCTCGCTGAAGCGCGTACAGCGGTAGCAGAGGATGCAGCGCTCGCGGTCGAGCGAAATGGTGGGCGAGATCGGAATCGGCTTCTCGAACGTGAGCTTGTCGAAGCTCATCCGCGTGTTGCCGGGGCCGTAGCGGAACGTCAGGTCCTGCAGCGGGCACTCGCCGCCCTTGTCGCAGACCGGGCAGTCGAGCGGGTGGTTGACGAGGATGAACTCCAGCGTGGCGTTTTGCCCCTCGGCGGCCTGCTGCGAGGTGCGCGCCGTCTTCACGACCATCCCGTCCTGCGCGGTGAGCGTGCAGCCCGCCTGGAGCTTGGGCGTCCCCTCGACCTCGACGAGGCACATCCGGCAGGCGCCTACAGGCTCGCCGAGTCGCGGCTCGTAACAGAAGACGGGGATCTCGATGCCGGCCGCGAGCGCCGTCTCGACGAGCCCGGTCCCCTTCGGGACGTGGACTTCGCGCTCGTCGATGGTGACCCGGGCGAGGTCGGTGCTCATACGAGCGCCTCCTGCGGCACGGCCGTGTGTTCATGCTGGTCGACGGGCGCGAACAGTCCCGCGAGCTGGGAGTCGGCGCCGAAGGGGCAGCCGCCGTGCTCGAGATGCTCGCGGAACTCGTCGCGGAACTTCGTCACGCAGCTCGCGACCGGCATCGCGGCCGAGTCGCCGAGCACGCAGAGGCACTTGCCGATGATCCGGTCGCAGACGTCGAGCGTCAGCTCGAGGTCGCGCTCGTATGCGGTTCCGTCCTCGACGGCGCGCAACAGCTGGACGAGCCAGCGCGTGCCGACGCGACACGGCGTGCACTTGCCGCACGATTCGTGCATGTAGAACTGCGCGACCCGCAGCGCGAACTGGACGATGCACGACCGTTCGTCGATCACCGTGACGACGCCGGAGCCGATGAAGTACCCCTTCTTGCCGAGCGAATCCGCGTCGAGCGGCGTGTCGAGGTCGTCCGGCGTCATGACTGGGAATGACGACCCGCCCATCATCACGGCCTTGAGCGTGTGCGCGTCCGGGACGCCCCCGCCGATGTCGTAGATCAGATGTCGCGCCGTGATCCCGTGCGGCGCCTCGTACACGCCGGGCCGGGCGACGTTGCCCGAGAGGCAGAAGAGGCGGGTGCCGGTCGAGTCGGGTGGGGCGCCGATCTTCGCGTATTCCTCCGGACCGATGGCAAGGACCGGTGGGATCGTCGCGATCGACTCGACGTTGTTGATCAGCGTCGGCGACGCGTAGACGCCGGAGATCGCCGGGAACGGCGGCTTCGAGCGCGGCTGGCCGCGGTTGCCCTCGAGCGATTCGAGCAGCGCTGTCTCCTCGCCACAGATGTACGCGCCTGCCCCCCGATGAATGACGATCTCCACCTGGCCGAGGATGCCGGCCCCGCGCGCCTCGCCAACGGCGTCCTGCAGCGATTCGTACTCGGCGGCGTACTCGCCGCGGATGTAGATGTAGACGAGCTTCGACTGGATCGCGTGCGCCGCAATCAGGCAGCCCTCGACGAGCCGGTGCGGAACCTTCAGCATGATCTCGCGGTCCTTGAAGGTCCCCGGCTCGGATTCGTCCGCGTTGACGGTGATGTAGATCGGCTTCGCGATCTTGTCGGGCGTCGGGATAAAGCTCGCCTTTCGCCCGGTCGGGAAGAACGCGCCGCCGCGGCCGCGGAGATTCGAGGCGATCACCTCCTGGATGACTGCCTGCGGATCCTGTGCGCGAGCCCGGTCGAGCTGCGCATAGCCGCCGACCGCGCGGTATGCGTCGAGGCTGCGCAAGGGTTCCCCCTCGTAACCGGCGAGGACGAGTGCCGGGCCTTCGGCGACCTCGACCGTGGTCTCAGCCATTGCGGAGTTCCTCGACGATCGCAGGCACGTCGACCGGGGCGACCGACTGCCGGTAGCGGTGGTCGACGGCCACGATGGTCGGCGTCGAGCAGCCGCCGAGGCACTCGACGGCGCGCAGCGTGATCCGGCCGTCCGGCGTCGTCTCGCCCGGCCCGACTCCGAGCTCGCGCTCGAACACGTCGAGCACCGCCTGCGCGTTGACGAGCCCGCAGCAGACGTTTGTGCACACCTCGATCGTGTGCTGCCCGACCGGCTCCAGGTGGAACATGTCGTAGAAGCTGGCGACCGAGTAGCAGTAGGCAGGCGTCAGCTCCAGCGCATCCGCGACCTCCTCGAGCGCCTCGCGCGACAGCCAGCCGTGCCGGTCCTGCGCGAGCCGCAGCGCCGGAAGGATCGCGGAGCGGGTTCCCTCCGGATACCGCGCCCGCACCTCCTGGATCTCGTCGTAGAGCGAGCTCATCTGTCGGTGTCTCCCATGACGGCATCCAACGAGCCGACGACCGCAATCAGGTCGGCGACGAGAGCGTGGTGGAGGCAGGTCGCCGTCGCCTCGAGGGCGGCGAGCGACGGCGCGCGGAAGTGGATGCGCCACGGCTTCGGGCCGCCGTCCGAGACGAGGTAGCAGCCCGACTCACCGCGCGGCGACTCGACCGCGACGTAGATCTCGCCCTCGGGGACGCGGAAGCCCTCGGTCACGATCTTGAAGTGGTGGATCAGGGACTCCATCGAGGTGTGGAGCTCCTCGCGCGGCGGCAGCACGACCTTGCGGTCGTCAGCGATCCACGGCGCTCCCTCCATCCGCTCGAGCCTGTCGAGGCACTGGCGGACGATCTTCGTCGACTCCGCCATCTCCTCCATCCGCACGCGGTAGCGGTCGTAGACGTCGCCGTTCGGATACACCGGCACTTTGAAGTCGACCTGCTCGTAGTGGAGGTACGGCTGGTCGCGCCGCAGGTCCCAATCGACACCCGACGCACGCAGGTTCGGGCCGGTCTGCCCCAGCGCGATCGCGTCCTGGGCCGAGAGCACGCCGATCCCCTGCGTCCGCTCGAGCCAGATCTCATTTCGGTGAAGGATGTCGCGGTAGTCGTCGAGCGCGCGCGGCATCCACTCGACGAACTTCCGGCACTCTCCGAAGAAGCCGGACGGGATGTCCTCCGCGAGGCCGCCTACCTGGAAGTAGCGAGTGTGCATCCGCTGCCCGGTGACCAGCTCGGACAGATCGAGGATCATCTCCCGCTCGCGGAAGCAGTACCAGAACATCGAGATAGCTCCCAGCTCGAGCGCCGACGTGCCGAGGAAGACGAGGTGCGAGTGGATCCGGTTGAGCTCGCAGAGGAGCATCCGCATCCAGTGGGCCTTGGTGGGCACCTCGAGCTCGAGTAGCTGCTCCACGGCGAGCACGAAGACGAGCCCGTTGTTCTGGTAGCCGACGTAGTCGATCCGCTCGGGGAAGGTGACGCACTTCCAGTACGTCTTCGACTCCATCGATTTCTCGAAGCCGGTGTGGAGGTAGCCGATCACGGCCGAGACGCCGACGACCTCCTCGCCGTGCAGGTCGACGATCAGGCGCAGGACGCCGTGCGTGGACGGGTGGTTGGGGCCGAAGTTGACCTGGAGGACGTCCTCGCTGGAGCGCAGGTCCTCCGGGACATCGAGGATGGTCGGGACGCGGGACGGGATCCGCGAGCCGTCGTAGGTCTTCGGGCGTTCTGTGGTGGTGCTCATTCCTCGTCCGTGAAGCGGACGGGCTCGCCGCCGATCGGGTAGTCCTTGCGCAGCGGGTGCCCCTCCCAGTCTTCGGGCATCAGGAGCCTTTCGAGATTCGGGTGGCCGTCGAAGACGATCCCCATCAGGTCGTACTGCTCGCGCTCGTGCCAGTCGCAGGTCGGCCAGACGGAGATGACGCTCGGCACGTGCTCGTCCTCGTCGACCCAGCACCGGAGCCGCACGCGCGGCGCGCCCTGCCGCAGTCCGAGCAGGTGGTAGCTGACCGAGAAGCGCTTCGGCTTGAGCTCGGGCAGCGTCTGCAGCCCCTGCGTCATCGGGTGCATGAGGTCGCGCCCGCTCGCAGTGCCGATGTAGCCGGAGACGCCCTGGCCTCCCCAGCCGAGGTAGTCGGTCGCGACGACGTCGACGCACATGTCGAAGCCGAGCTCGTCGCGCGCGTGCTCGCACGCCTCGCGGATCCGTTCCGTCTCGACCGTCACCGTCGGCATCTCGGGCCCGTCGCGGTGCGCGAGGTAGCCCGGCATGCGCCGCCAGTCGTTCACGTGGCCACTCCGACTCGCTCGTACGCGGGCGGCACGCCGGCGAGGTGCGCCTCGTGCAGGCGGATGATCCCCTCCATCAGAGCCTCCGGCCGTGGCGGGCAGAAGGGGATGTAGATGTCGACGGGGACGATCCGGTCGACGCCCTGGAGGATGGTGTAGTTGTTGAACATCCCGCCGGAGCTCGCGCAGACGCCCATCGCGATCACCCACTTCGGCTCGAGCATCTGGTCGTAGATCTGGCGCAGCGGCTGCGCCATCTTGTGCGCGACGCGGCCCGAGACGATGAGCAGGTCGGCCTGGCGCGGCGAGGAGCGGAACGCCTCCATCCCGAAGCGGGCGAGGTCGTAGCGCGCGGAGACGATCGACATCATCTCGATCGCGCAGCAGGCGAGCCCGAACGTGTCCGGCCACATCGACTTCGTCTGCGCCCAGCGCACCGCCTTCGAGAGCGTGGTCAGCCCGAGGGCGCGCTCGAGCTCCTCGGCGCCCATCTCCTCCTCGAAGCGCGACGGCCCCTTCGTCGGCCAGAGGAGCCGCTCCGACTGGAGTCCGTAGTCGCGCAGGCGCGTCGGCTCGTCAGGCACGGCGCGTCACCAGTTGAGTGCGCCCTTGCGCCAGATGTACACGTAGGCGACGAAGAGAATGAGGATGAAGAAGGCGAGCTCCGCGAAGCCGAACCAGCCGAGCGCGTGGAGCTGCACGGCGAGCGGGTAGAGGAAGACGATCTCGATGTCGAAGACGATGAAGAGCATCGCCGTCAGGTAGAAGCTGACGCTGAAGCGCTGCTGCGGCAGCGGACCCGTCGAGACGCCCGACTCGAACGGCACCGTGCGCGCCCGCGTTCGACCCGCGGGCCGCTGCGAGAACACGAACGACATCCACATCATCGAGGCGGGGATGACGAGCGCGAGCACGCCGTAGATCAGGAATGGCAACCAACTGTGGAGCATCTACTTCGCGCGTCTCCCTTACCCCGATCGGGAACCCGAAGCACTCACCGAATCGGTGACGTTATCAATGTCGCCACGGCGGCACTTGCTGGTACCGAATCCCCGTAGCCGTGCCTGCAGC
>DASYOZ010000107.1:0-5607 GCA_036007185.1 Gaiellaceae bacterium | reverse complement strand
TCCGAGAACGTGGGGTCTGGTCAAAGACGAGGATGCCGTCGTGGGCGGTTCGTCCGCTCATGGGCCTGAGGAAGGGAGGCCGTCATGAGGGGCAAGGCCGCAGTGCTAATCGCCGGGGTCGTACTCGGCTCGGCCGGGACGGGTGTCGCCGCCACCCAGCTTGTCTACGTCAAACGCGCCGGGGTTGTCTGCGGCTTCGGCACAGGCCCACAAGGCCGAGGCGTCGCCTGCCTTCGCTCTGACCAGAAGGGCTACGCGGTGACGCTCACGCATACGAAGGTGATCGTGTGGAGGGGCACCCGACGGGTGTTCTTCCGTAGGCAGCCCTGAAGGGCGCAGAAGCGGGCGCTACGCCTTACGAAAATCGAGCGTCATAATCCCGGCCTAAGGAGATGCCGTCTCGTCTTGACAAGCGCCGCGACAAGCTCGTCGCCGAAGCGCAGCCCGCCCTGACACCCGGCGAGGAAGTCCTCGACGCCACCACGGGCTTCATCCCGGTTCGACGCATGGGCACCGACACTCACCGCAACGGCGTAGTCCTCGTCACCGACCGCCGAGTCGTGCTGTACACGAAGAAGACGGGCGGCTACGAGATGCAGGACTTCGCGTACGGGCTGCTGTCGTCGGTCGATCACAAGCGCGGGATGATGTACGGCTCACTCGACCTAGCCGCCGCAGGCGACCGCAGCCACGTCAAGCAGATGCCTAAGGACGACATCGAGCGGATCGCCCAACTCATCCGGGAGAGGATGGCTGCCGCCCACCAGCACGGCGCAGCCGCAGCTTCCGTCCCGGAGCCGCCAGCGGCACCTGACACCGCCACGGAGATTCGCAACCTCGCCGCACTCCGCGACGAGGGCCACATCACCGCCGAGGAGTACGAGGCGAAGAAGAAGCAGATCCTCGGGCTGTAGGTCGCGCCCGGCGACGTGGTTCACCTCCTCCCGGGCCGGGCGCGGGGTCGACGGACTACAAGACGACGAAGGGGATCCCGCGGCAGCCGTCCGCGTCGATCGTCCAGAAGCACAGGCGGTCGTCGACGAGCGAGAAGATCGCGAACAGGCCCCAGCCGAGACGGCGCGCCCACTCGATGTCGCGCGGGGACGGCGTCGCAGCCGTGCAAGCGGTGCCGGGCTTTTGCGTTGTCGACGATCACCCTAACCGACTCACAGCGCAGTGGACCGAGGAGTGGACCGAGGCAGCGCAACTCCGCATGGTTACGCGATATGCCGCCTGGCTTACAAGCAGGAGGTCGGCGGTTCGATCCCGTCACCGCCCACCTCCTTGTCAAAGGCGGGAGAGATCAGGGCCAGGTCGGCACCCGTTCACCGGTGGGCCGTGAGAAACTGGGCGGCGTGGAAGCGGCCCAGGTGAGCCTCCTCCGCTGGCTGCGGCGGCAGCTGCGGCAGCCGATCCCGGTGCGCGAGCACCTCGAGGCCGCGGTCGAGAACGACGACGTGAACGAGGCGCGCCGCCTCCTCGCCGGCTTCGAGTTCAGCGACGAGCAGCGGCGAAACGTGGAGCAGCTGCTCGACGCGTGGGAGCGCCAGAGCGCCGACCGCGCGTCCTAGTAGAACCCCTGGCGGCGCCCGTACCGCTCGGCGCGCGCCTCCTCGTACTCCTCCACGTCGAGCTCGGGATCGGCGACCGCGCGCAGGATCTCGCCGGACGCCGGCAGCTCCGAGCGGTCGACGTGCCGGTCGGGGTTCCAGAGCTCCGAGCGGAGCAGCGCCTTCGGGCACTGCGTGTACGCCTCCTCGACCTCGACGAGGATCCCGAGCTGCGGCGCCTTCCCCTCGACCGCACTGTCCGCGAGGAGCTCAGGGTCGTCGACGATCCGGGCGCGGCCGTTGACGCGGAAGGTGTCGTTGACGCCCGGGATGAGGAAGAGGATCGCGATCCGGTCGTCGGCGAGCAGGTTCGTGAGCGAGTCGGCGAGCTTGTTCCCGGGCCGGTCGGGCAGCAGGAGCGTCCGCTCGTCGAGGATGCGGACGAAGCCGGCGGGGTCGCCGCGCGGCGAGACGTCGAGGCCGCCGTCCGGGCGTCCGGTCGCGACGACGACGAACGGCGACCGCTCGACGAACTGCCGTGTAAGCGGGTTGAGCCGGTCGGCGATCTTCTTCCGGACGAGGTCCGTCGGCTCACCGAGCACCTCGCGGAGCTGGGCTTCGTTCACGACGCGAACCTCGGCGGCCGCTTCTCGCGGACGGCCGCGACGCCCTCGCGCACGTCCGAGCCGGTCATGTCGAGGAACTCGAGCTCGAGCGAGGCGTCGAAGATCGGCCCGGCCCTGAGCAGCCACTCGTTGAGCGCGAGCTTCGTGTGCGAGATCGCGGCGCGCGACCCGGCGGCGAGCCGACGCGCGATCTCGAGCGCCCGTTCCTCGAGCTCCGCCTCCGGGACGCAGAGCGAGACGAGCCCGATGCGCTCCGCCTCGGCGCCGTCGACCTCCTCGCACAGCAGCAGGTGGTACTTCGCCTTCGCCATCCCGCACAGGAGCGGCCAGACGATCGCGGCGTGGTCGCCGGCTGCGACGCCGAGCTTGGTGTGGCCGTCGACGATGCGCGCGTTCGGGCTGGCAAGCGACACGTCGGCGAGCAGGCCGACCACGAGGCCGGCGCCGACGGCAGGACCCGTGATCGCGGAGACGATCGGGGTCGGGCAGGCGAGCATGTTGTAGACGAGGTCGCGCGCCTCGTGGAAGACGCGCAGCCGCGTGTCGGCGTCGTCCGCAATCGCGAGCACGAGGTCGAGGTCGCCGCCCGAGCTGAAGGCGCCGTCGGCGCCGCGGACGAGCACCGCTCGCGTCTCCTCGTCCCTCCCGATCGCCTGCCAGACCCGCGCGAGCTCGCCGTGCTGCGCCTCGCTCACGGCGTTGAGGCGCCCAGGCGCGCGGAGCGTCAACCGCAGGATCCCGGCCTCCGGCCGGTCGAAGTCGAGCGACGGGAACTCCGTCTCGTACGGAAAGGGCGCCACGACGCAGATCCTATGGCGCGGCGCTACGCTCGCCCGACGTGGGCCGGTAGCTCAGTTGGTAGAGCAGCGGACTTTTAATCCGAAGGTCGCAGGTTCGATCCCTGCCCGGCCCATCCCCAGCCCTGCAGCCAGGCGGAATCCGCATGGTTACGCGGTGCAGGTGCTGCGAGGAAGGCGATTTGGGCGAAACGGTGCGGTCCCCGGTGCGGTCCTGGAGATCGGTGCGGTCCTGGGGGCCGGTGCGGTCCCCCGGTGCGGTCCCGGGAGCGAGCCACATATCCCCACCCGCGCCCTTTCAGGCGCTGCCCAGGTGGTATGCGTGGATCATCTCGGCGACCTCGATGGCAAGCCCGTGCCTGGCGACCGGCTCCGAGAAGTCGAGCAGCGCGGCGAAGGTGACGACGGCGAGGCCGAGCATTTCCGCCGCTTGCTGGTCGTCGGTCCGCTCGAGCGAGAGCTGTCCAGGGTCGCCGGGGTTGGCTGGATACCCGGCGATCGCAGCGCTGACGCCGTAGTGAGCCACCTCGGACGTGGGCCGGTAGATACGCGCGTAGAGGAGCTTCGAAGAACCTTGGCTCCTGAGGTTGCAGGTAACGGTCGAGCGCCACGGCGATGGCCCGGTCGTCGGGTAGTGAGCCGACGGCCTGGTCCCTGAACTCGTCGGCCTGCCGGCGAAGATCAGCGACGCTCTGTCGAAACTCGTCGCCGCCCTCGTCGTTGAAGTGGCCGAGGTCGATCAGTTCGTCGCCTGCCCTCGCAAGGTCGTCCGCACCCTTACGCAGGAGTCGACACAGCCGGTCAGTTCGTTCGCTCTCAGAGGTAACGGAGCGTGAGGGCTACCAAGGCGCGTGTGAGCACGGCGGCGTCCTCGCCTTCTCGGCGGCCTGCGAGCTCGCGGATCGATCGGAGGCAGCGGTAGGCGCGAGCGACGGCCTCAAGGAGGAGGCGATCGTTCCAGTCACGGACCTGCGGCGTTGCCGCAGGCAGCCCCGTCCGCACGCGCTCAAGCACGCCGTCTGCGAGCGCCAGGTGGCCATCCAGGTCGAACCACCGCACGGCGTCGGGCCCCTTCGGCGGGTGCTCAGTCACGGTCGCGGATGATGACGGCGTTGGATGACGGCGCGGGACCCCAAGCGATGATCCTGCCGAAACCTCAACAAAACGCCCCTGGGCAATGGCCCGATTTCCCCGACCGAGCTGGTCTGACTAGTCCTCGGCTTGGCGCGCGAGGGGGAGGGCCCCCACCCCTGGCCCCAGCCCTGCCCTGGCGCATCAGGGTCGAGGCTGCCCGCCTGGTCTGGCAGGGCGGGGCCTCAGAGCTTCGGTCGCCTCGTCCTGTGGGAGATCGCGTCCTGCTGCGTTGGAGCGAGACGCGCCAGGACGCGATCCCTCGCAGCATCAAGATCACCAGGCTCCAAGCCGACACCAAGCAGGAGAGCAGCGACCTAGCGCGGGCCGAGGCTGACGGTGAGCCGAATACTCGCGCCACGCGCGAGCGTCGTGCCCCAGGCGGGGTACTGCCGGATCACGATTCCGGGCACGTAGTCGGTGTGCTTGCGGACGACCTCGCCGACGCTGCAGTGCGCCTTCTCGATCGCCCGTGACGCGCCGGCCAGCTTCAGCCCGATAAGGACCGGGACGTTGCACAGCGCGCTCGGCGGTGGGCCGGGGTCGTACGTGTTCGTGCCCGCTCCGTCCTCGACGGCCTGCTTCCAGGTGTACGTGTAGGCCGGGGTGTAGGCCGCGGTGCCGCCGACGAAGAGATACGTGTAGCCGCGGTGGTGGCGCGAATCGCGTCCCGCGGCCGCGCCCATCGCGAGCACCGGGCCGTATTTCCACAGCACGCTGTGCCTGTGCCCCCAGCAGCGCGAATGATCAGTCGGCGTGCAGCGGGGGTTCTTACTCCCTAGCCCGTCATCCCACACCCACGCCTCGTACGCCATCGGGGCGTTGTAGAACGCGCCGGCCCAGCCCGGCCACCAGGTGGTGAGGCCGGTCGCGTTGCTCGGGTGCGGGTCGTCCGCCCGCCAGACGCCGCTCACAAGCGCGTCGTGGTCCAGCGCTGCCGTCATTCCGGTGATCGGCGGGAGCCCGTACTGGACGCGATCGAGGTTGACGAGGATGAACAACTGCAGCGGTGGCGACAGCGACGGGAAGTTCGCCGGGAGCGCGTACGGCGGCAGATGAACACGCGACCGCGCCTTGTCGAGGTAGTACACGACGGCGTCGATGCACTCCTTGCCAGTCGGCGCGCCGCGGCAGGAGCTCGGCATCCGCCCGATCCGCGTGTTGTGCGCGGGATCTCTCCCACCCCAGGCGGCCGACGCGCTCGCCACGACGACGAGTGCGAGCGAGCCTGCGAGCAAAAGTGAGCGTGGCCCGCGCAGCACGCGTGCAAACGTACAACGCGGCTGGGACGGACACACGCGAGCAAGCACGAGGTCGCACTCCACCCCTCTGGCCTGCTTCGGCTTAATCGATTGAACCGATTTGCGATATACCGGGATCAAGGACTCTCGGCTGGGCCAGTGTTCCGGAATGACCCCTGAGCGGATGTGACGATCTAGTCTTCGTTCAGGCTCGCAGGAGGCCCGTATGGACGTCGTTCCCCAGACTGGGCGGCGTGCAGGT
>DASYOZ010000106.1:0-4699 GCA_036007185.1 Gaiellaceae bacterium | reverse complement strand
CGTCCCGGACCGGACGCCCCCACTCCTCGTCGTGGTAGGCGATGTAGGCCGGGTCGGTCGTCGGCCAGCAGCGGATGTGCTCGGTACCCACAGCTCGAGCTTATGCGCGGCAGACTCGATTCTCGGTGGGCGCTAGCCCGCGAACGATGTCGAGGTGCAACGACGCGGACTCGGACGTGCGAAAGTCACTCGTTCGAGTGAACTGAGGGGGTGCTAGCCGAACTCGCACGGAAAACCGCGCCCCGAAGGCGTGTGCCGTCTTGATTCGCGGGTAGGTTTCTTGTGCCTCTGGATCGAGGCGGAGGAAGACAAGGGGAGGGGGACGGCCGGTGCGGGCCACAGAAGACCGCAGGCGGCACGCAGTTTCGGAAGTCGTGAGGTGCGACGCAGGGCTGACGGTTCGATGATCTCGCAGCTTGCTCGTGTCGCTCGTCGTGCAGCGGTGGTTGTGCTGCCGTTCCTCGCCGGGGCGGCCGCGCTCGCCCTACTCCTGGACTCCGGCACCGTGCACATCCCCTCGACGCCTCCCGGCCCCGGCTCGCCGCTCGGCCCCGGCTCGGCGCCGGCGGCCAAGGTCGTGGTGTCGCCGCCGGCCGCCGGGCGAGCGCCACGCCGGCCGGTCGTCCCTCAGTCGTCGCCGGCATCGGTTCCAAGTGGCTCGACGCAGGTTGCTGCGCCGCCCACCGCCACCCCGATCAGCAATACACCGCGCCAGTCCCCCACGGGCGGCAAGCCGTCGTCGCCGCCCACGAAGCCGCCGAGTGGCGCTTCGGGGGGGGCCACGTCGGGAAGCCAGGGCGGCCCCTCAGGCTCCGACGTCCTCGCGCCGGCTCCTCCGCCGTCGCAGCCGACGGGGCCATCGGCGCAGCCGCGACTCGCTTCACCTACGACTCTGACGTGCGGAAACCACATCCCACCCGGACAGGCCCGCAAGGACCAGACGCACATCCCGCCCGGCCTGGCGTGCAAGCATCAAAACCACATCTCACCGGGCCAGGCGCGGAAGCGCGAGACGCAAGTCCCGCCCGGCCAGGCCCGCAAGCACGAGACGCACATCCCGCCCGGTCACGCCGCCAAGCACGAGACGCACATCCCGCCGGGCAAGGCCGGCAAGGACCAGAGCCACCTTCCACCCGGACTAGCCCGCAAGCACGAGACGCACATCCCGCCCGGTCACGCCGCCAAGCACGAGATACACAGCCCATCGGGGCAGGCGCATGGCCATGGCCACCACGGCCCGCAAGAGCAGGCGCAGGGGGACGAGAATCACACCCCGCCCGGCCACGGACATGGCGACAATGGCGACAATGGCGACAACGGGCACGGCTCGCACGGGGGCCACGGCGACTAACGTCGCGCAGCGTCCTACCTCTCCGCTCGGACTCGGGCTCCGGCTGCGTCTGATGCTCACGTTGACCGCAGTCGCGATCTTCCCGATCGCCTGCGTCTCCTACGTGATCGTCCGGGACGAGGTTCGCAACGTGACCCGCGCGATCGACTTCGAGGTACACGACGCCGCGCTGGCGGCCCAGGCGCGGTTCGCACGGCTCCTCGACAGGCGCGAGCTGCACGCTGTCGCGGCAGCGTCCTCACCGCGCCTGCAGGCAGCGATTCGCCGCCATTCCACGACGAGCCTCGAGCGCTTCGCCCGTCGCAACGGGGTGCTGCTCGAGGTCGGCGGCCGCACGTACGGCCGACGCCTCGGGCACTCCGTCACCGCTCCGGTGCAGCTCGTCAGCCGCGGCAAGGCGATCGGCTCGGTCGTCGCGCAATTGCCTCTCGATGCGAGGACGCTGCGACAGGTGTCGGCGGGCGCCGTGCACGGAGTCCGCCTCTCGTTCGTGGGCTCGGGGGCCTCGGAGCCTGCGAGCTCTGCGCGCGGAGCGACGTTGCCGCTCGCGAAGCGCGTCGGGATCCGCGCCTATCTCCCCGGCCGGATCGAGTCTCACCGGAAGAACGCCGCATACATGCGGGTCGCCGAGGCCGGACTGCTCGCGCTGGCGGCGCTGATGCTCCTCACGCTCGTCCTCGCCCGTCCTCTGCTGCGCACGTTCCGCTGGACGGAGGAGCAGGCGAGCGAGGCGCGCATCGATGCGCTCACCGGGCTCGCGAACCGGCGCGCTCTCGAGGAGATCCTCGCCGCCGAGATCTCCCGCGCCCACCGTTTCGCGCATCAGCTCACGGTCGTCCTGCTCGATCTCGACCGCTTCAAGCAAATCAACGATTCCTTCGGGCACGGCGCCGGCGATGTGATGCTCCGCGCCGTCAGCCGGCTCCTCACCTCCCTCGCACGGCAGGGAGACACAGTGGCTCGCTGGGGCGGGGAGGAGTTCGTCGTCGTCCTGCCCGAGACCGACCTCGTGGGAGCCGAACGGTTCGCGGAGCGGCTCCGGCGCACGATCGAGGGGCATTCGGTCGGCAACATGCGGACGAGCGCCAGTTGCGGCGTCGCGACCATGCTCCCTGAGGACGGCGTCGAAGACCTGCTCGGCGCGGCAGACCAGGCTCTCTACCTGGCGAAGTCGAATGGTCGGAACCGGACCGAGAGCGCGATCCGCGGCCCCAGTCCGGCTGCGGCGTAGCTAGGGCAGCTCGACGACGATCGAGTCGCCATCGACGCGGACGGGGTAGGTCTCGACGGGCTCGGTCGCGGGCAGGGTCATCGGCCGGCCGGTCGAAAGCTCGAACATCGACCCGTGCCGGGGGCAGACGACGCAGCAGCGATCCTCGTCCCAATCGCCCTCGCAGAGCGGGCCGTCATCGTGCGAGCAACGATCCTCGATCGCGTACAGCTCGCCGCCACAGTTGTAGACGCCGACGAAGAGGCTGCCGTGCCGGACGATCTTCGTCGAGCCGGGCGGGAACGTGTCCGCCGCGGCGACCTCCACGTCGGGCACTAAGTCAGTTCCAGGTCATCGAAGCCGGCGAGGCCCTCGGGGAGCGGGGTCCCCTTCGCCTTGTGCAGCGCGACCTTGAGCGTCGTGAGGCCGAGCATGGCGCACTTGAGGCGCACCGGGCTGAGCGGGACGCCGATCTCGGCGAGCAGCTCGTCCTTGTCGAGCGCGGCGACCTGCTCCGCGGTCCGGCCCTTCGTCATCTCCATCAGCATCGACGTCGCGGCCTGCGAGATCGCGCAGCCTCGGCCCGAGAACCGCACGTCGTCGATCGTCTCGCCGTCCTCGCCGAAAGCGACGTAGATCGAGACCTCGTCGCCGCAGAGCGGGTTCTGCCCCTCGGCCTCGGCGTCGGCGCTCTCGATCACGCCGTGGCCGCGCGGGTTCTTGTAGTGATCGAGGATGACCTCGCGGTACAGGCTCTCGAGTGCCGGGTCGCTCATGCGAACACCTTACGGACGGCATAGAGGCCGTCGACGAGCTGGTCGATCTCCTCGGGGAGCGTGTAGAGATAGAAGCTCGCGCGGTTCGTCGCCGCGACCCCGAGCTTCTGCATGAGCGGCTGACAGCAGTGATGGCCGGCGCGGATCGCGACGCCCTGCAGGTCGAGGATCTGCGCGACGTCGTGCGGATGGATGTCCGCGAGGTTGAAGGAGACGATGCCCGCGCGCCGCTCCGCCGGAGGGCCGTAGAGCGTGATCCCGGGCACGTCTGCCAGGCGCCCGAGCGCGTAGGCCGCAAGCTCGTGCTCGTGCGCCTCGATCGCGTCGAGCCCGACCTCCTCGAGGTAGTCGATCGCGAGGCCGAGGCCGTACGCCTCGGCGATCGGCGACGTGCCCGCCTCGAACTTGTGCGGCAGCTCACCCCATGTCGTCTTGTCGACGCGGACGGAGTTGATCATGTGACCGCCGAGAAGGAACGGCTCCATCGAGCGCAGGAGCTCGCCACGTCCCCAGAGCGCGCCGATGCCGCTCGGTGCACACATCTTGTGTCCCGAGAGCGCGACGAAGTCGGCGCCGATCGCCTGCACGTCGACTCTCATGTGCGGCGCCGCCTGGGCCGCGTCGCAGACGAAGATCGCGCCTTCCTCGTGTGCCCAGGAGACGAGCGGCGCAAGATCGTGGATCGTCCCGAGCGAGTTCGAGACGAGGTTCGTGGCTACGACCTTCACCGTGTGCTCCCGCGCGATCTCGTTGAGCTGGGACAGGTCTGGATCGCCGTTCTCGTCGATCCGCAGCATGAGGAATTCGGCCCCCTGCCGCTGAGCGATGTACTGCCAGGGCACGAAGTTCGAGTGGTGCTCGAGCTCGGTAACGACGACGGCGTCTCCGGGGCCGAGGTTGTTTCCACCCCACGCGTACGCGACGAGGTTGAGCCCCTCCGTCGCGTTCCGCACGAAGATCACCTCGCGAGCGTCTGGCGCATTGAGGAACGCCCGGACCTTCTCACGCGCGCCTTCGAGGCCGCTCGTCGCCCGCTCGGCTAGCACGTGCACCGCGCGATGCACATTCGCGTAGGACGTCTCGTAGAACGTCGTCATCCCGTCGAGGACCTGGCGCGGCTTCTGCGAGGTGTTGGCGGAGTCGAGGTAGGCGAGCGGCTTGCCGTGGATCTCCTGCTCGAAGATCGGGAAGTCGCGGCGCAGCGTGCGCGCGTCGAGCTTCGCTCCGGCTGTGACAGCCACGGAGCCATCGTACCCGCGGGCCTGCGTGCCTCTGACCGTCGCTAGCGCGTGCGGAACGAGGCGCCGACGTAGCCCGCGGCGGTGGCCTCGCCGTGGCCTGCGCGCACGCGCGCCGTGCCGG